>JAURHM010000002.1 GCA_030833315.1 Burkholderiales bacterium
TAGGGGTTGTCATATCGGATACGCCTTATTGCAGCGTCTTGGCTTTCTCGAAGGCTTCTTCGATGCCGCCGACCATGTAGAAGGCCTGCTCGGGCAGCGCATCGCATTCGCCGCTGACGATCATCTTGAAGCCCTTGATCGTGTCTTTCAGCGACACATACTTGCCGGGCGAACCGGTGAACACCTCGGCGACGCTGAACGGCTGCGACAGGAAGCGCTGGATTTTCCGTGCGCGGGACACTGCCAGTTTGTCTTCCGGCGACAGTTCATCCATGCCCAGGATCGCGATGATGTCGCGCAGTTCCTTGTAACGCTGCAGGGTCGCCTGCACGGCGCGCGCGGTGTTGTAGTGCTCTTCACCGACGACGTGCGGATCGAGCTGGCGCGAAGTCGAATCCAGCGGATCCACTGCGGGGTAAATACCCAGCGATGCGATGTCGCGTGACAGCACGACGGTCGAATCGAGATGGCCGAAGGTGGTCGCGGGCGACGGATCGGTCAAGTCGTCGGCAGGCACGTACACGGCCTGGATCGAGGTGATCGAACCGACCTTGGTCGAGGTAATGCGTTCCTGCAGGCGGCCCATTTCTTCAGCCAGCGTCGGCTGGTAACCCACCGCCGACGGCATCCGGCCGAGTAGCGCCGACACTTCGGTACCGGCCAGGGTGTAACGGTAAATGTTGTCGACGAAGAACAGCACGTCACGGCCTTCATCGCGAAACGCTTCGGCCATGGTCAGGCCGGTCAGCGCCACACGCAGACGGTTGCCCGGCGGTTCGTTCATCTGGCCGTAGACCATCGCCACTTTCGATTTCGACAGGTCGTCCTTGTTGACGACGCCGGCGTCCATCATCTCGTGATAGAAGTCATTACCTTCGCGGGTACGCTCACCGACACCGGCAAACACCGACAGGCCCGAGTGCGCCTTGGCGATGTTGTTGATCAGTTCCATCATGTTCACGGTCTTGCCGACGCCGGCACCGCCGAACAGGCCGACCTTGCCGCCCTTGGCAAAGGGGCAGACCAGATCGATAACCTTGATGCCGGTTTCCAGCAGGTCGGTCGACGGCGACAGTTCTTCGTAGGTCGGCGCCTTGCGGTGGATCGACATGGTCTTGTCGGAACCGATGGGGCCGACTTCATCGATCGGGCGACCCAGTACGTCCATGATGCGTCCCAGTGTTTTCGGGCCAACCGGCACCGAGATCGGCGCCTTGGTATTGGTCACCATCATGCCGCGGCGCAGGCCGTCGGAAGACCCCAGCGCGATGGTGCGCACTATGCCGTCGCCGAGCTGCTGCTGGACTTCAAGCGTCAGTTCCGTGCCATCCATGGTAAGAGCGTCATAGATGTGCGGCATTTGGTCGCGCGCAAACTCGACGTCAATCACCGCGCCGATACATTGAACGATTTTTCCCTGGCTCATGGTCAATCCCTAAATCAAAATGTCGTCAAACAATCAGATCGTGCGTTAGCGTCAAACTGCTGCTGCGCCGCCGACAATCTCCGACAGCTCCTTGGTAATGGAAGCTTGCCGCGTCTTGTTGTAAATCAGTGTCAATTCGTCGATCACGCTGCCGGCATTGTCCGAAGCCGCCTTCATCGCGACCATCCGTGCCGATTGCTCGGAGGCCATGTTCTCGGCCACCGACTGGTAAATCAGCGATTCAATGTAACGGGTCAACACCTGATCCAGCACACCCTGAGCGTCCGGCTCATAGATGTAGTCCCAGGTACCGGCGGGTACGCCGAGCGCGTCGCCGGCGAGCGGCAGCACCTGTTCAACCACCGCTTCCTGCTTCATCGTGTTGATGAACTTGGTGTAGATGATCAGCAGGCGGTCGAAACGGTCGTTGGTATACCCGTCGAGCATCACTTTGACCGCACCGATCAGGTTGTCCATATGCGGCTTGTCGCCGAGGCCGGTCACCTGCGAACTGATTTGCGCGCCAAGGCGCTGCATGAAACCCAGGCCCTTGTTGCCGATCGTGCAGACTTCGATTTCCTCGCCCTGGGCTTCCAGTTCCTTGATCTTGTTCATCGCAAGACGTAGGGCATTGGTGTTGAGGCCGCCGCAGAGACCCTTGTCGGTGGTGACAACAATGATGCCGACACGCTTCACCGAATCACGCGACACCAGGAAGGGATGGCGGTACTCGGGGTTGGCGTGACTGATGTTGGCTGCGATGTTGCGGATCTTTTCGACGTACGGCCGCGTCGCGCGCATGCGCTCCTGGGCGCGCCGCATTTTCGAGGCCGCGACCATTTCCATCGCCTTGGTGATCTTGCGCGTGTTTTGCACGCTCTTGATCTTGGTGCGGATTTCCTTCGAGCCAGCCATGTTTTAAGTGTCTGTTTTTAAACGGTTAATTAACTTTTTGGTCGCGCTTAGTAGGAACCGTTCTGCTTCCAGTCCTTGATCGCGGCGTTCAGCTTTTCTTCGTCGTCCTTGCTGAGATCCTTGGTGTCTTCAATGCGTTTCACCAGATCACCGAACTTGGACTGAATGTAGTCGCGCATCGAATTCTCGGCTGCCAGCGCTTTCTTGACATCGACATCGTCAAAGTAACCGCCGTTGACCGCGAACAGCGTCAGCGCCATTTCCCAGACCTGCAGCGGACGGTATTGCGGCTGCTTCATCAGTTCGGTGACCAGACGGCCGCGCTCCAGCTGCTTGCGGGTGGCTTCGTCAAGGTCTGAGGCAAACTGCGCGAAAGCCGCGAGTTCGCGATACTGGGCCAGCGCCAGACGCACACCGCCGCCCAGTTTCTTGATGATCTTGGTTTGCGCAGCACCGCCGACGCGCGATACCGAAATACCGGCGTTGATCGCGGGACGGATACCTGCGTTGAACAGATCGGTCTCGAGGAAGATCTGGCCATCGGTAATCGAAATCACGTTGGTCGGTACGAACGCTGTCACGTCACCGGCTTGGGTTTCAATCACCGGCAGTGCGGTCAGTGAACCGGTCTTGCCTTTGACGGCGCCCTTGGTAAAGGCTTCCACGTAATCTTCGTTGACGCGGGCCGCACGCTCGAGCAGACGCGAGTGCAGATAAAACACGTCGCCGGGGTAGGCTTCGCGGCCCGGCGGGCGGCGCAGCAGCAGCGAGACCTGACGGTAGGCCCAGGCCTGTTTGGTCAGATCGTCATAAATGATCAGCGCGTCCTGGCCGCGGTCACGGAAGTATTCGCCCATCGTGCAGCCGGAGTAGGGGGCGATGAACTGCATCGCCGCCGATTCGGAAGCCGAGGAAGCAACGACGATGGTGTATTCCATCGCGCCGTGTTCTTCGAGCTTGCGCACTACGTTCTTGATCGAAGAGGCTTTCTGACCGATTGCGACGTAAATGCAGATCAGGTCCTTGCCCTTCTGGTTGATGATGGTGTCGAGCGCCACTGCAGTCTTGCCGGTTTGGCGGTCGCCGATGATCAGCTCGCGCTGGCCGCGGCCGACGGGCACCATCGCGTCAATCGACTTCAGGCCGGTCTGCACCGGTTGCGACACCGACTTACGCGCGATCACGCCCGGCGCAACCTTTTCGATCACGTCCGTCAGTTTCGCATTGACCGGACCCTTGCCGTCGATCGGCTGGCCCAGCGAGTTGACGACGCGGCCGATCAGCTCGGGGCCCACCGGCACTTCGAGAATGCGGCCCGTGGTCTTGACCACGTCGCCTTCGGAGATGTGTTCGTATTCACCCAGAATCACCGCGCCGACCGAGTCACGCTCGAGGTTCAGTGCGAGGCCGAAGGTGTTTTTCGGGAATTCCAGCATCTCGCCCTGCATCACGTCGGCCAGACCGTGAATGCGGCAGATACCGTCGGTCACCGAAATCACCGTGCCCTGGGTGCGTGCTTCGGTGGTCCCCGCCAGATTCTGAATCCGGCTTTTGATGAGTTCGCTGATCTCGGAAGGATTGAGTTGCATGTGTTGCTCCTAATACCTTAGTGGGTAAGCGCGGCGGCCATCGCATCCAGCTTGCCGCGCACCGTTGCATCAATGACTTTGTCGCCGACCACGATTTTCAGGCCGCCGATGAGTTTCGGATCGAGTTCGACTTTGGCCGTGATCTTGCGGCCGTATTTCATTTCCAGCGTCGCTACCAGCGACTGCAGCTGGCCGTCTGCCAGCGGCAATGCCGAAACCACGGTCGCTTCCATCGCACCTTCATGGTCACGGCGTAGCGCTTCATACATGTCGCGGATCTGCACGATCAGGCCGAGGCGGCGGTTCTGTACCAGCACCTGCACGAAGTTTCGCGCCTCACCGGAAAGGTTTTTGCCGACAGCACCGATGATCACACCCTCCAGCTGGGCGGCCCCGACATTCGGAGCATCAATCAGTGCTGCAATCTGGGCATCGGCAACAACGGCGTTGATCAGTTCAAGCGCATCTGACCATGCGGACAGCGCATTCTGCTCGCGGGCGAGCTTGAACGCCGCTTCAGCGTAGGGTCGGGCAATGGTGACGGGTTCGGCCATATCGGAATCAGAGCTGTTTCTGCACGGCGGCAATCAGGTCGGCATGAGCCTTGGCGTCGACTTCGCGTTTGAGAATCTGCTCGGCACCGGCTACGGCAAGCGCCGCAACCTGGGTCCGCAGCGTCTCGCGCGCTCGGGCGACTTCCTGTTCGATTTCAGCCTTGGCGCCGGCCACCAGACGGTCGCCTTCGACCTTGGCGGAAGCCTTGGCTTCTTCGATCATCTGGCTGGCGCGCTTTTCGGCCTGGGCCAGAATTTCAGTCACGCGTCCGCGGGCCTGGGCAATCGCCTCGTCGGCCTGCTTGGCCGAACGCTCCAGCGATTGCTTGCCGGCTTCGGCCGCAGCAAGGCCGTCGGCGATGCGCTTTGTACGCTCGTCCATCGCGTCGGTGATCATCGGCCACACGAAACGGACCGAGAACCAGATCAGCGCCGCAAACGACAGCGCCTGGACAAACAGGGTGGCGTTGATGTTCATGGCTGTGGTCGGTCAGAGGGCCGGTTACTTGGCCAGAACGCCGAGCAGCGGGTTGGCAAAGCCGAAGAACATCGCGATACCGACACCGATCAGGAAGGCGGCGTCAATCAGGCCGGCCAGCAGGAACATGAACTTTTGCAGTTGCGGGATCAGTTCCGGCTGACGGGCGGCGGCTTCAAGAAACTTGCTGCCCATGATGCCGATGCCGATACAGGCGCCGATAGCACCGAGGCCGATGATGATGCCGATGCCCAGCGCGGTGTAGCCTTGAATGACGGCGGCGAATTGTTCCATTTGAATTTCCCTTTCTCTATAACAAAGTAATTGCTGCGAATTAAATACGGTATACGGCGAATTGCGTTGAAGTCGTTCAGCGATCCTGCATCAATGGTGTTCGTGCGCCATCGCGATATACACGCACGACAGCACCATGAAAATGAAAGCCTGCAGCAGGATGATCAGGATGTGAAAGACCGCCCAGCCCCAATACAGCACGCCTGCGGCGGCACCGGCGACCACACCGCCGCCGGAAACGGCAGCCAGAGTGCCGAGCAGGCCGAGCAGCATGAAAATCAGTTCTCCGGCATACATATTGCCGAACAGTCGCATCGCCAGTGACACCGGCTTCGACAGGTATTCAATGATGTTCAGCACCAGGTTCGGGATCCACAGCAGCGGATGGCCGCCGAACGGCGCAGTAAAGAGTTCGTGCACAAAGCCGCCGGCACCCTTGGCTTTGAAGCTGAAGAAGATCGTCAGGATGAAAATCGTCAGCGACATCGCGAACGTGGTGTTCAGGTCGGTCGTTGGCACCGGTTTCCATTGGTGCAGTCCGGCAGCGCCGGTGGCCGTCGCCACCCAGTCGATGGGCAAGAGGTCCATCAGGTTCATCATGAACACCCAGACGAAAATCGTCAGGGCCAGCGGTGCGAGGAATTTGCGGTCGCCGGGAAACACGCCTTTGACGGTTTCATCAACAAACTCGACAATCAGTTCGACAAAACCCTGCACCGGACCGGGAACGCCGCTGGTGGCACGCCGTGCCACCAGATAAAACGCGCCGATACCGAGCAAGCCGGTAAACCAGCCCATCAGGATGGTGTCGAGATTGAAAGTCCAGAAACCTTCACCGAACCGCAGATTGGTTAGGTGGTGGCCAATGTATTCGCCCGCGTTGTGGGGGCCCTGACCGGCTGCCATGATGACCACGATTGATCTCTTTTACTTACTTTTTAACAGCGGCATTGCCAGCGGGTAAGCCAGCAACGCCACAATGAAACCTGCAAGAAACGGCCCGGCCGCAAACCCCCGGTCCGCACTCAGCCCCCAGAACAGCAGGCCCAGCGCAACAGCAATTTTTGCAACCTCGCCGGTCAGATGGCTCCACAGCACCCGCGATGCACTGCGTCCCGGAACCAGCTTCTGTCCGACCGCGTAAGCCAGCGTTCCGGCCCACGCACACCCGCCGCCCGCCGCAATGGATTGCGCCATTTCGGCGCCCGACATCCACCACGCGAGTACGGCTATTACCCCCAAAATCGCAGCCTGAACTGCAGCGACTACCGCGATCATCCTGCGCCCTCCGCAATTAAAAACGACCGGGGCAGACTCAGAAAATCCTTAAATTTTACAATTAACCGCGAAGTAGCGTCAAATAATGTTGCGGTGCGGCGCATGTGTTCATTTGAACCGCGACAGCAGCGCATCCAGCTGTTCCAGCGTCCGGTAAGCAATCACTACGCTGCCGCTGCCGGCGCGGGATCCGGTCTTGATCTGCACCGTGGTGCCCAGCCGGTTCGATACCTCTTCCTCAAGGCGGGCAACGTCACGGTCCTTGCGCGCAGGGCGCTTGCCGGCAGGGGTGTTTTTCTTGAGCCCGGCACCGACGCACCGTTCCACTTCGCGCACCGACCAGCCTTTCGCAGCGGCTTCACGAGCCAGTGCAATCTGCTGATCGGCAGGCAGGACCAGCAGGGCACGGGCATGGCCCATTTCGAGTTGGCCCTGCGCCAGCAACTCACGCACAGGCGGTGGCAGATCGAGCAGACGCAGCAGGTTGGTTACTGTCGTACGTGACTTGCCGACGGCGTCAGCTACGGCCTGATGCGTCAAGGAAAACTCACGGATCAGGCGATCAATGCCGGCGGCTTCTTCGAGCGCGTTGAGGTCTTCGCGCTGGATGTTCTCGATCAGCGCCACCGCCAGCGCCTGCTGGTCGGGCACGTTGCGCACCAGCACCGGCACGCTGCTCAAGCCGGCAATACGTGCCGCGCGCCAACGCCGTTCGCCGGCAATGATTTCGTGTTTGCCGTCGCCGACCGGCCGCACCAGGATCGGCTGCATGATGCCCTGGGCCTTGATCGATGCCGCCAGTGCATTCAACGCTTCCTGGTCCATGCGCGTGCGCGGCTGGTACTTGCCGGGCTGCAGCGCGCTGACCGGCAGCGTATTGATCGCGTCGCCGCCTGCTGCGGCGGCAGGCGCATCGTTATCACCACCAAGCAGGGCGTCGAGGCCGCGCCCCAAACCTTTGATCTTGACCATATAAAACCTTTATTAACAGATACTTACGTCGTTTTTTCGGTGCGCGCTTCGCTACGGTTCAACATTTCACCCGCCAAAGCCAGATAGGCCTGCGCCCCTTTGGAAGCCCGGTCAAACTCCAGCGCCGGCAGGCCGTGGCTGGGCGCTTCGGCCAAACGCACATTGCGCGGAATCACCGTGCGGTAAACCTTGTCACCGAAGTGCTGTAGCAGCTGTGCCGACACCTGTTGCGCCAGCGTATTGCGCGGGTCGTACATCGTTCGCAGCAGACCTTCGATTTCGAGATCCGGATTGAGATGGGCGCGCACGCGTTTGATGGTGCCGACCAGATCCGACAAACCTTCGAGCGCGTAGTACTCGCATTGCATCGGGATCATTACCGCCTGCGCCGCAGTCAGTCCGTTGACCGTCAGCAGATTCAGCGCCGGCGGGCAATCGATCAGAATGAAATCATATTCGGATGCGACCGACAGCAGCGCATCCTTGAGCCGGGTTTCGCGGTGTTCGATATCGACGAGTTCCACTTCAGCGCCGGCGAGTTCGCGGTTTGAGGGCAACACGTCATAACCGGCATTCGCCGCGCGCTGACGCACTTCGGCAACCTGTTTTTCGCCGAGCAACACGTGATACACCGTCGCCGCGAGGCTGCGTTTGTCGACGCCGCTGCCCATCGTGGCATTGCCCTGCGGATCCAGATCGACCAGCAACACGCGGCGCTGCATGGCAGCGAGACTCGCCGCGAGATTGACGCCCGTCGTGGTTTTGCCGACGCCGCCTTTCTGGTTGGTGATGGCGATGATGCGCATCAGGCCGCCGCCGCGAGTTGAAGCAGGGCGGCGTGACGCTCCGCGCCGAGACCCGGCACGTTCAGCGTCACCACGCTGCGCAAATTGAATTCGCTCGGCAGATGCGCCAGTTCGTCCCGGGGATAAATCCCCTTCATCGCAATCATCACGCCGTCTTTTACACAATGTTTTCCGGCCAGCGCGAGAAATTCGGAAATTTCCGAAAACGCGCGTGATACCACCGTATTGAAGGGCTGCGGCGCAGACCAGGCTTCGACGCGCGCACAGGCTACCTCGACGTTGCCGAGTTGGAGTTCGATCATGGCCTGGCGCAGGAATGTGGTTTTTTTCTGATTGGAATCGAGCAGGGTGATCTGCCAATCAGGCCGCGCCAGCGCCAGCGGAATACCGGGCAGCCCGGCACCGGTGCCGACATCCAGCACGCGCGGGCCATGCACATGCGGCAACACGGCCAGCGAATCG
The DNA here is from genome assembly GCA_030833315.1 of Burkholderiales bacterium. Classification (GTDB taxonomy): domain Bacteria; phylum Pseudomonadota; class Gammaproteobacteria; order Burkholderiales; family SG8-41. The sequence goes on from JAURHM010000002.1 coordinate 8,775, forward strand.
AGCAGGTGATGCGTCAGCATTTTTTTCGGCTCACGCACTGCTGTCAGGTTGTAGGCCTTGTTCCATTTGCCGATCAGCGCGAGGTAGTCGAGTAGACGCTGTTGCGCATCCGCCGGCACGGAAATGCCCAATGCGGCAATGCCCGCAGCCAGATCCGCGGCGAGACTCATGCGCTTTTCTTTAGTGCCGCGGCGCTGCGTTTCAGATGCACCAGCAATACTGAAACCGCGGCCGGCGTCACCCCGGACACGCGCGAAGCCTGACCAACGGTTTCCGGTTTGGCGCGATTGAGTTTTTGCTGGACTTCGATCGACAGGCCGCGCACCTGTGCGTAATCCAGATCCGCCGGCAGCCGCAGATCTTCCTGTCGCGCGCGATGCTCGATTTCGGTTTTCTGGCGATCGATATAGCCCTGATACTTGGCCTGGATTTCCACCTGCTCGGCGACCTGCGGATCGGTGGTCCCGGGGCCCGCACCGGGTAAAGCCATCAGGCTGATGTAGCTGACCTCGGGGCGCCGGAGCAAATCCGACAGTGAATACTCACGTTCTAATGATTTACCAATTAAATCAATAGCTTGCTGTTCTGGCAAAATCTGTGGATTGACCCAGATCGTCTTCAGTCGCTCCTGCTCCAGCGCGACTTCCTCGCGCTTGCGGGCGAAGGTTTCCCAGCGCTGATCGTCAACCACACCGAGGCGCCGGCCGATCTCGGTCAGGCGCAAATCAGCGTTGTCTTCTCGCAAGGACAAGCGGTATTCAGCGCGGCTGGTGAACATGCGGTAGGGCTCGGAAACGCCGCGGGTAATCAGGTCATCGACCAGCACGCCGAGATACGCCTGATCGCGGGTCGGGTGCCAGGAATCCTGTTCCGATGCCAGCAGACCAGCATTGATGCCGGCCAGCAAACCCTGCGCAGCCGCTTCTTCGTAACCGGTGGTGCCGTTGATCTGACCGGCAAAAAACAGCCCGGCGATCGCCTTGGTTTCCAGCGAAGCCTTCAGCCCGCGTGGATCGAAGTAGTCATATTCAATCGCATAGCCGGGCCGGGTGATATGCGCTTGTTCAAGACCCGGGATTGAGCGCACCACCGCCAGTTGCACGTCGAAAGGCAGACTGGTGGAAATGCCATTGGGGTAATACTCGTGAACCGTCAGGCCTTCAGGCTCGAGGAAAATCTGGTGCGAAGACTTGTCGGCAAAACGATGGATCTTGTCTTCGATCGACGGACAGTAACGCGGTCCGACACCCTCGATCACACCGGTGAACATCGGCGAGCGGTCCAGCCCGCCGCGGATCGCGTCATGCGTGCGCTCATTGGTATGAGTGATCCAGCACGGCACCTGCCGCGGATGTTGCTCACGCCGGCCGAGAAAGGAAAACACCGGCGCCGGGTCGTCTCCGGGCTGCTCGGTCAGTCGCGAAAAATCGATGGTGCGGCCGTCGATGCGCGGCGGCGTACCGGTCTTCAGCCGCCCGACCGGCAGCTTCAGTTCGCGCAGGCGTGCTGCCAGACTGACGGACGGCGGATCGCCGGCGCGGCCGCCCTGATAGTTCTGCAGGCCGACGTGGATCAGGCCGGACAGGAAAGTGCCGGCAGTCAGCACCACGGCACGGGCCTCGAAACGCAGGCCGATCTGGGTGACCACGCCGGTGACCCGGTCGCCCTGCACGATCAGATCGTCGACAGCTTGCTGAAACACGCTCAGATTGGGCTGGTTCTCGATGCGGCTGCGGATGGCCTGGCGATAGAGCACGCGGTCGGCCTGGGCGCGCGTGGCGCGCACTGCGGGGCCCTTGCGGGAGTTAAGGATCCTGAACTGGATGCCAGCCTCGTCCGTGGCGGCCGCCATCGCGCCGCCCATGGCGTCGACTTCCTTGACCAGATGACCTTTGCCGATGCCGCCGATCGAGGGATTGCAGGACATCTGACCCAGGGTTTCGACGCTATGGGTCAGCAACAGCGTACGACGTCCCATGCGTGCGCTGGCCAGCGCCGCCTCGGTACCGGCGTGACCGCCGCCGATTACGATTACGTCAAATTTTTCAGGATATTGCGTCATTGGGTGCGCTGCGATCTGGGACTGCCGCCTGCCCCCGGGGCCGGGCGCGAATGATAGCCCAGTTTGGCCGTGCAGCGAAAGCGCGAGGATCGGTCAAAAACCCATGTTCCACGTGAAACATGGGTTTAGGCGGGATTCTGACCAAACCGGATGTTCCACGTGGAACACCCCTAGGCCCTGCTACTTGCCGATACAGAACTTGGAGAAAATTTCGCCGAGCAGATCATCAGGAGTAAATTCACCGGTGATGGCACACAGTGCTTCGTGAGCCAGCCGCAATTCCTCGGCGTACAACTCCAGATGGCGGGTCTGAGCCGCCGCTTGCGCAAGATGGGCCTGGGCGGATTGCAAGGCGGCCATATGGCGCGCGCGCGCGGTGAACAGCCCTTCTCCCGAGGGATGCCAGCCGGCTCGGTCCCAAATCGCCTGCTTCAGCTGATCCAAACCAGCGCCGGTTTTTGCGGAGACCCAGACCTGGTCCTCATTACCGCAGGTTTCGCGGCCGGCTGGTCGTGCGGACAGATCAATCTTGTTGAGCACGCGGATACGCGCCAGCCCCGCCGGCAGACGGTCAATGATCGCCTGATGGCCGGAGTCATTGGCTCCGGCAGTATCCGAGACCACCAAGGCCAGATCAGCTTTTTCAATCTGCGTCCAGGTGCGGCTGATACCAATTCGCTCAACGGCATCATCGGTCTCACGCAGGCCGGCGGTATCGATGATGTGCACCGGCAGGCCATCGATGTCGATCTGCTCGCGCACGGCGTCCCGCGTGGTACCGGGCACATCGGTGACGATGGCGACGTCCTCGCCGGCCAGCCGGTTCAGCAGGCTGGATTTGCCGACGTTGGGCTCGCCGATCAGTACGGCCTGAATCCCTTCGCGCAGCAGGCTGCCCTGCCGCGTTGAAGCAATGACCCGTTCCAGTTGCTCACGGATTGCGGTGAGCTGGTCCGCGGCGCGTCCGGCGGTCAGGAATTCGACTTCCTCCTCGGGAAAATCCAGCGTGGCTTCGAGCAAGGTGCGCAAAGCGACGATTTTTGACGCAAGTTCTTGTATTAATTCAGAAAAATTACCCTGCAGGGAGCGTAAGGCGGCACGCGCGGCCAAGGCCGTCGAGGCCTCAATCAGATCGGCGACCCCCTCGGCCTGCGCCAGGTCCATGCGGCCGTTGAGATAAGCGCGTTCAGTAAATTCGCCCGGGCGTGCCAGACGTGCGCCCAATTCAACGCATCGTTGCAGCAGCTGGCGCATGACCACAGGACCGCCGTGTCCCTGCAACTCGATGACATCTTCACCGGTATACGAATGAGGCGCAGGAAAAAACAGCGCAATACCTTCGTCGATGGATTCGCCGGCGCTATCACGAAACGCCGTGAGTACGGCACGACGCGCTTGCAGCGGTTTTGAAACCAGGTCAGAAACGAAGCGCAGGAGATCGCGTCCGGAGATGCGCACGACACCGATACCACCGCGCCCGGGGGCAGTGGCGATTGCAGCGATGATGTCGCGCTGAGTCATGCGCGGCGAGTATAACGCCGCGGAATTACGACTTGTGCGCCGCGGCTTTGCCGCCATCGATCAAGCGGTTGATATGCCACTGCTGCGCGATCGAGAGCACGTTGTTCACCAGCCAGTACAGCACCAGGCCTGCAGGGAAAACAAAGAAGAAGATGCTGAATGCCACCGGCATGATCTTCATCACTTTCGCCTGCACGGGATCCGGCGGTTCCGGATTGAGCCGCGTCTGGATGATCATCGTTGCGCCCATCATGATCGGCAGCAGCCCGATGGGATAACCGAAGAACGAGAAATTGAACAGTTCGTTGAAGAAGCGGTCCGGTGCCGACAGATCCGTCACCCACAACGCGAACGGTGCCTGACGCATTTCCACGCTGCCCAGCAAGACCCAATACAGGGCAATGAACACGGGGATCTGCACCACGATCGGCAGACAGCCGCCCAGCGGATTGATCTTCTCAGTCTTATAGAGCTCCATCATCGCCTGCTGCATGCGCTGGCGGTCCTCGCCATACTGTTCCTTCAGCCGCTGCATTTTCGGCGCGACGACACGCATCTTCGCCATCGAGCGATAGCTGGCTTCCGACAAGGGATAGAACAGCAATTTGATCAGGACGGTGAGCAGGATGATCGCAACACCCCAGTTATCGACCATTCCGTGGATCCACTGCAGAACCCAGAACAGGGGAACGGCAATCACCGTCAGCCAGCCGTAGTCCACCGCGAGATCCAGTCCCGGTGCCAAGGCTGCGAGCTTGTGTTGTTCCTGCGGCCCGGCATACAGCGGCACGGAAATCGACGCGCTGGCGCCGGGAGCAATGCTGCCGACCGGCAGAATCACGCCGGCGGCATAAAGTCCCTGCTGCAGCTGGCGCGTGTAGAACTCGCGCGACGTGTTGCCCTTGGGCAGCCAGGCGCCGAGGAAATAATGTTGCAGCATGCCGATCCAGCCGTCATTGCTGTTTTTCGGATACGGCGCTTTACCCTTGTCGATGTCGCCGAAAGCAACCTTCTGGAATTTTTCCTTGTCGGTGTAAACCGCCGGACCGGTATAGGTCGGCACCATCGAGGAATCGCCCTCCGGTAGTTTGGAATCTCGCACCAGCTGGAAATAACCGGAGGCTTCCAGCGGCGCTGTTCCGGTATTGGTCAGCTCATGGGCAATGTCGATGACATAGCTGTTGCGCTGGAAACGATAGGTTTTGGCCGACTTGACGCCGGTCGCTTCGAGCCGGATCTCCAGCAGGTCTGCACCGTCAGCCAGCTTGTATTCCTCGGCCTTGGCCACATAAGCGGTCTGGTGGTTGGGCAGACCGGCGCCGATCAGTCCGGATTGCGCGACATACATATGGTCGGTATCACGGTTGAACAGCACAAAATTCTTTTTGGGATCTAGCGTACCGCCGTGTTTCTTGAAACGCAGGCTGACCAGATCACCGCCGGTTGCACTGATCTCGGCGAAATACAGATCGGTTTCCACTTTGATGGTTTTGCCGTCGCGGGTAAGCACGGCGGCGGGCGCGACCGGGGCGGTAACGGCAAGCGGTGCAGGTGCGGCCGCAGGCACCGGCACTGCGGCCGGCGTGCTGCCGCTTTGGGTTGGCACCGCGCCAGGGGCCGGGGCGACCGCCGCAGTTTTAGTAGCCAACTGATCCCGCTGCCAGCCTTCATACAGCAGGAATACTGACATCGTGAACACAAAGAAGAGAATCAGCCGTCGTGAATCCATAAGCCTCTTTGCGAAGAGCTGCAGCGCCTGGGGGCCGGTTATGACACCAGTCCGCGCAACAGATCCTCCAACTCCTTCAACAATGCTGCGTTATCACGGTTGCGAGGACTTCCCCTGAGCTGAACGACGACATCCAGATCGCCGAGTTCGGCGGCCAGTTGCCGGTGTACGGTTCTGGCCAACCGTTTGACCCGGTTGCGGTCGACGGATCTCGGTGCCGCTTTTTTGCCGACGATCAGGCCAAGACGCGGGCCATTTTCGATGTTGGGCAGAGCCCTGACCACAAAAGTACGGCTGCCATTCATGCGTCCGCCGGCGAGTACAGCCTCAAACTGCGCCGGTTTCGTCAGACGACCCGGGCGCGTGCGGGGGATATTGCCATCCCCCGGACTGGTCAAACGCTGAGGCGAGCCCGCCCTTTTGCGCGGCGCGCACGGATGACAGCGCGGCCGCCGCGCGTTTTCATGCGCACACGAAACCCGTGGGTCCGCTGGCGACGCGTTTTGGACGGTTGATAGGTGCGCTTCATGGTGGTTCCTGATTTGGTGTTCTGGAAAACCCGACATTAGACACGGGCCGCCCCCACTGTGTCAACGTACGCGTAAAACGGCTTTTCCAGTCCCTCCGCCAGAATGTCGCCGTACGTTTGGTTGGCTTCGGCAATAAGGGGTAAAATCAGGGGTCAAATTTCCGCCCCACCCACGCTAACTCCGCTCCGCCCGATAGGGACGAATGAACGAATTCTGGCAACACTGTCTCTCGCTTTTTGCGCAAGAGATCGGGCAACAGCAGTTTGTCACCTGGATACAGCCGCTTCAATGTGGAGTTTCCGGCTCGCGGGTTACGATCACTGCACCCAACGGTTTTGTCCAGCGCTGGGTGCGCGACCGCTTCCACGCGCGGATTCTGGAGCTGGCCCGCGAACGTCTGGGCGACGAAGCAACGGTGGATCTGGTTCTCGCAGAACGGGGTGCCGCCGTTGCAGTGCCCGCCGCAGCTGCGCCGGAAATGCCGGCGGTAAAGCCAGCACCTCCCTTACGCGACATTTCGCGTCTGAATCCCGGATTCACCTTCGATACCTTTGTCACGGGTAAAGCCAACGATCTGGCACGGGCGGCCGCACGTCAGGTGGCGGAAAAACCCGGCTCAGCCTACAACCCGCTGTTCGTCTACGGCGGTGTCGGGCTCGGCAAAACGCATTTAATCCACGCCATCGGCAATCACTTGCGCGCTCACGCGCCGGAAAGCAAGATCCGCTATATCCACGCCGAGCAATATGTCTCTGACGTGGTGCGTGCCTATCAACACAAGGCCTTTGACGATTTCAAACGCTATTACCACTCGCTCGATCTGCTGCTGATCGATGACATCCAGTTTTTTAGCGGCAAGAACCGCACGCAGGAAGAATTCTTCTATGCGTTCAACGCCCTGGTTGAGGCTCACAAGCAGGTGATCATCACCTGCGATACCTACCCTAAGGAAATTTCCGGTATCGAGAACCGCCTGATTTCCCGCTTCGGTTGGGGCTTGACGGTAGCGGTGGAACCACCCGAACTCGAAATGCGTGTTGCCATCCTGCTGAAAAAAGCCGGTGCCGATGGCTTGGCGCTGGATGAAAACGTGGCTTTCTTTATTGCCAAACACATTCAATCCAATATCCGTGAACTGGAAGGTGCGCTGAAACGGGTGTTAGCTTATTCCCGGTTCACCGGGCAACCGATCACCGTAGATCTGGCGCGCGAAGCACTGCGCGACGTGCTCGCTTCGCAAAGCCGGCAGGTCAGCATCGAGAACATCCAGAAAACCGTTGCGGACTATTACAAGATCAAAGTGTCCGAGATGTATTCGAAAAAACGCACGCGTAATGTCGCACGTCCCCGCCAGGTTGCCATGGCCCTAGCCAAGGAACTGACGCAGATGAGCCTCCCGGACATCGGCGAAGCGTTTGGCGGACGCGACCACACAACGGTATTGCATGCCTGCCGCAAGATCGCAGAACTGCGTGGCAGCAGTACAGACATCACGAGCGATATTGCTTCTTTGCTGAAGGTATTACGCAGTTGATGACGGGTGCATACTTTGTGCATAACTAATGAAATGGCTGTCCGGTCGTTATTTCATCCTTTTTTTTCCACAGGCAATCCCCAGCTTTAACAGAGATTCAGGATGACGATAAATGCTTTGCAATCAAGCGTTAAAGTAAGATTTCAACAGCAAACGAGCCTCTCTATTAGCTATTACTATTCTTTTTAAAAGAAACTATTAATATGAAACTCGTCCAACTCCCGCGAGATACCCTACTCAAACCGCTACAAGCTGTCACTGGCATCGTTGAACGGCGACATACGCTGCCTATCCTGTCTAATGTATTGATCGAAAGGCATGAAGACAGCCTGCGTTTTGTCGCCACCGATCTGGAACTGCAGATCGCAACTTCCAGCGCGATGGATAAAAAAGCCGGCGAGACACTGGCCGTCACGGTTTCAGCGCGCAAGCTGGTCGATATTCTTCGTGCATTGCCTGACGGCAGCGACGTCGCTCTGGAACTGGCAAACAACCGCCTTCAGGTGAAAACCGGCAAAAGCCGCTTCAACCTGCAGACCCTGCCGGCAACTGACTTTCCGGCGCTGGCCGATGCGGGCAAGCCGCAGAGCAGCTTCAGGATTTCCCAGGGAGTTACACGAAAGCTGCTGGCGCTGGTGCAATACGCCATGGCGCAGCAGGACATCCGCTACTACCTGAACGGCTTGCTGCTGGTGACCGAAGGCAAGGATCTGCGTGTGGTGGCCACCGATGGGCACCGTTTGAGCTATGCCGTTACCGCACTGTCAGCCGAGCAGGAAAAAACCGAAGTTATCCTGCCGCGCAAAGCCATTCTGGAACTCGCCCGTCAGCTGAACGACAACGATGATCCTCTGGATGTGGCGATTCATGCCAATCAGGTGCGTTTCCGTTTTGGCGAAGTCGATCTGACCACCAAGGTCATCGACGGCAAGTTCCCCGATTATCAGCGCGTCATTCCCAGTAATTACGAAAAGCACATTGCACTGGACCGAGATGAACTGCAGCGCGCCCTGCAGCGTGCCGCCATCCTGTCCAACGAAAAATTCCGCGGCGTGCGCTGGATGCTGACCAAGGACAGTCTGCGCATTTCCTGCAGCAACAACGAGCAGGAAGAGGCCCAAGAGGAACTCGAAGTCGAATTCAGCGGTGACCCCCTGGATGTGGGTTTCAACGTCACCTACCTCCTCGACGTGCTCAGCAATGTGCCTCCAGGGAAAGTCACCTGCTCCTTCGGCGACGCCAACAGCAGCATGCTGATCACGTTACCGGGCCGCGACGATTTCCGTTATGTCGTGATGCCGATGCGGATCTAAGCAAACCAAAAAGCAACAGAGAAAAGAGAAACAATGAGCGACAAAGAACCGCGTACCGGAAACGAATACGACGGCAACAGCATTAAGGTCCTCAAGGGACTTGAGGCCGTACGCAAACGTCCGGGCATGTATATCGGCGATACTAGCGACGGCACCGGCCTGCACCACATGGTATTCGAGGTGGTCGATAACGCGATCGACGAGGCCCTGGCGGGACACTGCGACGAAATCTCCATCATAATCCATCCGGACAACTCGATCAGCGTGGCCGACAACGGCCGCGGCATCCCGACCGACATTCATCCGGAAGACGAGGAAAAACGGTCCACCGCCGAAGTGGTGATGACCGAGCTGCATGCCGGCGGCAAATTCGACAGCAACTCGTACAAGATTTCCGGCGGCCTGCACGGTGTCGGCGTATCTGTGGTCAACGCGTTGTCGGAGTGGCTGCGCCTGACCATCCGCCGCGACGGCAAGATGCACCAGATGGAATTCCGTATGGGCGAGGCTGTGGCCCCGCTGAAGAACACCGGCAAAAGCGAACGCCGTGGTACCGAAGTGCATTTCCTGGCCAGCAAGGAAATCTTCGGCACGGTCGAATTTCATTATGAAATCCTGGCCAAGCGCCTGCGCGAACTTTCCTTCCTCAATCATGGCGTGAAAATATCCATGACCGATCAGCGTACCGGCAAGGAAGAAAAGTTCGCGTTTGCCGGCGGGGTCAAGGGCTTCGTTGAATACATGAACCGCAACAAGTCGGTTTTGCATCCGAACGTGTTTCACATCGAAGGCACCAAGGACGGCATCACCGTCGAAGTCGCCATGCAGTGGAATGACTCCTACCAGGAGTCGATGCAGTGCTTCACCAACAATATTCCGCAGCGTGACGGCGGCACCCACCTGACCGGACTGCGTGCCGCGATGACGCGTACGCTGAACAACTACATCGAATCGACCGAACAGGCGAAAAAAGCCAAGGTTGAAACCGGCGGCGATGACATGAAAGAAGGCCTGACGGCCGTGTTGTCGGTCAAGGTGCCGGAACCGAAATTCTCCTCCCAGACCAAAGACAAACTGGTGTCGTCGGAAGTGCGTCCGGTGGTGGAAGAAATCGTCGGCCAGAAGCTGATGGAATTCCTGCTCGAGAAACCCAACGACGCCAAAATCATCTGCGGCAAGATTGTCGACGCCGCGCGGGCACGGGAAGCGGCGCGCAAAGCGCGCGAGCTGACCCGCCGCAAAGGTGTGCTCGATTCCTTCGGCCTGTCGGGCAAGCTGGCCGACTGCCAGGAAAGAGACCCGGCGCAGTGCGAACTGTATCTGGTCGAGGGTGACTCGGCCGGCGGTTCGGCGAAGCAGGGCCGCGACCGGAAGAACCAGGCGATCCTGCCGCTGCGTGGCAAAATCCTCAACGTCGAGAAAGCACGTTTCGACAAGCTGATTTCCTCGACCGAGATCGCAACGCTGATCAGCGTGCTCGGCACCGGCATCGGCAAGGACGAATACAATGCCGACAAGCTGCGTTATCACCGCATCATCATCATGACCGATGCGGACGTTGATGGTTCGCACATCCGCACGCTGCTGCTGACCTTCTTTTACCGGCAGATGCCCGAGCTGGTGGAGCGTGGCCACATCTACATCGCGCAGCCTCCGTTGTACAAAATCAAACACGGTAAACAGGAGCGTTATCTGAAAGACGAGCACGAGCTCAAGCAGTATCTGCTGAAGCTGGCGCTGTCCGAAGCCGAGCTCTATACCAAGCCCGATGCGCCCGCGCTGTCGAAAGATGCGCTGGAAGAGGTTGCCAAACACTATCTGCTGGCTGAAGCGGTGATCGAACGTGAAAGCCGGATCATCGATTCCGAAGCCCTGCATGCCCTGCTCAACAATCCGGTGACGCTGGATCTGTCGGACGAAGCGGCGGCGCAGAAAAGCGCCGTGTCGCTGGCGGGTCTTTACAGCGACACCAAGAATGTCAAGATCGACTCCAAATATGACGAGAAGAGTGAGTCGCACATCCTGCGCATTTCACGCACCCAGCACGGCGTGGCACGCAGCACGATGATCGACAACGACTTCCTGCAGAGCGGAGACTATGCACAGATCCGCAAAACCGCGCAGATGCTGCACGGTCTTTTAGGCGATGGTGCGTACATCAAGCGCGGCGAGCAGAGGCGTCCGGTACGCGATTTCCGCGAAGCCATCGACTGGCTGCTGGCAGAAGTGCAGCGCAGCGTCGGCATCCAGCGCTACAAGGGTCTGGGCGAGATGAATCCTGAGCAGTTGTGGGATACGACAATGAATCCGAAGACGCGGCGACTGCTGCGCACGCGGATTGATGATGCCATCGGTGCCGATGAAATCTTCACCACGCTGATGGGTGATGCGGTCGAACCGCGTCGCGCTTTCATCGAGACGAATGCATTGGGCGTGCGTAACCTCGACATCTGATTGATCTGCACGCAATAAAAACGGCCACCACCGCGTTTGCAGTGGTGGCCGTAATTATTTGTTTTAATTAATTATTTTTTGGCTTTGGTCGCCCGCTTTTTAGAGCGCACCGGTTTTTCCTCAACAGCGGCCGGTGTGGCTTTTTTGACCTTGACCGGTTTGGCGGCGCTGTCATCCGCACCGGCCTTCGCTGCTCGCGGTGCAAATTCAAATCCCACTTTGCCGTCCGGCTGCCGCACCAGGAAAGCCTTGAAGCGGCGGCCGTTGCGGTTAGAGACAAAGGCATCGAGCAGGTCGGTGCGTCCCATCTTCAACAGCTTCTGCATCTGTTCGCGCTGGATTTCCTGACGCAGGATAACCTTGCCAGATCGGAAATCACACTTCTTGGCCGGCGTGTTTTCACAGACGTAATTCATGCCGTGCTCATACACTTTGCCGCCGCATTTCGGGCAGTCGCCCAGCGCCTGCTGAGTGGAGAAATCGATTTCTTCCGGTTCATCGTCCGGATTGCTGTTGCCGAAATCGAACTCCAGCTTGAAGTTGCTGGTTTCCTTGTCAGGCACGATGCGCAGAATGGCGGCAAACGGACGGCCCATTTTAGACCGGAATCCCTGCAGCGGACCGATTTCGCGTTCCTGCAACAACTGCTCCACTTCCGGAATCTCGAACTGGCGGCCCCCGGGAATTTTTGTAATTGAAAATTCGCAGCCGTCACAGGCAAAGCGACGGTAGTTTTCCTTGATCACCCCACCGCAATTCGGGCAAGGCGTTTTCAGGGTGGTGTAATCGCCGGGAATGGTTTCGTTGTTGTATTCCTTGGCCGTCTTGACGATACGCTCGGTCATACGGGCGATTTCCTTCATGAACGTCGCCCGTTTCAGCTTGCCGCGCTCCATCTGTAGCAGTTTGTATTCCCATTCGCCCGTGAGTTCCGGCTGGGTTAGTTCCTTGACGTCCAGTCCGTTGAGCAGCGTCAGCAACTGGAAGGCCTTGGCGGTCGGAATCAGCTCGCGGCCTTCGCGCACCAGATATTTTTCCGCGATCAGGCGTTCGATCACCGCGGCGCGTGTTGCTGGCGTACCGAGACCTTTCTGCGCCATCGCTTCGCGCAACTCGTCGTCGTCGATCAGCTTGCCGGCGCCTTCCATCGCGGTCAGCAGGGTGGCTTCCGAGTAACGGGCAGGCGGACGTGTCGCCAGTGAAATCACATCGACGGCCAAAGCCAGCGGTTGTTCATCTTTGGCCACCGGCGGCAGATTGGCGCTTTCCTGCTGCTCGTCCTTGCCGTAAATCGCGAGCCAGCCCGGCTTGACCAGGATCTTGCCCTCGGTCTTGAACTTGTGGGTGGCGACTTCGGTAATGCGTGTGGTCACCAGGTATTCCGCGGCAGGGAAAAACACTGCCATGAAGCGGCGCACCACCAGATCGTAAATCTTCTGTTGTACGTCGTTGAGCGCCTTCGGCGGCTGCGGCGTCGGAATGATCGCAAAGTGGTCGGAGATTTTCGTGTTGTCGAAAATCCGCTTGTTCGGCTTGATCCACTTGTTCTTAATGATTTCCTTGGCGTGCGGACGCAATCCGGTGTCCTCGGCCAGCGCATCGATCGTCGCTTTGACGGTATCGATATAGTCTTCGGGCAGGTGGCGCGAATCCGTCCGCGGATAGGTCAGCGCCTTGTGCCGTTCATAAAGTTCCTGGGCGATCGACAGCGTGGTCTTCGCCGAAAAACCGAAACGGCCGTTGGCTTCACGCTGCAGCGAGGTCAGGTCGAACAGCCCCGGCGCCAGTTGTGAAGACGGCTTGGATTCCTCGGTGACGGTGCCAACCTTGCCGCGGCAGGCTTCGGCGATCTTGTCGGCTCTGGCCTGCTCCCAAAGCCGGCTTTCGCGGCGCTCGACGTCGTTTTCGTCTTTCTTGAACGCAGGATCAAACCAGCGGCCTTCGTAGTCGCCGGCTTTGGCGCCGAAGGTAGCGCGGATTTCCCAGTAATCGCGCGGTACGAATTTGCGGATTTTCTGTTCGCGGTCGACCACAATCATCAGTGTCGGCGTCTGCACGCGGCCGACGGTGGTCAGATAAAAGCCGCCGCCCTTGCTGTTGAACGCGGTCATCGCGCGCGTGCCGTTGATGCCGACCAGCCAGTCGGCTTCGCTGCGGCTGCGCGCGGCGTCGGCCAGCGGCTGCATGTCATCATCGGAGCGCAGGTTCGCGAAGCCGTCGCGGATCGCTGCAGGGGTCATCGACTGCAGCCACAGCCGCGAGACCGGTTTGTTGGTTTTTGTCGCCTGCGCGATGTAACGGAAAATCAGTTCGCCTTCGCGTCCCGCGTCACAGGCGTTAATCAGCGCGGTAACGTCTTTGCGCTTCAGCAGCTTGGCAAGCACCTTCAGCCTCGGTTCGCTTTTGGCGATCGGGTTCAGATCAAAGTGCGGCGGAATCACCGGCAAATTGGCAAAGGACCACTTACCACGTTTGACTTCGAACTCTTCGGGTGCGGCGATTTCCAGCAGGTGGCCGACCGCGGACGACAGTACGTAATCGTCACTTTCGAAAAATTCGCCGTGTCGTGTGAAGCCGCCAAGCGCTTTGGCGATGTCGCCGGCAACCGAAGGTTTTTCCGCGATGATGAGCGTTTTGGCCATTCTAAGCTTTTGATTTTGCGGGCGTTAATGCCGGACCACGGAAGCGCGGTGTGGCTGCGCCGAGGAAAAGAGCGCCCGATGATAAGAACAATCCCCGGCCAGCGCAAGCCGGTTTCAACGGATGCGTTGCCAGCGTCCCCCGGGCAGGGACTCAATTAATCCTGTTAATTCAAGTTCGGTAAGCACACTATTAATAGCCGAAGCGGCGAGGCCGCTGCGCTGCTGCAAAGTGTCGGTATCGACCGGGTCAAAGCCCAAGTGCTGCAACAGCGAATGTTCTCCCGCCACATCATCGACCGCCGATTCCTGTGGTAATCGTGGTGAAAGCGCACCCAGTTCTTCCAGTACATCCTTTGCGGATTCCACCAGTTTGGCGCCCTGCTTGATCAGCGCATGGCAGCCTTTAGCCAGCGGCGAATGAATCGAACCCGGGATTGCGAATACGTCGCGGCCCTGTTCGGCGGCAAGCCGCGCCGTGATCAGCGAACCGCTGGACACCGCTGCTTCAACCACCAGCACGCCGTGCGACAGTCCGCAAATCAGGCGATTGCGCCGCGGGAAATTGGCGGCGACGCCGGGCGTCCCCAAAGCAAACTCCGAAATGATCAGGCCTTCTGCAGCGATCCGGTGCGCCAGTTCACGGTTGCGCGCCGGATAAACCACATCCAGTCCGGTGCCGACAACGGCGATGGTTGAGGCTGCACCGGCGAGACCGCCGCGATGCGCCGCGGCATCAATACCCAGTGCCAGACCGCTGACGATGGTGAATCCCGCGTCGCTGAGTGTTGCAGCGAAGGCCTCGGCATTGCTGACACCTTGTGCCGTGGCGTTGCGGCTGCCGACGATAGCAAAGCCGCACCGGTTCAGCAGTTCGATCCGGCCTTTGGCGTAAAGCAGCGGTGGTGGATCGGCAATTTCGAGCAGCGCCTTCGGGTAATCGGCATCGGCGAAGGTAATGATTTGGTTGGCGGGATCAGCCAACCATTGCGAAACCGCCTCGAGTTGCTCGCTGGATGCGCCGCCATCGCGAATTGCAGACGCCAGTTTGGCGGAGACGGTCTGTGAAAGATCATGGATGCTGGCCGACAGGATGTTCCGAGGCGAGCCGTGAGCAACGAGCAATTTGCGTAGCGTCTGCGGACCGATGCCGTTGAGCAGGCTCAGGCTCAGCCAAGCCTCGAGATCGGGGTCCAGCGCCATGATGACAGGTATTAAATCGCGGGACGCAAGGCCCCGTGGAATCAGGGATTGGTGACGAAGTCGCTGATCGCGACCGGGCGGCTGGCCTGCATCACTAGCGCGAACGAAGCGCGGTCGAAGGTGCGGAACACCATGACCACTCCGTAACGGTCATCCGGCAGCTTGGCGATATCGTTGCGGGTAACCGCTTCGCCTTTGCCCAAGATAACATCGCGCGGCGGCAGTGGCTCGGTGTAATAGACGCGCGGAGAATCACTCCCGCTGATGCCCGAACGGCCGAATAACGGTTCGGTACGCTGGCTGTAACGCGCTGCGGTCTGGCTGCGTTCAATCGCCAGAACGGCACCGACCTGCAAACCGTCCTTGCTGCCTTTCGACAGCGCAACAATCGACAGCGGACCGGTTTCCTGCAGGCTGCCGTAAGTCGAAATGATGCGGCCCTTGACCGGCGCCAGCGGCGTGTGCGGAACATAGGAAAATACGGGTGCCTGTTTGCCTAGCGCAATCAGCCGGTCATCACGATAGATTTCCTGTACGGAGCGCACGATATCGATGGTGGCGACTTCGCCGTGTTTGATGACGCGGGCATCCCCGAGGTAAGTCGCTTCGTAGCCGAGGACTTCATTGGTATCAGGATCAATCAGCGCATTGCCGCGGCGGAAAATCTGCCACTGGTCGCCCATTTCCTTGGTGATGCCCTGCGCGAAGGCGCGGTCGCCGGCGCCTAGCGTGACACGGCTTTCCGCAGTGGCAACAATGCGCGATGCACCGTCGAGTTCGTTGGCGCTTACGACCAGCGGCTTGGACAGGAAGGGTTCAATGGCGGAGGGCGGAATGCTCGGCAAGGCATTCCGTGAAGAACGCTCCTCGCGGATCCGCGGTTCCAATTTGGTCGTTTCAAGCTGGACCAGCGCCAGCTGGGCTTTACCGCCGCTGCGGTCCAGCACGAGGGTGTCGCCGGGGAAAATCAGGTGCGGATTTGTCATCTGCTCCTGATTCATTTTCCACAGCTCGGGCCAGCGCCAGGGTTCCTTAAGGTAGCGGCCGGAAATATTCCACAAGGTGTCGCCTTTTTGCACCATATAGCGCTCGGGGGCGTTGTCCTTAAGTGCCGGGACGTCTGCGGCCAGCACAGTCCATGCGGGAGTTATCAACAAAATCAGGGATATAATTGATATTCGCATGTGGGGCCCCACCTTATGTGCGCGCGTCGTTGACGCAGGGTGCAGAAGCCGCCTGCCAACGTGAGAGTTTAGTTTAAATTCTGCATCTAGTTGATTAAATAGGCAAGTTTTTCATGGCTTTGCTACAGATCCTTCACTACCCTGATCCGCGTTTGCAAAAGGTAGCCGCAGCGGTTACCCGGGTAGATGACGAAATACGCAAATTAATCAAAGACATGGCTGAAACCATGTATGCCGCGCCAGGTATTGGTCTCGCCGCAACACAAGTCAATGTGCATCTGCGCGTGCTGGTGATCGATATTTCAGAAACCCACGATCAGTTGCAGGTCTTCATCAATCCCGAAATCATACGCGCCGAAGGCGAAGAAGAATGTGAAGAAGGTTGTCTTTCGGTACCCGGGATCTACGAAAAAGTCACCCGCGCGGCAAAAGTCACATTCAAAGCGCTGGATGAACAGGGACGCGAGCGCATAGTTGAAGCCGACGGACTGATGGCCGTGTGTATCCAGCATGAAATGGATCATCTGATCGGCCGCGTATTCGTCGAAAAGTTGTCGCGCCTGAAACAACAACGTATCACCGCCAAGCTGACCAAGCAGCAGCGTCAGGCCCTGTAACGCCGGCCCCAACCCCGGCAACCCCACCACATGAACATCCTATTTGCAGGAACGCCGGCTTTCGCCGCCGCCGCCCTGGACGCCCTGTTGCAGGCCGGCCATCAGGTGCCGCTGGTGCTGACCCAACCGGATCGCCCGGCGGGTCGCGGCCTCAAGCCGCAGGCCTCGGCGGTGAAACAGCTGGCCTTGTCAAAAGGACTGGCAGTGGCGCAACCGGTCACGCTAAAGGACGCCGCCGTGATTGCGCAGTTGGCCGCTGTGAACGCCGACGTGATGGTCGTTGCGGCTTACGGGCTGATTCTGCCGCAACCGGTGCTCGATCTGCCGCGCCTGGGTTGTCTGAACATTCACGCTTCGCTGCTGCCGCGCTGGCGCGGCGCGGCGCCGATCCAGCGCGCCATCCTCGCCGGCGACCCTGAAACCGGTGTAACCATCATGCAGATGGATGCCGGACTCGACACCGGCGGGATGATCCTGAAGCAGGCGATCCCGATCGCTGAAAATGACAACGCGCAAACGCTCCATGACAAACTGGCCGCGCTGGGCGCTCAACTAATCGTCCGCGCCCTGCATGAACAACCCGCCGCGGTAGCGCAGGATCCGGCGCAGGCCAGCTACGCTGCAAAAATCACCAAGGCCGAAGCGCGCATCGACTGGACCCGGCCCGCTGCGGAACTGGCCCGCGCCATCCGCGCCTACAATCCGATGCCCGGCGCCTACACCGGATGGCAGGGACAGCCGCTGAAACTGTGGCGCGCCGAAGCCGTTTCGGCGGCGTCTGCCGTTCCCGGTACCGTATTGCAGGCGGACGCGCAGGGTATTGTCGTCGCCACAGGAGAGGGCGCGCTGCGGCTGCACGAACTGCAGCGCGCCGGCAGCAAACGTCTCGCCGCGCAAGCCTTTCTTGCCGGCGCCACCCTCCATCCGGGCGATCACCTGGATGCCTGAACCGCACAGGATGCTCTGAACATGGAACGCACCCAGTGCCTCGCTGCGCATGTCGTCGGCCGAGTACTCGACGGCCGCAGCCTTGATTCCGAACTTACCGCCGTGTGGCGGCAACAGACTGCGCTGAGTCCGCAGCAGCGCGGTGCCGTACAGGATGTGGCCTACGGCACGCTGCGACATCTCGGCTACGTTGACGCGGCGATTGATCGCCTGCTGTCGCGGCCATTGACCGATCTGCCGGTGCGCAATCTGCTGCAGGTCACGCTATACCAGCTGATGCATACCAAAGCGCATTCGTATGCAATCGTGAATCACGCGGTTCCTGCCGCCGCCCGGCTCGGATTTCCCAAGGCACAGGGATTGGTCAATGCGGTGTTGCGTAATTTCCTGCGCCGCCGCGATGAACTCGACGCGGCAATCAATGCGACCGACCTCGGCCGTTATTCCTATCCGCAATGGTGGATCGACCGGGTCGCCGCGGAATATCCCGACACCTGGCGTGAAATCCTCGATGCCGGTAATGCCCGGCCGCCGCTGACGCTGCGGGTGAACCGCAGGAAAATCGCCCGTGACGATTATCTGGAAATCCTGCGCTTGCAGGATATTGCCGCACATGCTGTCGGCCGGCAGGGCATCGTCATTGAAAAACCGCGGCCGGTTTCGCTGCTGCCGGGATTTGCCGAAGGCCACGTCTCGGTGCAGGATGCCGGGGCCCAGCTCGCAGCCGAACTGCTGGATGTCGCTGACGGCATGCGCGTGCTCGATGCCTGCGCGGCGCCGGGCGGCAAGGCGGCGCATCTGCTGGAACTGGCCGACATCGACCTGACGGCCGCTGACATCGATGCGCAGCGGCTGCAGCGGGTTACCGAAAACCTGACCCGGCTGTCGCTGAACGCCAAACTGCTGCAGGCGGACGCCGGCAATGCCGCCGCCTGGGCGACCGCAGGTCTGTTCGACCGCATTCTCGCCGACGTGCCGTGCACGGCATCCGGCGTGGTGCGCCGTCATCCCGATATCAAATGGCTGCGCCAGCCCGACGATATTGCCGCCATGGGACAGCGCCAAACCCGCATTCTTGACACGCTTTGGCAGTTGCTCAACAGAGGTGGTAAATTGCTGTATGCGACCTGCTCCGTTTTCAGCGAAGAGAATGGCCTGCAGGTCGAACAGTTTCTTGCCCGGCATGCCGATGCCCGGCAAATCGCCGTCTCACTTTCCGCCGAAGGCTTGAGACAAAGCCACGGTCAACTTTTTCCTGACGCCGCGCATGATGGTTTTTTCTACGCCCTTCTGGAAAAAGTTTGACGCGTCAGCGCAAAGGCGGTGCTTCGTGCGCCTGACAGCGCTGTTGCCGCGTTTGGCGGGGTTGTTACCGCGTCTCGCGGGGCTGCTGCTGGTGCTGATTCTTTTCATCCCGGTTGTTCAGGCCGCACAACCGCATGGCATCGAAGTGCGCCGCGCGGCTGTGTCCCCGGTCGAATACGCCTATGTGCTGGATGCCGACATCGACATCGTGCTGTCGGCGCCGCTGGAAGAAGCCTTGAGCAAGGGCATCCCGCTGTATTTCCAGCTCGAATTTGAAATGGTGCGTTCGCGCTGGTACTGGTTCAACGACAAGGCGGTCGCCCTTCAGCAGCAGTACCGTCTCTCCTACAACGCTTTGACCCGTCAGTACCGCATCGGTGTCGGCGCCTTCTACCAGAACTTTGTTACGCTGAATGAAGCGTTGCAGTTTCTCAGCCGCGTACGCCGGCGTGAAGAACTGGAACCGGGCGTGCTGAGCAAGGGGTCGGTTTACACAGCTGCATTGCGTCTGCGGCTCGACACCACGCAGCTGCCGCGGCCGTTCAATCTGAATGCGCTGGGTTCGCGGGAATGGAGCCTCGGCTCCGACTGGTACCGCTGGACGGTTGCGCCATGAATACCGCCGCCGCTCGACTGCCCCGCATCGGCGCCGTGATGCCCTATCTGCTGCTGTTCTGCGTCGGCTTGGGCGTGGCCGCGGTGTTCCTGCTCGCCTCTGTCAGCACCAATACCGCGCTGTTTTCCGAGTACTACCCGATCCTGCTCGGCGTCAATCTGGTGATCGCCGTGCTGCTGGCCGCGATGGTGACCTACCAGCTGGTCAGTCTGCGGCAGAAGCTCAAAGCCGGTGTGTTCGGCGCCAAGCTAACGCTGCGACTGGTGATGCTGTTCGGTTTGATGGCGGTGTTGCCGGGCGCGCTGATTTACGGCGTGTCGGTGCAATTCGTCTCGCAAAGCATCGAATCCTGGTTTGAAGTGCGGCTAGACAGCGCGCTGGAAAGCGGTCTCAACCTAGGCCGCGGCAATCTCGACGGCCGCCTGAAAGAACTGAGCGCCAAAGCCGAGCGGATGGCGCTGAACCTGTCGACGCGCACACCGTCGGAACACGTGATGGTATTGAACACGCTGCGTGAACAGGCTGCCGTCGATGAAGCCGCGCTGTTTACCGTTCGCGGCAAGGTGCTGGCTTTTACCGGCAATGAACTGAGCGGCATCGCCCCGGAACCGCCGGGCCAGGCTGCGATGCGCCAGATCCGCCTGCAGCAGCCGTACAGCGCGATTGAGTCGGTGCCGGAGCGCGGCCTTTATCTGCGTGTGCTGGCACCGGTGGATGTGGTGTCGCTGATGGAAGATGCAAGGGTGCTGCAACTGCTGCAGGCGGTGCCGGCGCAGCTGGCGCACGATGCCGAGGTCGTGCAGTCCGGTTACCGTGAATACCAGGAACTCCAGCTGTCGCGGCGCGGCCTGAAGCGGCTTTATGGGATCACGCTGACACTGACGCTGCTGCTGGCGCTGCTGTCCTCGCTGGGCCTCGCCTTCGTGCTGTCGAACCGTCTATCCGCGCCGCTGAGCGCGCTGGTCGAGGGCACCCGTGCAGTGGCGCAGGGCGACTTCAGCCGCCGGGCTGCGGTGGCGAGCCGCGACGAACTCGGCCAGCTCACGCAGTCCTTCAACAGCATGACGCTTCAGCTGGCCGAAGCCCAGTCACGCGTCGAACGCAATCAGGCACAACTGGCTCATGCCAAAACCTATCTGGAAAGTGTACTCGCCCACTTGTCTGCAGGCGTGCTGACTTTTGATGCGTCGATGCGCCTGCGTTCGGCGAATCCCAGCGCGGCGCAGATTCTCGGCGCCGACAGCGCTGCGCTGATCGGCAGTAGCGTGCAGGAATGGCCCGACCGTGAAGCCTCGTTTGCGTCACTGGCCCGCGCACTGGCCGAAGCGTTTGACGGCGCAGTGGGCGCTGAATGGCAGCGACAGGTTGAGCGCGAACTGAAGGACGGCACGCAGGTGCTGCTGCTGCGCGCGACCCGCTTCGGCGAAGCGGAGAATGCCGGGTTGATTGTGGTGTTTGACGACGTCACCCACCTGCTTCAGGCGCAGCGTGACGCGGCGTGGGCTGAAGTGGCACGGCGGCTGGCCCATGAAATCAAGAATCCGTTGACGCCGATCCAGCTGTCGGCCGAACGCCTTCAGCTAAAGCTCGAACCCAAGCTGGAAACGGCGGATGCCGAAATCCTCGCACGCTCCACGCAGACCATCGTCAATCAGGTCGCAGCGCTCAAACGCATGGTCGATGCCTTCAGCCAGTACGCACGCACACCCGAACCCGCAATGCGTGTGCTCGACATGAACGGCCTGATCCGTGAAGTGCTGGCTCTGTACGAGTCTCTCGGTTCCAGCATGAAACTCAGCCTTGCCAGCGATCTGCCGGCGGTGCAGGGCGACGCCACCCAGCTGCGCCAGGTCATCCACAATCTGCTGCAGAACGCGCAGGACGCACTGGCCGGTGCCGAAGCGCCGCGCATCGAAATCGCCACCGTGCTGCGCGACGGCCGTGCCGAGTTTTCGGTTACCGACAACGGCACCGGCTTTCCCGAGCACCTGATGAAACGCGTATTCGAGCCCTATGTCACCACCAAGCCGCGCGGTACCGGCCTCGGCCTGTCCATCGTGCGCAAGATCGTCGAAGAACATCACGGCGAAGTCACCATTACCAATGTTGCGCCACACGGCGCGCGCATTGCCATCGTGCTGCCACCGGCGGTCAGCAACGCCGGCGCGCGCTCCGCGGCTTGAATGAAACTGTAAAAAACGGACCATGCGACAGATACTGGTAGTAGACGACGAAATCGGCATCCGCGAGCTGCTCTCGGAAATCCTTTCCGACGAAGGCTATGACGTACAGCTGGCGGAAAACGCCGGCGCTGCGCGCGCCTTCCGCACGCAGAACCGGCCTGACCTCGTGCTGCTCGACATCTGGATGCCGGACACCGACGGCATTACGCTGCTCAAGGAGTGGGCGAGTACCGGCCAGCTGACGATGCCGGTGGTGA
Source organism: Burkholderiales bacterium (assembly GCA_030833315.1). Taxonomy (GTDB): domain Bacteria; phylum Pseudomonadota; class Gammaproteobacteria; order Burkholderiales; family SG8-41. Next base: position 30,870 of record JAURHM010000002.1, read on the forward strand.
TGATGTCCGGCCACGGCACCATTGATACTGCGGTTGAAGCCACCCGTATCGGCGCCTACGACTTCCTCGAAAAACCCATTGCACTGCAGAAGCTGCTGACCACTGTCGGCAAGGCAATCACCCGCGGCGAGCAGCGGCCGCAGGCGGCGGCGCTGGGCATGCTCGGCCGCACCCCCGTGGTTCAGGAACTGAAGCAGCGTCTCGAACGCATTGCGGCGAGCCGTACCGCAGTGCTGATCCAGGGCACACCGGGTTGCGCTTTCGAGGCCTGCGCGCGCATCCTGCATACGCCCAGCATGCCGTGGACCGTGGTCGAGCTTGGTGCGCAGACTGTCGAAGCGCCGCTGGACCTGCTGCAGGCGACGCGCGGAGGGACGCTGCTGGTACGCGACGTCGCCGAATTCAGCAAGCTGGAACAGCGCGGCCTGTTTGTACTGCTGTCGCAGGCCGAGCGTTACAACGTCCGCGTGGTGTGCTGCGCGACGCAACCGCTGGCCGAGCAGGTGGCGGCCGGCGCATTCGATGACCGGGTCTACCAGATCCTCGGTGCGACGACGATCCAGCTGCCGCGCCTGCGCGACCAGCGCGACGACATTCCCGAACTGGCTGCGGCGTTGCTCTCCGACATGGTCGAGCAGAAGCAGGTGCCCTCACGGCATTTCAGCACCGCCGCGCTCAATGCGCTGCGCAACTACGAGTGGCCTGGCAATCTGTCGGAACTGCGCAGCATCGTGCAGACGCTGGCCAATACCGCCGCAGGCGAACAGATTTCGCTGGAGGAAACCCAGCGCGCCGTACCGCAGACGCCGACGCCCGGCGCCGAGGCGGTGCTCCAGCTCGACGCGCCGCTGCGCGACGCCCGCGATGCCTTCGAGCGCATTTATTTTGAGTACCACCTGACCCGGGAGGGCGGCAATATCAGCCGCGTGGCCGATGTCGTGGGCCTTGAGCGCACGCATTTGTATCGCAAGCTCAAGCACTTGGGCATCAAGACCTCGCGCAAGAACGACGACTAGGAAATCTGCGGCCGGTTTAGCCGCACAGCGTCTGCTACCCTCGCGCGGCAATGGGGTCAGCCGTTATAATCAGGGCTTTTCCGCCCCGCCATTCCACACCAGGATTGCAAGCCATGAGTTCCCGACCCGAGTTGGCGAACGCGCTGCGCGCGTTGGCTATGGACGCTGTGCAGCAGGCCAACTCCGGCCACCCCGGCATGCCGATGGGCATGGCGGAAATCGCCGAAGCCTTGTGGCACCGTCACCTGCGCCACAACCCTGCCAATCCGCAATGGGCCAACCGCGATCGCTTTGTGCTGTCGAATGGCCACGGTTCGATGCTGCTCTATGCGCTATTGCACCTGACCGGCTACGACCTGCCGATGGAAGAGCTGAAAAACTTCCGCCAACTGCACTCGAAAACCGCCGGCCATCCGGAACACGGTCTCGCGCCGGGTGTGGAAACCACTACCGGCCCGCTGGGCCAGGGTATCGCCAACGCCGTGGGCATGGCCATCGCCGAGCGCGTGCTTGCCGACAGTTTCAACCGCGACGGCCACAACATCGTTGACCACCGCACCTATGTTTTCCTCGGCGACGGCTGCCTGATGGAAGGCATTTCGCATGAAGTCTGCGCGCTGGCCGGCACGCTTAAGCTGAACAAGCTGATTGCCTTGTACGACGATAACGGGATCTCCATTGATTCCGAAAAAGGAAATATAAAACAATGGTTTACCGATAACACCCCGCAGCGCTTCGCGGCTTATGGCTGGAATGTGATCTATGGTGTGGACGGCCATGATGCCGATGCCGTCGATGAAGCGATTAGCAACGCGCAACGCGAAACCTCGCGGCCGACGCTGATCTGCTGCAAGACCATGATCGGCAAAGGTTCGCCGAAAAAACAAAACACCGGCAGCGTGCACGGCGCACCGCTGGGCGCCGAAGAAATCGCCGCTACACGCGAAGCCATCGGCTGGCCGCATGCGCCCTTCGAACTTCCCGAAGACATCCGCTCCGAGTGGAATGCGCGCGAACGCGGCAACACACAGGAAACCGAGTGGAACCAGGGCTTTGCCGCCTACGCGGCTGCGCATCCGGATCTCGCCGCGGAATTCAAGCGCCGTATGGCCGGCGTCCTGCCCGCAGGCTGGCCGGCGCACCGCGATGCGTTCATGGCGCAGACCGTGCAAAAGGCGGAAACCATCGCCACGCGCAAAGCCTCGCAAAATGCGATTGAAGGGTTTGCGCCGGCGCTGCCGGAACTGATCGGCGGCTCTGCCGACCTCGCCGGCTCCAACCTGACGCTGTGGTCGGGTTCGAAAGGCGTCAGCGCCAGCAGCGGCGGCAACTATCTGTATTTCGGCGTACGCGAATTCGGCATGGCCGCGATCTGCAACGGCATCGCACTGCATGGCGGCCTGATTCCCTACCATGCCACCTTTCTGGTGTTCTCGGATTACGAACGCAATGCGCTGCGCATGGCGGCTCTGATGAAGCAACGCGTGGTCTGCGTGTTCACCCACGACTCAATCGGTCTCGGTGAAGACGGCCCGACCCACCAGCCGGTGGAACACGCGGCGACACTGCGCCTACTACCCAATATGCAGGTGTGGCGGCCCTGCGACACCGTGGAAACTTCGGTGGCCTGGGCCAGCGCGATCGAGCGCAACGACGGACCGAGCAGCCTGCTGCTGTCGAGGCAGAACCTGAATTTCCAGACCCGCAGCAGCGAACAGGTCGAGGCAATCGCCCGTGGCGCTTATGTGTTGTCGGAAGCTTCGGGTACACCGCGCGCGGTGATCATTGCCACCGGCTCCGAAGTGTCGCTGGCGCTGGCAGCACAACAGGCGCTCGCCGCTGAAGGCATCGCAGTGCGCGTGGTATCGATGCCCTGCACCCAGCGGTTTGATGCCCAGGACGCGGCTTACCGCGATGCCGTGCTGCCGCGCGGTTTGCCGCGGGTCGCCGTCGAAGCCGGTGTCACCGATTACTGGCGCAAATACGTCGGTCTCGAAGGCAGGGTCATCGGCATCGACCGTTACGGCGAATCAGCGCCCGCAGGTGATCTTTACAAATTCTTTGGTATTACCGGCGACGCTGTCGCCGCTGCAGTACGCAGCGTGTTGTAACTCATTTCATTAACGGATTTTCTGGGGGCGTCATGGCTATCAAGGTCGGCATCAACGGGTTTGGGCGTATCGGTCGGATGGTGTTTCGTGCAGCAGTGCAGGATTTTCCCGATATCGAAGTGGTCGGCATCAACGACCTGCTGGAACCGGAATATCTCGCCTACATGCTGCGCCACGACTCGGTGCACGGAAAATTCAAGGGCGAGATCTCGGTCTCCGGCACCACGCTGATCGTCAATGGCAAAAAAATCCGCCTGACCGCGGTGAAAGATCCGGCCGAGCTGAAGTGGAACGAAATCGGCGCTGAAATCGTCATCGAAGCCACCGGTCTGTTCCTCGACAAGGCATCGGCGAGCAAACACCTCGCCGCCGGCGCGAAAAAAGTGATCATGTCTGCGCCGTCGAAAGACGACACGCCGATGTTTGTGTTCGGCGTCAACGACAAGAGCTACGCCGGCCAGGACATCATCTCGAACGCCTCGTGCACCACCAACTGCCTGGCACCGGTCGCGAAAGTGCTGAATGACAAATGGGGCATCAAGCGCGGCCTGATGACCACGGTGCACGCTGCCACGGCAACGCAGAAAACCGTCGACGGCCCCTCGAACAAGGACTGGCGCGGCGGTCGTGGCATCCTCGAAAACATCATCCCGTCCTCGACCGGCGCGGCCAAGGCTGTCGGCGTGGTGATTCCGGAACTGAACAAGAAACTCACCGGCATGTCCTTCCGCGTGCCGACTTCCGACGTGTCGGTGGTCGATCTGACGGTGGAACTGAACAAGCCCGCGACCTATGCCGAAATCTGCGCTGAAATGAAAGCGCAATCGACGGGTGCTATGAAGGGTGTGCTCGGTTACACCGAAGAAAAAGTGGTTTCCACCGATTTCCGCGATGAAACCTGCACTTCGGTGTTTGATGCCGAAGCGGGTATCGCGCTAGACAGCACCTTCGTCAAGGTCGTGTCCTGGTATGACAACGAATGGGGTTACTCGAGCAAGACGCTGGAAATGGCACGGGTTGTCGCCAAGAAATAAGGGAACGGAACAGGCCTCATGAAGTTTCTGCGACTCAGCGAACTGCCGCTGGCCGGCAAGCGGGTGTTCATCCGCGCGGATCTCAACGTGCCGCAGGATGACGCCGGCAACATCACCGAAGACACGCGCATCCGCGCGACCATCCCCGGCATCAAGCATGCGCTCGCCGCCGGTGCCGCGGTGATGGTGACGTCACACCTCGGCCGGCCGACGGAAGGTTCGCTGCAGCCCGGCGACACGCTGGCGCCGATCGCGCAGCGCCTGTCTGAAATGCTCGGCCAGCCGGTGCGCCTTGTGCAGGACTGGGTCGATGGCGGATTCACCGTCAAGCCGGGTGAAGTGGTGCTGCTGGAAAACTGCCGCGTCAACAAGGGCGAAAAGAAAAACGACGAAACGCTGGCGCGCAAAATGGCGGCGCTGTGTGACGTCTATGTCAATGACGCTTTCGGGACCGCGCACCGCGCCGAAGCTACGACGCATGGCATTGCGAAATTCGCGCCGGTCGCCTGCGCCGGCCCGCTGATGGCGGCCGAACTTGATGCACTGGGCAGGGCACTGGAAAAACCGGCGCGGCCGCTGCTGGCCATCGTCGCCGGATCCAAAGTCTCCACCAAGCTGACTATCCTGAAGGCTCTGGCCTCGAAAGTCGACCAGCTGATCGTCGGTGGAGGCATCGCCAACACCTTCATGCTGGCTACCGGCATGCGTATCGGCAAATCGCTGGCAGAGCCCGATCTGGTCGGTGAAGCCCAGGCCATCATCGACATCATGAAATCGCGAGGCGCGCAGGTACCTTTGCCGGTCGACGTTGTTGTTGCGGATGAGCTGTCGGCGCTGGCCCGCGCCAATCCGATTGATGCCGCGGCCGTACGTCCCGACGACCTGATTCTGGATGTCGGTGCCAAAACAGCGCTGGTCTTTGCTGATCTGATTGCCAAGGCCGGCACCATTGTCTGGAATGGCCCGGTGGGTGTGTTCGAATACGACCAGTTTGCCGGCGGCACCAAGGCCATCGCGCAGGCGGTTGCGGCATCAAAAGCTTTTTCGATCGCCGGCGGTGGTGACACGCTGGCCGCCGTGGCCAAGTACAAGATTGCCGACAAGGTGTCCTATATTTCCACCGGCGGCGGTGCATTCCTCGAATTTCTCGAGGGCAAGAAACTGCCGGCTGTCGAGGTTCTCGAGCATCGCGCAGCATGACCGGAGCACGCCGCCGGCCTCTTACTTCAGGGATGGGTAGCGCATGATCCGCAGGACTAAAGTTGTCGCAACGCTGGGCCCCGCGTCCAGCGATGCCAAAACGCTGGCCCGCATGATCGAAGCCGGGCTCGATGTGGTGCGCATCAATTTTTCGCATGGTTCGCCCGACGAACACCGCGCCCGGGTCAATCTGGTGCGCCAGCTCGCGCGCAAGGCCGGCCGCGCGGTCGGTGTGCTGGTCGACCTGCAGGGTCCGAAGATCCGCGTCGGCAAGTTCAAGGACGGCAAGATCCATCTCGAACCCGGTGCGAAATTCGTGCTCGACGCCGAATGCAAACTGGGCGACCAGCATGTCGTCGGCCTGGACTACAAGAACCTGCCCAATGACGTGCATCCCGGCGATACGCTGCTGCTCGACGACGGTCGAGTGGTTCTTGGTGTCACCAATGTGCGCGGTCCGAAAATCACCACGGTGGTTGAGCAGGGTGGCCCGTTGTCCAACAACAAGGGCATCAACCGCAAGGGTGGTGGCCTTACCGCACCGGCGCTGACCGAAAAAGACAAGCAGGACATCAGGCTCGCCGCCGAACTCAAGGCGGATTTTCTGGCCGTGTCCTTCCCGCGTTCGGGAGACGATGTGCGCTGGGCGCGCGATCTGTTCACCAAGGCCGGCGGTTTCGGTCTGATCGTGTCCAAGATCGAGCGTGCGGAAGCGATTCCCGCGCTGGAAGAAATCCTGGATGCTTCCGACGCCATCATGGTGGCGCGGGGTGATCTCGCCGTTGAAGTCGGCGACGCCGCCGTGCCGGCGCTGCAGAAACGCATGATCCGCATGGCGCGCGAGAAGCAGAAGCTGACCATTACCGCGACCCAGATGATGGAGTCGATGATCAGCAGCCCGATCCCGACACGCGCTGAAGTCTCGGATGTCGCTAACGCCGTACTCGACGGCACCGATGCGGTGATGACTTCCGCCGAAACCGCTGCCGGCAAATATCCCGCGGAAACCATCGCTGCAATGGTGCGGGTGTGCGTCGAAGTGGAAAAGGAAGATTCGCTGCTGCAGGAGCACCGTGGCGGACCGGGGCAGATCGACGTGGAAAATTCGATTGCAAGGGCCACGGCATTTACCGCTGCCGGCCTGCCGATCAAGGCGATAGCCGCACTGACGCAAAGCGGCCGCACGGCTTTGCTGATGTCCCGGATGGCGATATCGGTGCCGATTTACGCGATGAGTTCGGTGATCGAGACCCGGCGCCGCGTCACGCTGTTCCGCGGTGTCCACCCCGTACGCTTCAAAGGCACCCGCAATCCGGAAAAAGCGCTGTTGATGGCTGAGGATGAACTGATCAAGCGCGGCGTCGTGCAGAACGGCGACCTGATCGTGCTGACCATCGGCGAGCCCTTCGGCCGCGCCGGCGGCACCAACACCCTTAAAATCGTCAAGGTCGGCGAGCACCGGGAGAAATAAGCCGCCGGTGTAAAATATTGCCCTGTTTTCACCCTTTCCACCAATCACTCACAGACCAGCAGGAGCAACCATGTCAGCAAACGATCTGGCCGCCATCGCCCAGGCGATGGTAGCCCCCGGCAAAGGCATTCTCGCCGCCGATGAAAGCACCGGTACCATCGGTAAACGCTTTGACGGCATCAACGTCGAAAACACCGAAGTGAACCGTCGCGCCTACCGCGACATGCTGTTCAAGACCCGCGGCATCGGCGACCACATCAGCGGCGTCATCCTTTATGACGAGACCCTGCGCCAGAACTCGGCTGACGGTACTTCCTTCGTCCAACTGCTCGAAAAGAACGGCGTGCTTCCGGGCATCAAGGTCGATGCCGGCGCCAAGCCGCTGCCGCTGTGTCCCGGAGAGACCGTTACGGAAGGTCTCGATAACCTGCCCAAGCGCTGCGCCGAATACGTGAAACTGGGCGCCAAGTTCGCCAAATGGCGTGCCGTGATCGACATCGGCGGCGACCTGCCGAGCTCGACCAGCATTTCCGCCAACGCCCACGCGCTGGCCCGTTATGCCGCGATCTGCCAGGAATCCGGTCTGGTGCCCATCGTTGAACCCGAAGTGCTGATGGACGGCGACCACACGATCGAGCGCTGTGAGGAAGTCACCGAGTGGACGCTCAACGCGGTCTACGAAGCGCTGTATATGAACCGCGTTGTGCTCGAGCACACCGTGCTCAAGCCGTCGATGGTGATCTCCGGCAAAAAATGCGCGAAACAGGCGCCCATTGATGAAGTCGCCGCGCGCACAGTACGCACGCTGAAACGCACCGTACCGGCGGCTGTCGCCGGCATCGTCTTCCTGTCCGGCGGCCAGAGCGACGAACTGGCGACGGCCCACCTTAATTCGATGAACGTGCAGTTCAAGGGCAATCTGCCCTGGCCGCTGTCGTTCTCCTACGGTCGCGCGCTGCAGCAGCCGTCGCTCAAAGCCTGGAAGGGTCAGGCGGCGAATGTGCCGGCCGCCCAAGCCGCGCTGGCTCACCGTTCGAAAATGAACGGACTGGCCAGCCTGGGTCGTTACACGGCCGATCTGGAAGCCAGGCGCTGATTAAAAAGTATATTTAAATCAAACACTTATATTATATGTTAGCGCTTACTCCAAGATGCGGCTACCCGTATCCATCATCACCGGATTTCTGGGCAGCGGCAAAACCACGCTGCTGAACCGGCTGCTGCAGGACCCTGCAATGGCCGGCGCCGCGGTGATCATCAATGAGTTCGGCGAGATCGGACTCGACCATCTGTTGATCGCCACCCCCAACGAAAACACGGTGCTGCTGGCCAGCGGCTGCATTTGCTGCACGGTGCGCGGCGACCTCGTCAACACGCTGCGCGACCTCGACGCCCAGCGCCGTAAAGGCGATCTGCCGCCCTTCGATCGTGTACTGATCGAGACCACGGGTCTGGCCGATCCGGTGCCGATTGTTCAAACCGTCGTCACCGATGAAAAGCTGGCGCCCACTTACCTGCTCGACAGCGTCATCACGCTGGTCGATGGTGTCAACGGTTTGCAGCAACTGGAGACCCAGCCGGAGTCGGTGAAACAGGCGGCGCTGGCCGATCGCCTGCTGATAACCAAGACGGACCTGCCGGAAGCGACTGCCGTTGCGGCCTTGACTGCCCGTCTGGCTGTACTGAATCCCGGTGCCGAAGTGCTTTACGCTGCTTGTGGTGTTGTTGCAGCATCCGCACTCTTCGGTGCCGCTCTGGCGCCGGAATCACGGGCGGCGGATATCCAGCGCTGGCTGCGAGAAGAGCAATACGTCCGCGTCGAAGCTGGCCAAAGTCCGATCGGCGCTGCACCCGGAGCGCACGATCCCGGCATCCGCTCCTACAGCATTCTGCTCGATGAACCGATTACCGCGGCCGGCCTGACGTCCTGGCTGACGGCGATCGCCTCACTGCGCGGCGCCGAATTGTTGCGCGTCAAAGGCCTGCTCAATGTCGACGGTGAACCGGTGGCCGTACATGCGGTGCAGACGCTGATCCACGAACCGGTGACCTTGGCGCAATGGCCGGATGCCGAGCGCCGTTCGCGTCTGGTGTTTATTACCCGCGGCATGGATCGAGAGGCTCTGGTGTCGACGCTGGAAGTCCTACGCTGGCGCTCGGTCGCGCCGGCAGTGGGAGTGCCCAAACCGGATCCCCAGGCTTACGCGCGTTTTCTCGCGGCGATGGAAAAAATGCGCTGATGCATACCGGACTCCGGCTTGACAAGCCGGGGGTGATTATTTAGCTTCCAACCTTCGCTGCAAACGCTTACATTTCGGTCTCGACCGATGACCCGCTGATCAGGCGCCGCACCTGCGTCGCCCTGCAATTCCGGAGGATTTACCCGCATGTTCGAATTCAAACCCGTCGAAGCCAAAGGTGTCACCCGCGTCATCAAGGGTGGCATGCTGATTGACGGCAACGGCGGCAAACCGCTCAAGGATCCGGTGATCATTGTTGAAGGCCGCCGTATCAAGGAAGTCGGCAGCAAAGGCAAGATCAAGATCCCCGCCAAGGCGGAAATCATCGACTGCGGCAAATCGACATTGCTGCCGGGCCTGATGGACGTGCATCTGCACACGATGATGTTCAACTGCCTGACCTTCCACAACTATCGTGTCGCGCAGTGGGAAATCACACCGGAACTGCAGCAGATGTACGGCCTGTTTCACGCCCAGCTGTGTTTCGACATGGGTTTCACCACGCTGCGCGACCTCGGTCTCAATTCCGGCCGCGGGCTGCTCACCGCGCATCTGTGCGCGATCCGCGATTCGATCGAAGCCGGCGTCATTGAAGGCCCGCGCATGCTGATCGGCGGTTTCACCACGATTACCGGTTCCCACCTTGACCTGATCCAGCCGCGCGCCGCACAGCGTTACGGTTTCCAAACCGCCGACGGCCCGTGGGAGTTGCGCAAACTGGCGCGGACCAACCTGCTCGCCGGTTGCGACATCGTCAAGACCTGCGCAACGGGCGGCGGCGGTACCGACAAGGAAGAGCCGGACATCCGCAACATGACCCAGGAAGAAATCAACGCCATCGTTGACGAAGCCCACGCCTTCCACAAGACTGCCGCGGTGCACTGCTTCACGCCCAACGGCCAGCGCATGGCGCTGGAAGCCGGTGCCGATACCATTGAACACATGGTGTTCCATGACGATGAAACCATCGACATGATCGCAGAATCGGGCACCTGGATGACGCCGACGCTGCTGCATCGCACGGATCAGGCCATCGGCACCCGCAAGGATCAGGGCACCTCGCAGTTTGTACTGAACAAGATGAAGGCTTTACAGCCGTACTGCTTCGAGACTTTCCAGAAAATGCACAAGGCCGGCGTCAATATCGCGCTCGGCACCGACATGGGTTTCGATCCCGAGATGGGCACCAACGCCCGCGAGATGGAAATCTACGTCAATCTCGGCATGACGCCGATGGAAGCGATCATGAGCGCGACGCGCAACGCTGCTCGCGCGATCAAGCTCGACAGGCAGCTGGGTACCGTTGAATCCGGCAAGCTCGCCGACATCATCGCTGTCAAAGGCGATCCGCTGAAAAACATTCGCGTATTCCAGGAAAAGAAAAACATCGAGCTGGTGATGAAGGAAGGCCGCGTCTATGCCGACCGCCGTCCCGGCCACAGCAAGAGCGTCGTCAGCGTCACGCCGAAAGACTGGAAAAAAATCGATTACCTGTAATCCGCAGCGGATTACGCAACGAACAACCGGAGGGGGTTGAGCATGGCCGCAGCAAAGAAGGCAGTTAAAAAAGCCGTTAAAAAAGCGGCATCCAAAACCAAGACCGTTGGCGCCATCCGCGCCGGAAACGGCCAGTACCATTTCCGCATGGCGAATCTGAAGAAGGTGCCTGCGGGCACCGGCTATTCGACTTCGCACGGCGGTGTTGTGGAAGGTTCACGCATACTCGTCGGCTACATCCACAAGCCACGTGGTACCGGCTCGCGGATGCACACGCACAAGAACGAGCAGCTGAACTATGTACTGCAAGGCACGCTGGTGGGGTCGGTCAACGGCAAACGCGTTGTCGCCCCTGCCGGCACTCTGATTTACATTCCGGCGAATGCCCCGCATAACCTGATCTCGTCGACCAAGGACAAGGATGTCATTTTCCTCGCGATCAAGGATCTGTCGCAGGGCATCATCGGCATGGCGGTGGATGGCACGATGACCGGACCGCATTACGAAAAAGGTTTCGGTCCGGCAAAAAAAGCGGCGAAAAAGAAAACCACCAAGCGTGCCATCAAGCGTTGAAATAATAAACAAAATCAGATAGTTAACCATCCCGATGCGTTTGACGGCAGAGGAGAAAAAAATGCTGCGCGGCGAACAGGGCCGCGCGGTGCAGGAAGCGCTGCAACTGCAGCAGGAAGTCGGCAAGTTTTTCGGCGCAAAACGGTTTGTACCGGTGTCGAATGTGCACATGATGGGCGACATCGAAGTCATGGGCGACGCCGGCAAGTCCTTTATTGAAAGGGCCGCAGAGTCCGGCGCGAAATGCCGGCAGCCGACGACGACCAATGCGCGCTGCATCGACTTCGCCCATGTCGAACACCTGAAGCAGGACAAGAACGAAGCTCGCAAGGAACAGGAACTCATCGCCTGCCTGCGGCGCATGGACGTCATCACCGCCGATACCTGTATTAATTACCAGACGCTGTATCAGCCGCATCTCGGCGAACATGTCGCCTGGGGTGATACCGGCACAGTCATTTACGCCAACTCGGTGTTCGGCGCGCGTTCGAATTTCGAAGCCGGTCCCGCTGCCTTGGCTGCAGGTCTGACGGGCCGCGTACCGGAATACGGCTTCCATCTCGATGAACACCGCCGCGGTACTTTTCAGGTCAATCTGAAAGCCGATCTGAACGACCTCGCAGACTGGGGCGCGATCGGCAAGATCGTCGGCTCAGGGCACCAGGACTATTACGCGGTGCCGGTATTCACTGGCATCAAGCGCCGGCCGACCGCCGATGAACTGAAACAGCTCGGTGCCGCGCTGGCAAGTTACGGCTCGATGGGCATGTTCCACATGGTTGGCGTGACTCCGGAAGCGCCGACGCTGAAGGCGGCCTTCGGCGGGCGCAAGCCGAAAGAGGTAATGACGGTTACCAACCGCGATCTCGAAAAAGTCTATGCCGGTTATGACAAACAGAACAATCCGCTGAATCTGGTGGTGTTTTCCGGTCCGCAGCAATCGCTGTTTGAAATGAAAACGCTGGCCGCTCTGCTCAAGGGTCGCAAGGTGGCGAAAGGCAGCCAGCTGTTCATCACCACCAGCAATGGTGTCAAAAGCGCCGCGAAGGAATTGGGTTATCTGCAGGACATCGAAGAGTCGGGTGCCGTCGTGCTTGAAGGCGTGTGTTTCTACATCCTGCAGAATCTGCCGCAGATGCGTTTGCGCGAGGGCTGGAGCAACCTCGTCACCAATTCGGCAAAACTGGCCAATATCATCGGTGCGCATAAATTCAATACCATCCTGCGCCGCACCGGCGAATGCATTGACATTGCCTGCACCGGCACGGATGTGCGGTGAGCAAGCCCGCTAAAACCATCCGCGTCAATCGGGCATTCGGAAGCATCGTTGAAGGTGAAGCGCTGGTGTCCACCGAAGGCTTTTCACCGCGCTACGACCTTGATCGCTGGAGCGGCCTGATCTCTCGACCCGGCCATGCGCTCGAAGGCCATAACATCAAGGACAAGATCCTGATCACGCCCAGTGCGAAGGGCGGCATTGCGGCCGGCTGGGCCTTTTACGACATCCAGCACAAGGGCATCGCCCCGAAAGCCTTTGTCTTCGGCGTCACCAATCCGGTGATGGTGCAGGGCGCGGTATTCGCCGGAATCACCATTACTGAAGGTTGGTCGGCAGACCCTTACCAGTTGATTCGTACCGGCGACATCGTCCGTATCAATCCCGAAAAACGGACAATGACACTGGTCCGACGCGGTTCGCGGTAATCTGTCGCAAACGTCTGCAACAAAACCCGAGGAGGAGCCTCATGAAAATGTTGATGCCTGTCGCATTGCTGGCTGCATCGGTACTGTCACTCCCGATAGAGGCCGCCACCGCATTTCCGAACAAGCCGATCCGCATCATCGTTGCCTACACGCCAGCAGGTACCACCGACATCCTCGCCCGCGCCATCGGCCAGAAAATGAGTGAGACCTGGGGCCAACCGGTGATTGTTGATAACCGTGCGGGTGCAGCGGGCAATATCGGTACCGAGGTTGCGGCGCGCTCAACGTCCGATGGACATACGCTGATTATGGGTACCGCCGGAACCCATGGCATCAACGTCAGTCTGTACCGGAAACTCAGCTGGCACCCAGTGAACGACTTTGCACCGGTCAGCCTCTCGGCGATGGTGCCAAACATCATGGTTGTCAACAATTCCTTGCCAGTCAAAAACGTGCGTGAGTTTGTCGCTCACGTCAAAGCCAATCCCGGAAAACTGTCATACGGTTCTCCCGGCAACGGCAGCACCGCACATCTGTCGATGGAATTGTTCAAAAGCATGACGGGTTCGAACATTGTGCATATTCCCTACAAAGGCAGCGCTGGTGTTCTTGCTGACGTCATGGGCGGGCAGATTGCAGTGACGATCGACAACATGCCACCCTACATTCCGCAGGTGAAAGCCGGCAAGATCCGCGCACTCGCCGTCAGCACCAATAAACGCTCCTCTGCAATGCCCGATCTGCCAACCATTGCCGAAGCCGGCGTGCCCGGCTATGAGGCCGGGGCCTGGTTCGGGCTGCTGGCTCCGGCGGGAACACCTAAGGCCATCTTGGCCCAGCTTTCAGCAGAAAGCGCGCGCATCCTCAAGCTGCCGGATATAAGTAAGCGCATTTCCGAGCTGGGTGCTGAACCGGTGGGCAGCACACCAGAGCAGTTTGCTGCATTGATCAACAGCGAAATCGCCAAATGGGCGAAGGTGATCAAGGATGCGAACGTCGAGCTGCAGTAAAAACTGCAGGTAACGCAAGGAACAGGAGTTTCAGGATATCCTGCGCATCCTGACCATCACTATTAAATTGAATTTCCAGTGATCCGCGACCCCGAATCCTTTTCCATTCTGCTCGAAACTCTGCAACGCTTCGTTCGCGAGAAACTCATTCCGCGCGAAGCCGAGGTGACCGAAACCGACGAGATTCCCGCCGATATCGTTGCCGTAATGCGCGAACTCGGCTTGTTCGGTCTGACCATACCCGAGGAATACGGCGGTCTCGGACTCACCGCCGAGGAGGAGGTGCTGACCTCGATGGCCGTGTGTTACGCCTCGCCGGTATTCCGTTCGCGCTTCGGCACCAACACCGGCATCGGTTCGCAGGGTATTGTCATCGACGGTACGCCGGAGCAGAAAAAGAAATACCTGCCGCGGCTGGCCGCCGGCGAAATCACCGGCTCCTTTGCGCTGACCGAACCGGAGGCCGGTTCCGACGCCGGATCACTGCGTACTACGGCAAAACGCGATGGTGATTTTTACGTGATTAACGGCAGCAAGCGTTACATCACCAATGCACCGGAAGCCGATATCTTCACGCTGATGGCACGCACCGATCTGAATTCAAAGGATGCCAGGGGCGTGTCGGCATTCATCGTCGAACGCAATACACCGGGCCTGACCGTCGGGCCTTACGACCGCAAGATGGGCCAGCGGGGCTCGCATACCGCTGACGTGATCTTCGATAACGTGCGCGTGCTGGCCACCAACATTATCGGCGGGCAGGAAGGCATGGGTTTCAAGACAGCAATGAAAGTGCTCGACAAGGCCCGGCTCAATATCGCCGCGGTCTGCGTCGGCGCCGCCGAGCGCCTGCTCGACGAGGCGCTGAACTATGCGCGTGAACGCAAGCAGTTCGGCAAACCCGTGGCCGAGTTCCAGCTGGTGCAGGCGATGCTCGCCGATTCCAAGGCCGAGGTTTTTGCCGGCCGCAGCATGGTGCTCGAAGCGGCGCGCAAAAAGGACACTGGAGTAAACATCACGATGGAAGCCTCATGCGCCAAGTTGTTTTGCGCCGAGATGGTCGGGCGCGTGGCAGACCGTGCGGTGCAGATTCACGGCGGTGCCGGTTACATGCAGGCCTCGGCGGTGGAGCGGCTGTATCGCGACGTGCGATTGTTCCGCTTGTATGAAGGCACCAGCCAGATTCAGCAGCTGGTGATTGCCCGGCACATGCTGAAAGACTGATTGGCCCGCTTTAGCGGTCAATCAGTACTTTTGATGTCCACGAAGCGGCACCTGCCCGCACCGTCCTCCGGCGCTGCCCTAGAATGACCGTATCGACAACACGCCTTTTGCGCAACCTCGTTATTGACCCGAAGGATTAGCCGTGGCATTCGAAAAACTGCTCGAAGAATTCAAACAGAAAACCGACGAAGCACTGGGCATGGGTGGGCCGGAGAAGCTGGCCAAGCGCAAAGCGGAAGGCCATCTCAATGCCCGCGAGCGGATCGATTACCTGATCGACGAAGGCTCGTTCATCGAATCCGGCCGTTTCGCACGGAGTAATCAGCCCGCGGTCAAACACAAGACGCCGGCTGACGGCAAAGTGGCCGGTTTCGCCAGGATCGACGGCCGCGACATTGCGCTGGTGTCGAACGATTTCACCGTGCTCGGTGCATCGTCCGCCGTGATCAACATGAAAAAGATCAAGCACGTGAAGCAGGTCGCGAACAAACGCGGCATGCCGATGGTGATGCTCGGCGAATCGTCCGGCGCACGAATGCCCGACCGCATGGGCTCCGCCGGCCGCGCGATCATTGCCCAGGATCCCTTCGAATATCAGCGCCTGCGCGAATCGCCGTGGTGTTCTGCGCTGCTTGGCCAGTGTTACGGTTCATCGACCTGGTATTCGGCCATGTCGGACTTCGTGGTGATGCGCAAGGGCGCCATCATGGCGATTGCCAGCCCCAATGTGACCTCGATTGCCATCAACAAGCCGATTGATGCCGAAGACCTCGGCGGCTGGAAACTGCTGACCGGTGTATCGGGTCTGGCCGACATGGCTGTCGATACCGACCAGCAGGCGATGGATTCGATCAAGAAGTTCCTCTCGTACCTGCCCAGCCACAATATGCAGCCGCCGCCGGAGTACCCGGTACCGGCCGGTTCAGATGAGGCCTGCAAGACCATCTTCGACATCCTGCCGGAATCGCGCAACAAGGTGTACGACGTGCGCAAGATCATTGCGGCGATATCGGACAAGGATTCGATGTTCGAGCTGAAGGAGCGCTTTGGCAAATCAATCTCGACGGTGCTGGCGCGGCTTGACGGCAAAAGCGTCGGTTACATCGCCAACAACCCGATGTACAAGGGTGGCGCGCTGGACGCCGATGCGGTGCAGAAAGTCATCAGCTTCATGGTGTTGTGTGATTCGTTCAATGTGCCGCTGGTGTTCCTCGTCGATGTGCCGGGTTTCCTGATCGGCGTCGAAGGCGAAATCCGCGGCATGCCGGGCAAGGTCATCAACTGGATGAACGCATTGTCGCAGGTCACCGTGCCCAAGCTGACGGTGATCATGCGCAAGGACTACGGCCAGGCTTACATCAATATGGCGGGCGGCAAGGGCGCTGACGAAGTCGCGGTATGGCCGACGGCGGACCTCGGCTTCATGGATCCTGCGGTATCGGTGAACGTGTTGTACGGCATCAAGCAGCAGGACGATCCGGAGAAGTTCGCCAAACTCAAGGCTGAAGTCGAACGCGACACCTCGGCCTGGGGTCTGGCGGAACTGTACGAAGCCCAGCATGTGCTCGACCCGCGCGACACCCGCGCCTGGCTGATCCGCACGCTGGAGATTCACCGCAAGGGCATGAAAAACGGTGTTGGCGACCACCTGTTGCGCAACTGGCCGACCAGCTACTGATGATCGCGCAAGGACGCGAGCACGGCGTCTGCCGAAGGGAGGGCAATATGTCGTATCGGATTTTGATCGCAGCAACCGTCGCGTTAATCACCGCAATGCCGGCATCGGCGCAGAACTATCCGACACGCCCGGTACGCTTTATTGTGCCCTTCGCCCCCGGCGGCAATACCGATGTGCAAGGCCGTCTGATTGCGCAGAAGCTGTCCGAGAAATGGGGCCAGCAGGTCGTAGTCGACAACCGCGCGGGCGCCGGTGGCACGCTGGGCGTGGAGATGCTGGCCAAGGCGCCAGCTGACGGATACACGATTGCGCTGGCGTCCTTCGGCAACATTCTTGTCGGCCCCAGCCTGTTTCCAAAGCTGGCTTACGATCCGTTGAAGGATCTCTCACCGGTGGTGCTGGTATCACTGCCGCCGGGCCTGCTGGTGGTGAATCCTGCACTGCCGGTCAAAAACGTTGGTGAACTGATTGCCTACGGCAAGGCCAATCCCGGCAAGCTCAACTACGGCTCTGCCGGCAACGGCACCTGGAACCATCTGTTTGCTGAACACTTCAAGGCGCTGGCCGGCATACAGATGACGCACATCCCCTATAAAGGCGCCAATCCCGCGGTGATCGATGTCATGGGTGGCCAGATTCAAGTCGCGTTCGCGCCCTTTCCCGCTGCCGTACCGCAGATCAAAAGCGGTCGCTTGCGTGTACTGGGCGTGACTTCCGCGCAACGTTCACCGGTGCTGCCTGAAGTGCCGACCGTGGCCGAATCGGGCCTGCCCGGATACTCGGCGGCGAGCTGGTTTGCGGTGTTGGGGCCGGCCAAAATGCCGCAGAACGTTATCAACATTATCAATCGCGATACCAACGTCATATTGACACAGCCCGAGGTCAAGACGGCATTCGCCGCCGACGGCACTGAACCCGCGGGCGGCACGCCCGAGCAGCTGCGTGAATCGATGCGTGCCGGCATCGCGCAATGGGGAAAACTCGTCCGCGACCTCGGCGTGAAACTTTAATCTGGAAACACCATGGCTTTCGAAGAACTGATCCAGGAGCTCGACGCACGCAAACAAAAAGCGCTGGCGATGGGCGGGCCCGAAAAACTCGCCGAACGCAAAGCGCAGGGCGTACTGAATGCCCGCGAACGCATCGACCGGCTGTTTGATGCCGGCTCCTTCCTCGAATCCGGTCTGTACGGCGTATCGGTTCGTCCCGAAGACAAGTTCACCACACCCGCCGACGGCAAGGTGGCCGGTTACGGCCGTGTTCAAGGGCGCGAGGTCGCTGTGGTGTCGAACGACTTCACGGTCAAGGGTGCATCGAGCGCGCAGATCAACATCAAGAAGCTGAAGCAGATGAAGGCTGTCGCCAAAAAGCGCGGCATCCCTCTGGTCTTCCTCGGTGAGTCGACCGGCGCACGCATGCCCGATGTGATGGGCGCAGGCTCCATCGGCTCCAAAGACGACCCCTATGAATACCAGCGCATGCGCGAAGTGCCGTGGGCGGCCGGCGTGTTGGGCCACTGCTACGGCTCATCGGCGTGGTATGGCTCGATGTCGGATTTCTGTGTGATGCGCAAGGGCGCAATCATGGCGGTGTCCAGCCCGCGGCTGATTTCGATGGCCACCGGCAAGCAGTGCGACGGCGAGGAACTCGGCGGCTGGCGCGTGCACGCCGAAACCAGCGGCATCGTCGATCAGGTGGTGGATACCGACGAGCAGGCAGTCGACGCGATCAAGCGCTTCCTGTCCTATCTGCCGAGCAACAATATGCAGCCGCCGCCGGAGTATCCGGTGCCGGAAGGTTCGGACGAGGCGATCAAGGACGTGATGAAGCTGATCCCGGAATCATCGAACCAGGTCTATGACATGCGCAAGGTGTTGCAATGCATTGTTGACCGCGGTTCTATGTTCGAGATGAAATCGCGCTTCGGCAAAACCATCGTCACTGCGCTGGCGCGGCTGGATGGAAAATCCGTGGGCATTATCGCCAACAATCCGCTGTACAAGGGCGGAGCAATTGATGCTGACGCCTGCCAGAAGGTTCAGGCGTTCTTCGTGCTTTGTGATTCCTTCAATATCCCGATCGTGATGCTGGTCGACCAGCCGGGTTTCCTGATCGGCATGGAAGGCGAGCAGAAGGGCGTCACCGGCAAGGTGATGAACTGGCTAAATGCGATGACGCTGGTCACGGTGCCGAAGATTTCGGTGATCGTGCGTAAAAGTTATGGCCTCGCAGTATCCAATATGGGGGCCGGCGGCAATACCGATGAACTCGCCTGCTGGCTGACCGCCGAGATCAGTTTCATGAAACCGGATTTCGGCGCCAAGGTGGTGTTCGGCGTCGATCCGGAAAAAGACCCGGAGAAATTCAAGGAAGCCATGGCCAAGATGTCCAAAGGCACGTCGCCCTACGACATGGCGGCGATTTATACGGCTCAGGATGTGATTGATCCGCGCGATACCCGGAGCTGGCTGATCCGTATGCTCGATGTGCACCGGATGCGCATGAGCAATGGCGTGGGCCAGCATCTGATGCGCACCTGGCCGACCAGCTACTGACAATCCCTGCAAAACCGCCAGCCTTGCCCTGACGGTTCTGCAGGGCGCCTCCATTTTTTATACAGAAAAACCAAAATGAAATCCAAAGACAGCCAACTCACCATCCGCTCCATCGAAGCCATTCCCGTTGTCGTGCCGCTGCTGCATCCGATCAAGTGGGCGCGCGGCGAGATCAAGGATATCGACAACGTCATCATCATCGTGACGCTGTCCGACGGCACCGAAGGCATCGCCGATGCACCGCCGCGACCGACCATCTACGGCGAAACCCAGCAGTCGATCACCACCATTGTGCGCGACCATCTCGCGCCAAAACTGACGGGACTGAATGCTTTCGACCTGACAGCGGTGTGGGCGGTGTTTGACCAGTTCGCCGGTAACCCGGCGGCCAAATCGGCGATCGACATGGCGATTTTCGACGCCCAGGCCAAACATCTTGGCATCACCTGCGCCGAGCTGCTCGGTGGCACGCCCAAGGCGCTGCCGGTCAACCGCCGTCTGATGCTGGGTTCGAACAAGGAAATGCTTGCAGAGGCGGAACGCATGATCAAGCGCTACGGCTTCATGGCGTGGAAGGTCAAATGCGGCATCGACAAGACGCGCGACATCCAGTTGCTGCGCGCACTGCGCAAACTGGTCGGCGATGATCACGAAATCACCATCGACTGCAATCAGGGTTACTCCTCGCAGGATCTGCTGGAAACCTCGCCGTACTTTGAAGAGATCAATGTAGCGCTGATCGAAGAACCGATTCCCGCGCGAGACGGCCCGGGCAAACGCTTTTGCGCCGAACGTACCATCATCCCGATTTCCGGCGATGACTCCTGTATGACGCCGGATGACGTGCTGCACGAACTCAAGCTCGGCGCGATCCGCTCGGTGGTGATCAAGTGCGCGCGCACCGGCTATACGCGGTCACGGCAGATTCTCGCGCTGGCACAGTCGTACTACACCCCGGTACACAACGGCACTCAGGCTGATATGCAGATCGGCTGTGTCGCCGCTGCGCATTTCGCCAGCAACTATCTCACGCCGCATGCCCACGAGTTTTCCAGCTTCATTGATGCGAAGGACCATGTCGCCAATGAAGACCCGGTGATCAAGAACGGCATGCTGCAGCTGCCCGCCGGCCCGGGCATCGGGCTGACGCTCGATGCACGCAAGCTGAAGAAATACCGCGTGGATGGCTGAAGACTTCAGCCCCGGCATGCATCACCAAGGCGCAAGCACGGCGGGCCCGGGATGTTGCAAAAAGTCCGTTGAATGTGGTTTCTCGCGCAGAACACTCATAAATAATTGATTTATAATCAATTTTTAATGATGAAGAGTTGGTATGCGCTTACATCAAACCGCCGCACGGCGCTTTGCCGCCCTTCTGCTCTGCGGGCTGACGACGTCAACGTCCGCGGCCGAGACGCCGGCTGAAGCGGTCAATCTGCGCGGCAGCGAGATCCAGATCTTTATCGAAAACGATTCCTTCGGCAGCTCCGACCAGTACTACACCAACGGCATCAAGATCGGCGGCGGTGTGCCTGCCGAAAAAGTCGGCAAGCTGTTTACGCGTCCACCCAATGCCCTGCTCGATGCGATTACCGACGGCGCCAGCAACAACTTCGGCCTGTTCTTCGGACAGAATATGTATACACCGCGCAATATCACGGTTTCTGCACCGCAACCGAATGACCGGCCCTGGGCGGCCTGGCTTTATGTCGGCGCCGTGGCACAAAGCGTCAAAAACGATCACCTGCACACTGTCGAATTCAATCTCGGCGTTGTCGGCCCACCAGCGCTGGGCCGGCAGGTGCAGACGGCATGGCACAAAATTGTCGATGCACCTGAACCCCAGGGCTGGGATAACCAGGTCCGTACCGAACCCGGTGTTCTGCTGACCTATTTGCATAAACGCCGTTACGGTGAAATTAGCGGTGTGCAACTGGTGCCGCATATCGGCGCGAGCCTCGGCACCATCGCCACGTTTGCACGCGGCGGCGCCTTGCTGCGTGCCGGGCAGAATATGACCGGCTTCGGACCCGACGGCATTGAGCCGGGCGGCGCGATGCTGAAAAACACACGCCGCCAGCAGGACGCCGGCCGCGGCCAGCCCTATGAATGGTTTGTATTTGCCGGCGCCGACGGACGGCTGATGGGTCACAACACCTCGCTCGACGGATCACTATTCCGCAGCGGCCCCAGTGTTGCCACCCGTGATTACGTCTATGACCTGCTGACGGGTGTATCGATGCGCATTGAAACCCTGCGGGTGTCGGTCACGCGTATCAAGCGCAGTGAAGAGTTTTATACACCGCTGGGCGGGGGCGGCAAGCAGAAGTTTTATTCTTTCAACATCGGCATCGAATTCTAGCGGGTCATTGGTGTACGAGACACGGCTGAAGTCTCTAACCGGCGCATAACACCAGCAGGAGCCGGATGGCCGGGTAGTGCAACTGAGAACCGTCGAAAGACATCAGTTGATGATCGGTCAGGGAAATGGAAGTATCAACTCTGGCGTATTGTGGCTTGCCGCGCCAGCGCGATGCCTGCAAGTACCAGCACACCGCCGGCAAACTGCAGCGGTCCCACGGTTTCGCCGAGCAGGACCCAGGCAAACAGCGTCGCCATGACCGGTTGCAGCAGCAGACCGACGGAAGAGAAGGTGGCCGTCAGGTGGGCCATGGCCCAGGCAATCAGACTTTGTCCGATGACCTGGGCAAACAGGGCGATGCCGATCAGTTTTATCCAGCCCAAGTCGCTGTGCGGTAGCAGCTGTTCTCCCGAAACCCACGCAATCGGTAGCAGCATGACCGCCATCATCGCACTGCTCCAGGCCATCAGGCTGGCCGTGGGCACATGTGCGCGCAGCCGGGTGACGCTGATCTGGTATGCCGCATAAAACATCGCGGTAACTACGCCGAGTGCATCGCCGAGCAGCGCGCTGCCGTGTTGGCCGAAGTTGGCGCCTATCAGCAGCAGCGTTCCGGCAATAGCGGCAGCAAGTCCGGCTAGGAAGAGCTTGCGTGGCACTTCTCGGAACAACAGCCATGCCGCGGCTGTGACAAAAATCGGCGCGAGATTGGCGAGCAGAGTGGTGTTGGCCACCGAGGTCAGCAGGATCGACCAGTGCCACACAGCAAGATCGCCGGTGAAAAACAGCGCGGCTGCGATCAGCATGCCACGGTGGTTGCGCAGATGTTCGCGGTGCCGTGAACCCTGGCTGATCAGCGCCCAGATCCACAGCGGCAGCAGCGCGAGGAACACACGCCAGAAAGCCGTTGCCACCGGACCGGTTTCGCTGACCTTGACGAACAGCGGTGCGGTAGCTATGGCAGTGGCACCCGCAAACAGCGCGGCGAGCGCCAGCCATTCGCGGGGTTTGGAGGGTGTCATGCGCAGGCCGGAGCAGATCCGGCCGGAGTTACTTGCCGGTGAATTTCGGTTTGCGCTTTTCGATGAATGCGGCCATTCCTTCCTTCTGGTCCTGCGAAGCAAACAGCAGCTGCAGCGTACGCGATTCCAGCGTGAGTCCGGTTTCGAGCGACGCATCCATGCCGCGGATCACTGCTTCCTTGGCGAGCTGGATCGCCAGCGGCGGCAGCTCGGCAATCTGCACGGCCATCGCCACGGCACGCTTCTCGACTTCAGCATCCGGCACGACTTCGCTGACCAGATTCATATCGCTGGCTTCCCTGGCGCCGAAAATGTCGCCGGTCAGCACATACCGCATCGCCTTGAACTTGCCCACGGTGCGCGGGAAGCGCTGGGTGCCGCCGCCGCCGGGGATAATGCCGATTTTCACTTCAGGCTGGCCGAATTTTGCCGACTCGCCGGCGATGATGACGTCGCAGGTCATGGCCAGTTCGCAGCCGCCGCCCAGTGCGAAGCCGTTAACCGCGGCGATTACCGGTTTCGGGCAGCCGTAGATTGCGCGCCATAGTTTCTGCGAGCCACGCTGCAGGATTTCAATGGCACCGGCTTCGGCCATTTCCTTGATATCGGCGCCCGCGGCGAAGGCTTTTTCGTTGCCGGTGAGCACGATGCAGCGGATCGCCGGGTCATCGGCCATCGCCGACAGATATTCGCCGAGCAGACGGCGCACCTCGGTGGTCAGCGCATTGCGCGCTTCGGGGCGGTTGATGCGGATCAGGCCGACGCCTTCGGCGGGACGTTCAGTCAATACGACAGGTGCGCTCATGGCAAATCCTTGATGAAATGAATTTGTTGCTTAAGGGGTAGATATTCAGGGGCGCGCGAGGCCGATGTCGAGCAGCACCGACTTGATATCGGCGTAATCCTTGTCGAGATCCTTGCGGAACTGCGCGCTGGTGACAAAATCATCAGACCAGAAATTGCGCTCCAGATCTTCTTTCCATTCCTTGGTCGCGGTGACCTTGCGCAGCACGTCTTCCCAGTACGCCACCTGCGCCGGGGTGATTTCGCGTGGACCCATGATGGCGCGCCAGCCGCCGTAGACCACGTTGGCGCCCTGTTCCTTCCAGGTCGGCACGTGGGCTAGTGCGCCAGGGAACCGTTTGGCGGAGGAAATGCCGATCACGCGCAGGCGGCCTTCGGCGACATGGTTGGCCACATTGCCTGCGGCGGTAGTGACCATGTCGATATGGCCACCCATGACCTGGGTAATGGCTTCAGCCGAACCCTTGAAGGCAATGGCTTTCAGATTGCGTGCGTTGACGCCAATGCTCTTGGCGAGCAGACCGGCGGCAATGTGGTTGTGACTGCCCAGCGCAGTGGCGAAACCGATGGACACCGAGGCGGTGTTTTCCTTCAGCTTGGCAATCAGATCCTTGCCGGTCTTGATCGGCGAGTTGGCATTGACCGCGAACACCACGTAGTCGTTGAACATTGACGCGATCGGCGTGAAATCCTGGTAACTCACCGTACTGGTTCCGACAATCTGGTTGGTCAGCAGGGCGGTGGTGCCAACCAGCAGTGTATGCGGGTCACCCTTGCGCTGGCGCACGTAGGCAAAGGCTATGGTGCTGCCGCCACCGGGTTTGTTAACCACCGACAGCGAGGTTGGAATCAGTTTGGATTCAACGATGGCCTTTTCGACGGCACGCGCGGTTTTGTCGTTGCTGCCGCCGGGTGCGGAACCGACGACGATTTCAACGTTGCGTGACGGCGACCAGGTTTTCTGGGCTTGTGCCGGTAGTGCAAGGGCCATGGCTGCAACGATCAGAAGAAAAGTCAGGGTTTTCACAGGATGTTCCTTGGTGAATGATCCGATTACTGGCGTTCGATATTGGCTTTTTTGATGACCTGCTCGTATTTCACAATTTCAGAGCGGATGAATTTGTCGAAATATTCGGTGCTGCCGCCTTTCGGTACGACTCCTTCGGACTCAAACCGGTTTTTGACCTCCGGCATGGCCAGCACCTTGTTGGTGTCGGCATTGACCTTGGTAATGATTTCGCGCGGCGTCTTGATCGGCGCCATCAGACCGAACCAGTTGCTGGCTTCGTAACCCTTGACGCCGGATTCGTCGAAGGTCGGGATATCTGGTACTGCGGCGAAACGTTCGAGACTGCTGATCGCAATGCCGCGCAGACGGCCGGACTTGATGTGCGGCACCAGTGCCGGCACGCCGCTGAACACCATTTCGACGTTGCCTGAAATCGCGTCGGTGATGGAGGGCGTATTGCCCTTGTACGGGACATGAATGATGTTGATGCCGGTCATCACCTTGAGCAGTTCGCCGGCCATGTGGTTCGAGCTGCCGAGCCCGGCATGGCCGTAGTTGAGCTGGCCCGGCCGCGATTTGGCGAGGGCGACCAGTTCCTTCACATTTTTTGCGGGCAGCGACGGATGAGCTGCCAATAAAGCCGCGCCCTGCACGCACCAGGCGACGGGGGCGAAATCGCGCAGCGTGTTGTAAGGCGGTTTGGCGTACAACGTCATGTTGACGGCGTTGGAAGCGCCACCCATGAACAGCACATAACCGTCCGGCGCGGCTTTGGCCGCAAGTTCCGATCCGATGTTGGTGCCGCCGCCGGGACGGTTATCGACGATCACCTGCTGCCCCCACATTTCGCTCAACTTGGCACCAACGGTCCGTGCCGTGAAATCGGTGTTGCCGCCGGCGGCATAGGGCACGATTACGCGAACTGCGCGGGTCGGCCAGTTTTGCTGCGCCAGTACGGGCTGAGTAATTAGCGCCAGCGCAGCAATTGCATATAAATAATTGATTTTATTCATTATTTCCTCAGGGCTTATTGTGGGGTGATATTCCGCACTTCATTGGTGAGTGCTTGCTTGCGACACCAGTTTTCCAGGTTGGCAACGAACAACTGATAAACCCGTTGGTCGTTGCCGGATGCTGCCGCTGAATTGTGCGGTGAAACGAGCACATTGGGCAGATCCCATAGCGGAGATTCTGCCGGTAACGGTTCTTTTTCGAAAACATCCAGATAAGCGCCGGCGAGATGACCCGAACGCAGGGCTTCGATCATCGCCGTTTCATCGATGATTTCGCCGCGACCGATATTGATGATACGCGCACCCTGCGGCAGCCGCGCCAGCAGACCGGCATTGATCAGGCCGCGGGTTTCCGCGGTCAGCGGGCTGGCGATGACCAGCCAGTCGGCGCGGGGCAGCAGCTCCGCGAGTTTTTGCGGCGGATGCAGTTCATCCACCCGGTCGCCGGGTTTTTGCGGACTGCGCCGTATGCCGATGACCTTCAGTCCCAAAACCCGGGCGAGGCGGGCGATTTCCGAGCCGATACTGCCCAGACCGACAATCAGCATGGTCTGCCCGGGAAGGTCGCGCGGGAAATGCGGCATCCGTGCAGGATCCCAGCGATGCTCGCGTTGTGCATTCAGCCAGCGCGGGAAATTGCGCGCCAGCATCAGCAGGCCGGTGATCGCCGTCTGCGCGATCGGCACCGCGGTCGTGCCGGCTGATGTGGTCAGGCGCACCCCCCGCTGCAGCATTTCGGTATAGATCGGGTGGTCGACCCCGGCATTGAATACATGCAGCCACTGCAGCGCCGGTGCCTTGCGCACGGTCGAAAAGAACTGGCGCGAGAACTGCGGAAACACGTCCGATGAAAAAAACGCCAGATCGAGGCGGGCGCAGTCGGCATCGCTCAGCCGGCCTTCAGGGTCGGCCGGCAGCACGACCAGCTCCAGGGCCAGTCCGAGGCGTCTGGCCTGCGCGGCAAGATCGGCACCGCGATCGGCATGCAGGCGGTGTGAAACCAGCAAAGTGGTCATGGACGGATCAGAGAATGGCAACGACGCGGGAGGGAGATTTTACCCGCTCTTTGCTACCATGCGACGCTCAGCCGTAGTGCAAATCGGCTTACCGACCATGAAAGTCCATTCAATGGAAATGAATACCCTGGAACTGACCCAGCAACTCATCGCGCGCCCTTCGGTGTCGCCGGAAGACGCCGGCTGCCTGGAACTGGTCATCGCCGAGTTGAAGCCGCTGGGTTTTGAATGCGAAATCATTGCCGCCAACGGCACGACGAATCTGTGGGCGCGCCGCGGACGTGCCGCACCGCTGATCTGTTTTGCCGGGCATACCGACGTGGTGCCGACCGGCCCCCTCGAAAACTGGAACATCGATCCGTTCACGCCGACGATCAAGGACGGCATTCTCTATGGCCGTGGCGCCTCCGACATGAAAACCTCGATTGCCGCGTTTGTCGTGGCAATCCGTGAGTTTGTCCGGGCGAATGAATATCATCCGGGCTCCATCGCAGTGATGTTTACCTCGGATGAAGAAGGTCCGGCTACAGACGGCACGGTGAAAGTGGTTGAAGCGCTGGCGAAACGCGGCGAAAAACTCGACTATTGCATCGTCGGCGAACCGACCTCGGTCAAGCAGTTCGGCGACATGATCAAGAACGGCCGCCGCGGCTCACTGACCGGGATCCTTACCGTGCAGGGCGTGCAGGGCCACGTCGCCTATCCGCATATGGCAAAAAACCCGATCCACGACGTTGCGCCTGCCATCGCGGAACTGGCCGCCACCGAATGGGACCGCGGCAATGAATATTTTCCGCCGACCACCTGGCAGATCTCCAATTTCACCGCAGGCACCGGCGCCAACAACGTCATCCCCGGCACGGCGCGCGTGCAGTTCAATTTCCGCTTTTCCACGGCGAGCACGGTGGAATCCTTGCAGACGCAGGTGCACGGCATCCTCGACAAGCACGACCTGAAATACGATCTGGAATGGCGACAGGACGGTCGTCCCTTCCTGACCGCCCGCGGCGATCTGGTCGATGTGGTGACCAAGGCGATCAAGGAAGTCACCGGCGTCGATACCGAACTCTCGACCACCGGCGGTACTTCAGACGGCCGCTTTATCGCCGACATCTGTCCCCAGGTGATTGAGTTCGGGCCGACCAACGCGACCATTCACAAGGTCAATGAATGCCTGCCGGTCGCTGAAGTCGAGCCGCTGCAGAAAATCTACCGGCGCATTCTCGAGTTAGTGCTACTGAAGCGCTGACCAGCGCAAGGCGCCTTCACCGGCGGCCCGTCCGCTGGCAAAACACGCGGTCAGCAGATAACCCCCGGTCGGCGCTTCCCAGTCGAGCATTTCCCCGGCGCAGAACACGCCAAGTAGTTTTTTGATCATCAGCCGTTCATCCAGCGCTTCGAACGCTACGCCGCCGGCGCTGCTGATGGCTTCATCAATCGGTCGTGCGGCAGTCAGGGTCAGCGGCAGCGATTTGATCGCCGCAGCCAGTTTTTGCACATCATTCATTTCAGCGGCGGACAGCGCTTCGCGCAGCAAACCGGCCTTGATCCCTTTCAGGCCGAGGCGGCTTTGCAGATGGGTGGTCAGCGAGCGTGATCCGCGCGGATGCGAAACCTCTGCTAAAACCCGCGCGGTATCATGATCCGGCAGCAGATCGAGATGCAGCGTGGCGTGACCCCGTGCGGCGATGGTGTCGCGCAGCGGCGCCGACAGCGCATAAATCAGGCTGCCTTCGACGCCATAGTCGCTGACCACGAATTCGCCGTTGCGCTGGTGAATTACGCCGTCGGCATCCGTGAAGGAAGCGACCACTGCTTTCACCGGCTGACCGGCGTAACGTTCACGCAGATGCGCGCTCCACGCCACTTCAAAGCCGCAGTTGGCGGGCTGTAGTGGTGCAACCGGAATACCACGGGCTTCAAATAGCGGCACCCACGCCCCATCGGAACCCAGCCGTGCCCAGCTGCCGCCGCCGAGCGCGAATACGGTGCAGCTTGAAGCGACCGTGACGTCGCCCTGCGGCGTTGAAAAAACCAGCGCGCCATCCGCGTTCCAGCCGGTCCAGCGGTGGCGGACATGGATGCGCAGTCCCGCACTACGCAAGCGGTGCAGCCAGGCGCGCAGCAGCGGCGCGGCTTTCATTTCCTTGGGAAACACGCGCTGCGAAGTGCCGACGAAGGTTTCGACGCCGAGACCGTGCACCCAATTCTGCAATTGCGCGGCGCCGAAGGCATTCAACAAGGATTCGAGAGCAGGCCTGCGTGTGCTGTAACGCGAAAGGAATTTTTCCGCAGGCTCGGCGTGAGTGATGTTCAGACCGCCCTTGCCGGCGAGCAGAAATTTGCGGCCGACCGAAGGCATCGCATCGTAAAGATCGACGGTCATGCCGCCGGCCAGCAGCACTTCCGCGGCCATCAGGCCGGCAGGACCGCCGCCGATCACGACCGCCGCCGGGGCGGTTATAGCCACTTCGCCTTGCGGAAGCGGTAGAACAGGTAACTGTCGATGATTACCATCGCAGCCAGTGACAACGGATAGCCCCATTGCCAGCGCAGCTCGGGCATGTGATCGAAGTTCATGCCGTAGATGCCGGCGATCAGCGTCGGCACGGCGACAAGCGCAGCGTAACCTGCCAGGCGTTTGGTGACTTCGTTTTCCTGCAGCGTGATCAGCGACAGATTGACCGAGATCGCGGTGGTGATCATGTCGCGCGCGGCGTCGATGCTCTGGTTAATGCGTCCCAGGTGGTCGGAGACATCGCGGAAATAATCGCCGAGGCCGGTGCACAGATGTGGCACGCGCCCGCCGTGCAGCTTGCCCACGGCTTCCAGCAATGGTGCGGTGGCGTGTTTGAGCGTGACCAGATCCTGCTTGATGCCGTACAGCGCCTCGATGTTGGCCTTGGGCGAGGTCCCGGCAAAGATGCGGTCCTCGATATTTTCGAGCTGGGTCTCGATGCTGTCGAGAATCGGGAAATAGCGGTCGACCACCGCGTCCATCAGCGCATAAAGGATGTAGCCGGTGCCGTGTTGCAGCAGTTCCGGTTCGCGCTCGCAGCGCGCGCGTACGTCGGCGAAGTTGCGATCGCTGCGGCTGCGTACCGACAACACGTAATTTTTCGCCACAAAAATCTCGACCTCGCCGACGCGCAGCTCGTCACCATCGGGCTCGAGCATGTGCATCACGAAAAACAGTGAGTCGCCGTATTCCTCGAATTTGGGTCGCTGGTGGCCGTGACGTGCATCTTCGATGGCCAGCGGGTGCAGCTTGAATTCTTCCTCGAGCAGGTCCAGCTCATGCGGTTCGGGGTCGCGTACCGCGACCCAGACGATGCAGTCATTGCGATCGAGGTACGTGCTGATTTCATCGCGGGTGATATCCGCGATTTTTTTTCCGTCCCGATAGGCAACACTGTTGACCAGCATGTCCGTTCTCCCTCGCGCCGATGATAACGCAGCGGAGGCGGGTTGAACCGCCTCCGCTCAGGCCAGCCAGGGCCTTTGGGCGTGGTAATCGTGCTCGAAGCTTTCGATGACCGGGGTGTTTTCCAGCACCAGGCCGATATCGTCCAGACCTTTGAGCAGGCGCTCCTTGTAGACCGGGTCGATGGTAAAGGGGTGGGCAAAACCCTCGGTGTCGATGACAGTCTGTGCGGACAGGTTGATTGCCAGGCTGGCGCCGGGTTTGGCCCGCAGCTGGTCGCGGAGCCCGCGGCAGATCTCCTCGGGCAGGATCACCGGCAGCATGCCGTTCTGCAGTTCGTTGGCGTAATGGATGTCGCCGAAAGAAGGGGCGATCACCGCACGGATGCCGTAGTCGAGCAGGGCGTAAACTGCGCCCTCTCGCGACGAGCCGCAACCGAAATTGGCGCCGGCGACGATGATGCCGGCCTTGCGGTAGGCCGGCTGATTGAGCACGAAATCAGGTTTTTCCCGGCCATCGTTGTCAAAACGCATGTCGTGGAACAGATAGGGGTCATAACCGGCTTTGTCGCTGCGCAGTTTGCGCAGGAAACGCACGGGTATCACGCGGTCGGTGTCGATATTCGCCATTTCGATGGGGGCGGCGACGGCGGTCAATGTGGTGAACGATTTCATGAGAGTCGATTTTTCCAAAAATATGACAGCCTCGTCAGAGGCATGTTTTTGTCATTATTCAAGAGGGATTCAATGTTTCCCTGCGGCAAGCGTGCGCACGTCGGTGACGCGGCCGGTGACGATGGCGGCGGCGGTCATCGCCGGGCTCATCAGGTGGGTACGCGCGCCCTTGCCCTGGCGGCCTTCGAAATTGCGGTTGGATGTCGAGGCACTGCGCATGCCCGGCGGCACCTTGTCGCCGTTCATCGCCGCGCAGCTGGAGCAGCCGGAGGCGCGCCATTCAACGCCGGCGTCGAGGAAGATCTTGTCCAGGCCTTCGGCTTCGGCCTGGCGTTTCAATGCGGTCGAGCCCGGAGACACCCAGGCCTGAATGACCGCTTTGCGGCCTTTGAGGACGGCAGCGGCAGCGCGCAGGTCTTCAATTCGGCCGTTGGTGCAGCTGCCGATGAAGGCGCGGTCGATCTGGATGTCGGTCAGCGCCATGCCGGGCTTCAAGTCCATATAGGCCAGCGCCTGTTCGGCGTGGGCGCGCTGGTTGGCGTCCCCCAGCGATTTCGGATCGGGAATGCGGCCGCTGACCGGCAGTGCTTCCTCGGGGCTGGTGCCCCAGGTCAGCATCGGTTCGAGTTTGGCGCCGTCGAGCGTGACTTCGCGGTCGAAGCGCGCGCCGTCATCGGAGGGCAGGGTGCGCCATTGCGCCAGCGCGCGATCCCAGTCGGCGCCCTTGGGTGAGAACTCTCGACCGTGCAGGTATTCATAGACCTTGTCATCGGGCGCGATCATGCCGGCGCGACCGCCAGCTTCGATCGCCATATTGCAAACCGTCAGTCGCCCTTCGACGGTCAGGCCGCTGATCGCCGATCCGGCGAATTCAATGACATGGCCGGTGGCGCCGGCGGTGCCGATTTTGGCGATGATCGCCAGCACCACGTCCTTGCCGGTGACTCCCGGCGCGAGCTGGCCGTTGACGACGATGCGCAGGGTTTTCGGCCGTTTCAGCCACAGGCACTGCGTGGCGAGGATCTGTTTCAGCTGTGATGCCCCGGTGCCGAAGGCGTAAGCGCCCAGCGCGCCGTGTGTTGAAGTATGCGAATCGCCGCAGGTGACTGTCAGTCCGGGCTGGGTGAGGCCGAGTTCGGGTCCGATGACATGGACGATGCCCTGGCGATCGTCGTCGATGCCGTAATGGGCGATGTCGTTGACGCGGCAGTTTTCCTCGAGCAGCCGGATCATGTTGCGCGCGTCGGCGTCTTCCGCCGCTTCGACACCGCGTTCGCGGCCGACGGTCGGCACATAGTGATCGGCCACCGCGAAGTTCTGCCGCGGCTTGCGCACTTTGCGGCCTTCCTTGGCCAGCGCGCCGAAGGCATGGAAGGACCCTTCATGCACAAAGTTGCGGTCGATGTGCAGCAGCGCGTCGCCACCCGGTTTTTCCAGAATGACGTGGCTGTTCCAGATTTTGTCGAACATCGTCAATGCCATTGCAGTGTCCTCATTTTACGCATTTCAGTATTACCGTCCCTTCGCGATGCCTTCGCGGCGCGGATCCGCGCCGCCCTGCCAACCCTGACCATCCCGCATGATGCCGTGCAGACCGCTGGTCATGTCGGTAATTTCCACGTCGTGGCCCATTGCGCGCAGCGGCGCGGCCTGATCTTCGGCCGCCGTGCCGCGCTCGACTTCGGTCGGCCCGTTGCGGCTGCCGGTATTCGGCAGCGCGATTGCTGCCTGGATATCAAGCTTCCAGTCGAGTGTCGCGATCAGCGTTTTTGCGACGTAGTTGATGATCCGGGTTCCGCCCGGCGAGCCTACTACCAGATGCAGGTCGCCGTTGCTGCGGAACACCAGCGTCGGCGCCATCGAACTGCGTGGGCGTTTGCCCGGCGCCACGGCGTTGGCCGCCGGCCGGTCCGTTTCGACCGGGTTGAAATTGAAATCGGTCAGCTGGTTGTTGAGCAGGAAGCCGCGCACCATGATCCGGCTGCCAAAAAAATTTTCGATGGTCGTGGTCAGCGACACGGCGTTGCCGTCGCCGTCGACAATGGCGATATGACTGGTGCCCGCGACTTCCTCGACCGGGTCATCGGCATGGGCGGCCCGGGCACCGGGCGGTGTTCCCGCAGCCGCCTTGCCCATTGAGCGTTCGGGCTGGATCAGTTTCGCCCGCGCGGCGAGATAGGCCGGATCGAGCAGGCCATGCACCGGCACGTCGACAAAGCGGTCGTCCGCCACCCAGCGGTTGCGATCGGCATAGGCGAGGCGTCCCGCTTCGGCGAGCAGATGAATAGACTGTGTCGAGCCCGGTGCAACCGCAGACAGGTCGCGCTGCGACAGCAGGCCCAGCATCTGCAATACCGCGATGCCGCCGGAAGAAGACGGCGGCATGCCGCAGACCCGGTAGACGCGGTACGGCGCGCACAAGGCATCGACTTCGCGCACCTGATAGTCGGCAAGATCGGTTTCGCTGAGCAGCCCCGGATTGCCCGGATGGCCGCGCACGGCGGCGACGAGGTCACGGGCAATGTCGCCACGGTAAAATGCATCGGCGCCGCCGTCGGCGAGGGCGCGCAGCGTGGCTGCAAATTGCGGATTGCGCAGCATCGAGCCCGCAGCCTTGGGGCTGCCGTCGGCGGCCAGAAAATAAGCGCGGGCTGCGGGGTCGGCGGCGATGCTGCGATCCCGGCGCAGCAGGGCGTGCACGCGGGGCGACAGCGGAAAACCGTTTTCGGCGAGCGCAATCGCAGGCCTGAACAGCGCGGCCCATGGCAGCCTGCCGTGTTTGCGGTGTGCGGTTTCGAGCAGGCGCGGAACCCCCGGCGTGCCCACCGAGCGGCCGCCAATGACAGCGTCGCGAAACGCCATGGTTTTGCCGTCGCGCATGAACAGTTCGGGCGTTGCCGCAGCGGGTGCGGTTTCGCGGCCGTCATAGGCGCGCACGGCGCGGCCGGCGGCTTCGTAGTGCAGGAGGTAAGCCCCGCCGCCAAGGCCCGATGCCTGCGGTTCGACCAGATTCAGCACCAGTTGCACGGCGACCATCGCGTCGACGGCATTGCCGCCGGCGTCGAGGATCTGCAAACCCGCCTCCACCGCGAGCGGGTGTGCGGCAGCGACCATGTAACGCTGCGCGTAAGCGAGTTTTTTCTCGCTGCGCGTACTCGCCGGTTCGGGCTGCGCCGGGCGGTCGGTCTGCGCCAGCAGCGGTGCACACAGCGCTGGCCATAACGCAGCGATGAGCCACAAGCGATGCTGCATCAACACGCCGTTCTCATGACAAAGGCCGCGCCCTTGTGGACGCGGCCGTAGTCATGGAAATCATGTAACTTGTTGTTTTTAATTAACAATCAGTCGGCACGGATATTTGCGGCGGCGACCACTTTCTGCATTTTGGCGTAGTCCTGGCGGATGTATTCGCTGAACTCGGCGGGCGAATTGCCCAGCGTCGTGGCGCCCAGCGCGCCGAAGCGGTCGCGGATCGCCGGCTGCGCGGTGATTTTCACCACGGCAGCATGCACGCGGTCGATCACGTCCTTGGGCGTGCCCGCCGGTGCGAGCAGGCCGGTGATCGTGGTGGCATCAAAACCTTTTAATCCCTGCTCGGCCAGCGTCGGCACATTGGGCAGCAAGGGCGCGCGCTTGTCGGTGGTGACGGCGAGGGCGCGGATGCGGCCCGACTGGATGTACGCCATCGACGCGGTGAGCTGGTCGACATGCGAATCGACCTGGCCGCCGAGCAGATCGGTCAGCGCCGGGCCGCTGCCTTTGTACGGCACGCCGGTCATGCGGATGCCGGCGCTGATCTGGATCAGTTCACCGACCAGGTGATTCGAGGTGCCGGTGCCCGCGGTGGCCATGGTCATCTGCCCGGGTTTGCTTTTGACCAGCGCGATGAACTCCTTGAGGTTTTTTGCCGGCACCGACGGATGCAGCACCAGCACAAACGGCACGTTGCTGATGCCGGAGATCGCGGCAAAATCCTTGACCGGGTTGAAACGCGGTTTGGAAAAGACATTCGGTGCAACGCTGTACACCGAATTGGAGGCCATCAGCAGCGTGTAGCCGTCGGCGGGTGATTTGGCGACAAATTCGCCGCCGAGCATGCCGCCGGCACCGGCGCGGTTTTCCACCAGCACCTGCTGTCCCCACAGTTCGGTCAGCCCGGGAGCGATCGAGCGGGCGTTGATGTCGACGTTGCCGCCGGGCGCGAACGGCACCACGATGCGCACCGGTTTGCTTGGATAAGTCTGCGACCAGGCAGCGCCGCCGGCCAGCGCGAAGAATGCGGCAACGACCCAACGCATCAGCATGTTCATGTGGTTCCCCCTCCCCCATTGTGATGTGCGGCATCTTACACCGCGGCAACGGCCGTTACGGCAGCGCTATCGGCGTGTCGATGAACACCTGATACTTCTGGCTTTTGGGTTTGTCCCGGTCTTCTGCGTTGACGTAGCTGATCGACGATTTGCCGAGCAGTTCGCGCGGCAGGATCATCACCCGGGCGAATGCCGAGGCTTCGTTTTTTGCCGCAGCGGCGTACACCGGATCGGGCCCGGCTTCGAACCACGGCTCCAGCGGCGCGTAATGATGCAGCGTGCCCTGGGTGTGGATGTCGATGCCGCCGGACAGCAGGCAGCGGATGCCGCCGCCTTGATGGGTGTGCGTCAGCGCTTCGCCGCCGGGCGGAAAATCGACGCGGTCGCCGCGCAGCAGGTACTGGCGCGAAGAGTCCAGCATCATCGCCGCCTCCAGCAACAGGCGGCTGCTGACCCCGGGACCGTTGGCCAAAGCAGCTGCGGTTGCGGCGGCAGTCAATTCCCAGCGCAGCACCAGCGTGGCGAGGTGGCCGCTGTTGAGTTGCAGCGCGGCCGCACTGGTGTATGCGCTGTTGGCGCCGAGGGTGGCTTGCAGTGCATCGCCGGTGATGCGCAATCCGCCCGACACCACGTAAACCAGCCGTACCGCATGGCCTGCGGGCAGGGCATAGGCCGTCTGCGGCGCGAGTTCGTCGATATACAGCCGAAGTTTGTGGCTCATAACGCGGCGCGCTGGTCTTCGGGCAGGCCGTAGCGGTTTTCGAGTTCCTGGACTTCCGGCAGGCCGGCGATATCGGTGAACTGCTTGAAGTTCGCCACCTTGTCGCGCATATGGGCGATGGAACCGGTTTTTTTCAGTTCGCGCAGCAGGTTCTGCATCGCCGGAATCGCCGCGAGCAGCATCCAGTTCGGATAAATCGCCAGCTTGAAGCCCAGCCTGCCGAGTTCATCCGCCGGAAGATCCGGGGTTTTACCGCTGGCAGCCATGTTGTAGAGCAGCGGTACGCCCTTGAAGCGTTTCGATACGACTTCGACCTGCTCGCGGCCTACCGGCGCTTCGATGAACAGCACATCGGCGCCGGCCTCACGGTAACGTTCGCCACGCTCCAGCGCCGCGTCAATGCCTTCGATGGCGATGGCATCGGTGCGGGTGATGATCACAAAATCGTCGTCGCGCCGCGCATCGCAGGCCGCCTTGATCTTGGCGACCATTTCCGCAGTCGGGATCACGCGTTTGCCGGCGAGGTGGCCGCAGCGTTTGGGCCAGGCCTGGTCTTCAAGATGCACGCCTGCAACACCGGCTTTTTCATAATCGCGGATGGTTCGGCGGGTGTTGATCGGATTGCCGTAGCCGGTGTCGGCGTCGGCGATGACCGGCAGCTCTGAAGCTTCAGCGATGCGGCTGGCGTTGTCGATCATTTCGGTCGCGGTGAGCAGGCCGACGTCGGGCATGCCCAGACGGGTCAGGCTGGTGCCGAAGCCGGTCATGTATACCGCATCAAAACCTTCCATCTTCACGAGGCGCGCGCCGAAGGCGTCGGCGACGCCGGGGGCGACGAGGCAACCGGGACGGGCCAGCAGTTCGCGCAGTCTTGCGGTTTGACGCAGGATGATCTTGCTCATCAGGGATTCCTCAAAACGGTTATTCGAATTTCAGGTTGAGCTGTTTGACCAGCGTCCGCCACTGTTCCAGTTCGTCGCGGATGCGCGTGGTGAATTGCTCAGGCGAACTCGCGCCGGGGTTGGCGCCGAGCCCGCGGAAGCGTTCCGCCACCGCATTGTTGTCCATGATTTTTCGCACGGCGGCATTTAGTTTGCCAACCACCGGCCTGGGCGTTCCCGCCGGCGCGAGCAGGCCGAGCAGCGTCGCTGCCTGGTAACCCTTGTAACCCAGCTCTTCCAGGGTCGGTATATTCGGCAGCGCTGCCGCACGTTGTTGTGTGGTCACCGCCAGCACCTTGAGACGGCCGTCGCGCACATAACCGATGGATGCCGCGAGCTGGTCGATCATCGTTTCCACCTGACCGCCGAGCAGCTCCGACAGCGCCGGGCCACTGCCTTTGTACGGCACGTGCAGCAGTTTCACATTGGCCATGTGCGCGAACAGTTCAATCGCAAAATGATTGGTGGTGCCGGCCCCGGCCGAAGCCATGGTCAGCTTGCCCGGACGCGCCTTGGCGGCGGTGATAACGTCGGCAATTGAATTGATATTCGACTTCGGCCCGGCGAGCACGACCAGCGGCACCGCCTGCACAGTGGAGATCGGCGCAAAATCCTTCAGCGTGTCATAGGGAAGGTTTTTGAAAATCACCGGATTCACCGACAGCGGACCGCTCGAACCGACCAGCAGCGTGTAACCGTCGGGCGTGGCTTTGGCTACCAGGGATGCGCCGAGATTGCCGCCGGCGCCCGGACGGTTGTCCACCACCACCGTTTGCCCCAGGACCTCACCCAGCGGCGGCGCTATGATGCGCGCCGAGATGTCGACATTACCGCCGGGTGCATAGGGCACGATGACGCGGATCGGTCGTGTCGGAAACTGTTCTGCCGCACTCACCGGAGTGACCATCGCAGCCAGCGTCAACAGCATCAGGATTTTTTTCATCGCTCCCTCCCCAAAATGGAGTTTTGTTCAGCCCGCAGCCCGTTTCGATACGCTCCCGGTATCGTAATCGACGTTGGCCAGTTTTTCGGTGTCCCACAATTGTTTCAGCAGTGAGGCCGCAGCGCCCTTGCCGATTACCGGCTCGGCGAGTTCGAGGAATTTGCCGTTCAGCTCGTCATCGGTCAGCGGCAGCTCCGGATCGCCTTTGCGGTAGGGCTGGAAATGCTCGAACTTTCGGCCGTCGTTCAGTTCGATCTCTACCCGTGATTCGCGGCGGTTCGGGTAACCGGCAGAAATGTCGGGATCTGCGATGGGCTCGATCTTTTTCAGCAGCGCGCGCACGTCGGGATCGTTGAGGTGATCCGAATCGAAGGCATTCAGCCGCACGCTGCCGCGCACCAGTGCGTGGGCGACGGTGTACTGGATGCTGAACTTGGCCTGGTATTCGCCTTCGGGATTGTTGTTGTCGATGATGTTGAGGCCGGCCTTGTAGGTGTGCAGCTTGATGTGTTTCACATCCTTGTGGGTGAAGCCGTGTTGCTGCTGCAAGTGCAGCGCGCCGTCGATCGACGGGAAGGTGTGGCCGCAGCAGCCGTGGTTTTTGAAGGTCATCTGGTTGATGTGGTAATCGACCCCCAGACCCTTGGTCGCCTTGCTCCAGTCGGGATTCACGCTCATCGCGTTGCCGAAACCGACTTCGCCCTCGAGCATGTCGAGCGCACCGGTAAGGCCCTTCATCGCCGCCATCGCCGCCCAGCACCCGGCGTCGGCCGCATGGCCGCCGTGCAGCGGCTTGGTCATCGCCTGCGAACGGAAGGCCTGCTGCAGGCCGGAGGCAAAACTGCCGACGGTGGCCATCGCGTGCATGAACTGTTCCTTGTTGGCACCGAGGATGGTCGCCGCGGCTGCAGCAGCGCCGAAGGCGCCAACGGTGCCCGTGGTGTGCCAGTACTTGTAATGCGAAGGCATCACCGCTTCACCGATGCGTGTGGAGATTTCATAACCGACGATCACGCCGCGCAGGAAACGGTCACCCGAAGTACCGGAAGCCTGTGCTGCGGCCAGTGCTGCTGAAATCGTCGGGCTGCCCGGGTGGTAACCGGCATCGCGGTAGATGTCATCGAACTCGACTGAGTGGGAGGCCGCACCGTTGATCAGTGCGGCTGCGCGCAGCGTAGCGCGACGGCCGGTGGCCAGACGGGCGCGGCCGCGGTCAAGATCCTCGGCAAAGGCTTCTTCCATCAGCACCGCCGGATTGACGATGCTGCCCGGCAGCAGCGCGGCATACCAGTCGATCACCGCGCGTTTGGCGTGGTGAATCACCTGCGGCGGCAGCTTCGATGTCTGTTCGCGGATGGCGTAGTCAGCGAGTTGTTCCATCAACATGTTTTTTCTCCTTGAGCTGCAGTTTTGACGAGGGCCGCTCTCACTACCGAGCTCACGTCGTTAGGCGTGAGCCGGCCGATCGGTCCGGTTGAATAGGTGGCAACTTGTACGGTCAGATCGGGTTTGAGCAGGAATCCTGTGGCTTGCAGGATTTTGCGCTCATGCTCGATGAATGCGCCAGTGCGGCGGCTGATGTTCTGATAATCGAGACTGTGCGCGACCGGATATGCCAGTTTCTGCGTATCAACGGTTTTACGCGCTTCTTCCGGTGTATCCACCGAAGCCGCGATGACGGCGACGCCAAGCTGCTTCAGGTCGGGCAGCCAGGTCTGGTAGTCAGCCAACTGCTGACGGCAGTATCTTCACCAGTCGCCGCGGTACAAGAGCATGACGCTCCAGCCGCTGCCGGCCAGCGCCGAAATGTGTTGTGGCCCGCCGCCGACCAGCGACAGATCCAGATCGGGGAAACGGTCCCCCGTGTCCAGTTTGTTGCCCAGACTTTGTGCCACGTGTGACGCTCCTCCGCCGGGTCGCCGGCGACCCGACTGGTTAATGCTTTTATTAGCGGACGATCAAGCCGTCCACCGCCACCACGCCGTCGCCTTCTTTGCGGACGATCAGCGGGTTGATTTCTGCTTCGGCGATGTCATCGAAGGCCGCGAGTTGCGAGAATGCTGCAACCGCTTCGGCCAACGCTTTGCAATCACCCTTGGCCATGCCGCGGTAGCCGCGGATGACGGCGAGGCCTTTGATCTCTTCAATCATCTGCAGCGCGGTTTCCGGTGTCACCGGCGCCAGGCGCATTGCAAAATCCTTGTAGATCTCGGCAAGGATGCCGCCGACGCCAATGACCACCAGCGGCCCGACCTGAGGATCGCGCTTGTAACCCACGATCACTTCGGCAAGGCCGCGCTCCATGCGCTGCACCAGGATGCCGTTCAGTTTGGCCTGCGGATGTTTGGTTTTGACGCGGGTAAAGATGTCGGTCGCTGCCTGCTTCAGCGCTGCCGCATCGGCGATATTCAGCACCACGCCGCCGGCATCGGTCTTGTGCGCGATGTCCGGAGACAGAATCTTGGCGACCACCGGATAACCGATATCAATCCTGGCGCCGGCATCGGTCATCACTGCAGTCTGCGCCTGCGGCACGCCCAGTGCGCCGAAGACGCCGCAGGCCTGCTGTTCGTTGAGCTGTTTGCCCGGCGCCGCTTTCAGCAAGGCGTCAGCCGCTGCGGTGCGTTTGGCATCCGCTGCCGGAATCGCCAGCGGCGGAACCCATTGTTTCCAGGCGCGAATCGAATCGGCGCAGGACTCCGGCGTGCGGAAGCCGGCAACGCCTGCACTCGCCAGCAGCTTCAGCGAAGCTTCGGCATGCGGCGCGAGGAACACCGCCAGCGCCTTGTCGCCGCGGTCGGCTTCGACCAGCGGTTCGACGGCGATCTGCGGCTGGAACTGTGCCGAGCTGCCGGCCACCGCGAGCACCAGGTCGCAATGGTCGGAGGCCAGCAGCGCATTGAGTACGCCGCCGTAGATTTCCTTTTTAGCGCCGGCCAGCGTCAGGTCGGTGATACGCGATTTGTTGATCGTGATGTTTTTCTGTGCGAGCGCATTGACCAAGGCATCGGTAGGGCCGACGACGTCAACGCCGTAAGTGCCGATGCGGTCGACCACACAGGCTGCGCCGCCGCCGGTGGTGGTCATCGCCGCCACACGGTGTTTTTTGTTGGGTTTGCGGCCTTTGACCAGCGCCGGCAGTTCGAACAGCGCTTCCAGCGTATCGACGCGCAGCATGGCATGCGACTTGAAAAAGGCATCAACCGCTTCATCGGTACCGGCCATCGCGCCGGTGTGGGATGCCGCCAGATCCTGCCCGACTTCGGAGCGGCCGAGTTTGTAGACGATCACCGGTTTGTTGGCGTTGTAGGCGCGGCGCGCGGCATCCGCAAGGTGTTTGGCGTCGCGGATGGTTTCCATGAACAGCAGGATCGCGTCGGTATGCGGATCGTCGACCAGCAGGCCCGCCAGTTCCCCCACGCCGAGGTCGGCCTCATTGCCGACGGAAATCAGTTTCGAGAAACCGACGCCGCGGCCGAGACCTCGCGACATCAGGCCGCCCATCATGCTGCCCGACTGCGACACGATGGCCAGCCCGCCGGGGGTGATTTCCAGTTTTTCGAGAACGGCATTCACCGACAGCGCGAGATGGGTCTGCGTGCTCATCAGGCCGATGCAGTTCGGGCCGACCAGACGCGTATTGCTGCCGCGGATGATCTCGTTCAGTTCCAGCTGCTTGATGCGGCCTTCAGCGCCGGTCTCGGCGAAGCCGTCGCTGTACACCGTGACTACGGGAATTTTTTTGGCGACGCACTGCTTGACCGCTTCGGGCACGGCTTTGGCCGGCACCATGACAAAGGCATGATCGACTTCACTCGGAATCGACGTGACGTCGGGATAAGCCTTGTCGCCGAAAATTTCAGCACGCGCCGGGTTCACAGGAATCAGCATGCCCTGGTAACCGTGGCGCTTGAGATAGCGTTGCGGGCGGGAGGTGTTTTTCTTTTCGTCGCTCGACGCGCCGATCAGCGCGATGGAGCGGGGATCAAAAACGGCTTGATAGAGTTTGTTGTTGGACATGGCGCAATAAAAATTGCTGCGCACGGGGCGCGGCAGGGTTATCGGTCAGATCAGGCCTTCGGTGGGCGCTGCGAGAAGCTGCGCTCGAAAATGCCTTCGGCGATACGGTTTTTCAGAATTTCAATCGAGCCGCCGGCAATCATCCAGCCGCGGCATTTGCGGAAGCAGTATTCGACCAGCGATTCGTCGGTATAGCCCATGCCGCCCATGATCTGCATGGCTTCATTGCAGATGTCGAAGCCGGCCTGGTTGCAGAAGGCCTTGGCGATTGCGGTGTCATCGGCCGACGGTATACCGTTGTCGGCGTTCACGGCGGCCCGGTACAGCAGCAGCTGGCCGGCATCGAGTTTCATTTTCATGTCGGCGAATTTCCACTGCAGGCCCTGGAATTCGCACAACAGGCGTCCGAACTGCTTGCGCTGCAGCGCCCATTCGCGGGCGATGTTGTAGGCATAACGGCCGAAGGCCAGCGAACGTGCGGTGTTGCCGATGCGTTCGACGTTGAATCCCGCGATTTGTTTCTTGAAGCCACCTTCCTTGAGCATCACGTTCTCGGGGCCGACGTAGACGTTGTCGAGATAGGTTTGCACCCACTCTTCGCCGTTGAGGAATTTTGCCGGTGCGCCTTGCTTGAAGCCCGGGGCATCGCGCGGAATCAGCACTGAGCCGATGCCGCCGACCCCGGGGCCGAAACGGACATAGGTCAGCATCACGTCGGCGTAGGACGCGTGCGTCTGGAACACCTTCACGCCGTTGATGCGGTAGCCCTCGCCATCGGGTGTTGCCGAGGTTTTCAGGTCGGTGACCGCGGAGCCCGCTTCCGGTTCGGTCATGCCGACGGTGATCACTGATTCACCGGCGAGAATTTTGTCGAGATAACGTTTTTTCTGGTCTGGCGTGCCGTACTCTGCGAGCACACGCACCGGACCGAAGTTGCCGGCCTGGATCACGTCGGCGCTGCGCGGGCAGACCGAAGCAATGGTTTCAATGGCGATGATGGCGTCCATCAGCGAGCCGCCTTGGCCGCCGTCTTCTTCCTTCATCGTGATGCCCATCAGACCCTGTTCGGCCATCAGCTTGGCGACATCCCAGGGATGTTCTTCCTGATGCGCGCGCTTCAGCGCGCCGTCGCGCAGATGGCGCTCGGCAAAACCGCGCACGGCGTCGCGGAACTGTTCCTGTTCGGGGGTAAAGTGGAAATCCATGATCTGAAATCGCAGGTTGGGTAAACTCGGATTTTACCGCCCGGCGCACTGTGAGTCAGTACGAATCAGCGAATCCGTATCATGGAAAAATGTCAGATCATGAAACCGCTTACATGACGAAGCAGCGCGGTTTGTAATTCGCGCTTTATTGCAGGACAAGGCCTGCGGCCTTTACCACCTTGCCCCATTTCACGACTTCGCTTTTGAGAAAGCTGCCGAATTCCTCCGGCGTGCCGGTCACTGGTTCGGTGCCGGATTTGGCCAGCAGATCCTGGGTGCGCGGCGTGGCCAGTGCAGCGTGCACCGCCTGATTGATCTTGAGAACGACGTCGCGCGGCGTATTGGCGGGTGCGAGCATCGCGTTCCAGCCGCCGGCTTCGTAGCCGGGAACACCGCCTTCGTTGATGGTCGGCACATCGGGCAGGGTTTTCGAGCGTTTGGTCGAACTGATACCCAGCGCGCGCAATTTTCCCGCCTGCACCGGCGGCACCGCGGCGGCGACCGGTGCGAAAGTCATGTGCACGTGGCCGCCCATGGTTTCTGCCACCGCCGGCGCCGCGCCTTTATACGGGATGTGGCCGACATTCGCGCCCGACAGCATATTGAACAGCACCAGAGCGAGATGGTTGGAGCTGCCGACGCCAGCGGATGCCGAATTCAGCGTTTTCGGATGCGCCCGGTCGAGCGCAATCAGTTCACGGACGGATTTCGCCGGCAGCGACGGATGCACCACCAGCACATTGGCTTGATTGACGATCAGTCCCACCGGTGCGAGATCGGTCAGCACGTTGTAACCGAGCTTCGGATACACCGCCGGACTGCTGGCGAGTGCGGTGGTGCCGTACAACAAGGTATGACCGTCGGCTGCGGCGCGCACCACGGATTCGGTACCGATATTGCCGCTGGCGCCGGCGCGGTTGACCACCAGCACATTCTGTTTCCATGACGTGGTCATGTGTTCGGCGATCGAACGGGCAATCAGGTCCGCGGACCCGCCGGCCGGGAAGGCCACCACCATGGTGACGGTTTTTTCAGGATAGTTCTGGGCGCCGGCCTGGGTGCTTAGCAGCAAGGAAGCCAGCAGAACACGGAAGCGCATGCGAACGTCTCCTCACGGGGGTTTGGGACGGAGAAGCTGCCGTGTTTATCCGGCTTCAATTCATTAAAGGTGAACCCTTACAGCCTGTCAACGCGCTCACAGGCTGTGCGACATCAGGGATACATCGCCCAGCCCGTGCGATCGGTTTCCGCACGGAAGAAATGACCCTGGGTGGTAGTGACAAACAGCGTTTTCATGTCAGGACCGCCGAAACAGCAATTGGTCGGACGGATTGCCGGCACCGGATGCGTTTCGAGGACGCGCCCGGTCGGCGAGAACACATAAATCATCGGGCCCGCACCGGCGACTTCCCAGCCCGCCGTCGCGACAATATTACCGTCAACATCCAGCGTCATCCCGTCAATGCCGCGATGGATGTCGCGATAGTCTTCACCCCAGGTGAACAGCGTCTTGTATGGACCGAGACTGCCGTCATCGCGGATCGGATAGGCGCGCAGTTCGCGCGCGATGCCTGCAGTGAAACTGCTCTCCGCGACATACAGCGTGCTCTGGTCCTGCGATACCAGGATGCCGTTGGGCTGCGTGGTGTCAAAGACGACGCGGGTGATCGAGTACGTGCCATCCTTCTGCGGATCAAGACGGTAAACCGAACGGTCTTCCAGCTCCTGCTTTTCCGTCTTGTCGACGTTGCCGTCGTTCCAGGGATTGGTAAACCAGATGCGGCCCTTGCGATCAATCGCGAGGTCGTTCGGCGTATTCAGGCGCTTGCCTTCGAACTTGTCGGCAATCACCACGTTTTTGCCGTCGGGATCAAAACGCATCACGCTGCGCCCGCCCTGAGAGCAGCCGAACAGCCGGCCCTCGGCATCGAAGGCCAGTCCATTGACGCGGTCCAGTCCGCTACGCCAGGGCGTTATGGCGTTGGTCTTCGGATCGCAACGGAAGATCGTATTGGCGTGGATGTGTGTGAAATAGATGTATTCGCCATCCCACACCGGGCCTTCGGTAATCGGCAGACCGTCC
Source organism: Burkholderiales bacterium (assembly GCA_030833315.1). Lineage (GTDB taxonomy): Bacteria > Pseudomonadota > Gammaproteobacteria > Burkholderiales > SG8-41. Next base: position 75,730 of record JAURHM010000002.1, read on the forward strand.
GGTTTTTTCAGCAGCTCGAATGTCCACGCCATGATGTCGGTCTCCGGTATTCCCTCTCCCCGGGGGAAAGGGAGGGGGGGGGGTAAAAACGATCAGGCTGTCAGCAGATTGCGCAGCTTGGTGATGTTGCCGACCTTTTCGATGTTCCAAACCGCATCGCAGAGCTTGCGCGCACGGGCTGCTCCGAGAATCGGCGCCATCAGGTGATAACACTTCTCGTCGACCTGGGCGCGAACCATCGGGTTCTGCGCGGTGCCGAGTACGGCTTTCACATGCTTGTGCAGGGTTTTGCCGTTTTTCAGTTTCAGTTCGAGGATGCCCTGGCGCGACGGCAGTGCCGCCGTCAGCGCGTCGTCACCGTACAGCGTGATGCGCTTGCGAAGATCGAGCACCTTCTTGTCTTTCATGCGTTTTTCGTCGTGCGAGGACTTGAAGGTGACGATGCCGTCGATCAGCATTACCGCGCACAGATGCTGCATGCAGATGTCGGGCATGTTGCGGTTGTCAGTGGTGTTCGCAGCCTGGTGGGCGACGCGGATTACCAGCTTCTCGACATCGGCGGCTTTCACGCCGTGTTCGCGGATCAGTTCGAGCAGGCCGTCGAGCGGCGCCTGGATCGGCGAGCCGACCGACCAGCGTTTGATATTGGTGTTCATGATCTCGTACACCTTGCCGAGATCCTTGATCAGGCGCTGCGGCTGCGGCTTCATGCCGATGCGACGGGTTTCGTCATAGGCCACGTAGAAATTGCGTTCACCGGAGAACACGTCTTCCACTGCGGTGAATCCGGAAGACACCATTGAGGCTGCGGCCGTGCCGTTACGTGCAGGCATGCCGCCGAAGTCGAAGGCCTTTTCAATATGTTCTTCGTCGCGCATCCAGCACGAGATGCCGGAACACTGCTGCGCGGTGTACGACAACGCATGGCGCATGCCGTTGTAATCCAGTCCGGCGAGCAGCGAGGCAGCAGCGGCGGCACCGAAGCTCGGGCCGAAGCTGTGGGTCGAGTGCCCGGCCTGACGGAAATCGTAGGGGTGCAGCGACAGATTGAGTCGTGCGCACAGGTCGTAACCAAGCGCGACAGCGCGGAGCAGTTGCGTTCCGCCGGCCTTTTCACGTTCTCCCATCGCCAGTGCCGCCGGTACGATGGCGCAGCCGGGGTGTGACAGCGAAGCGGCGTGAGAGTCGTCGGTTTCATCGGCGTGGGCGAGCATGCCGTTGATGTGTGCGGCCTGTTCGGCATTGGTAACGATCTTCGAGCCGATCACCAGCGACTGCGGCGCGCCGCCGAGCGTTTTTGCGTAGGCGATGGCCTTGGTGCCCGGCAGCAGACGCGAACCGGAAACCATTGCGGCAATGGTGTCGAGCAGATGGTGTTTGGTTTTTTCGGCAACATGCTTCGGCAGCGGCTTTTTAGCGGCACCGGCCATATAGGTGGCCAGTGTCTTCATCAGCGGCGACACGGTTGTTTTGGAATTGGTTTTTGATTTCTTGCTCATGGCATCAGTACTCCGCCGTTAACGTGAATGGATTGACCGGTGATATAACGCGAGTCGGGTCCGCACAGCATGCGCACCATCGCCGCGATCTCCTGGGGCTGGCCGCGACGGCCGATCAGCGGCAGCGACTTGCGGAAATCCGGGCGCTCCGGCGCGCCGGGCAGGCCGCGCACGGTGTCGATCGGACCCGGCACCACGCAGTTCACCGTGATGTTGTGTTCGGCGAGATCATGCGCAACGGCCTTGGTCATGGCAGCGAGACCGCCTTTGGCAGCGACCACATGTGCGCGGTGCAAGGCACCTTTGTGGCCGGTCATGCCGCCGGTGTACACCAGCGCGCCGCCGCCCGACTTGATCAGATGCGGCAGCGCCGCCTGCGAGACGAGAAAGGCGCCGTCGAGCACGGTGGAGATCACGTGCCGCCATTCCGCAAACGAAATTTGTTCAAAAGGCGTCTCGGCGCGGATCGCGGCGTTGCTGACTACCATGTCGATGCGGCCGAACTGCTTGATGGTTTCATCCACCAGATGTTTCACCGCGTCCGGATCCGTGACGTCGCCCATGCACAGCGCAGCCTTGCCGCCGGCCTTCTGGATCATCGCCACGGTTTCCTGGCCGGCTTCGCGTGACGTGTTGGCGTTGATCATCACCGTTGCACCGCCTGCCGCGAGTGATCGCGAAATGGCGCGGCCGATGTTGCGCGCGCCGCCGGTTATCAGGGCTACCTTTCCGGCGAGATCATCGCCGGGTCGCATGCCAATCTCATGGCTCATAAATACCTTTTTATAATCAAATAGTTATTAGTTATTGGTCATGCCGGATTCGCGGACGACCTTGCCCCATTTGGCGACCTGCGCATTCAGATAAGTGGTGAATTCCTGCGGTGTTGTCCAGGTCAGTTCTGCGCCCTGCGCGGCGGCGCGTTCTTTCATGTCGGCCAGCGTCGTGACCCGTTTCATTTCGCGGCCGAGGCGTTCGATGACTGCTGCAGGCGTGCCGCGCGGCACCATCACGCCGTTCCAGGCGTTGACGTCAAAGCCGGGCACGCCGGATTCGGCTACCGTCGGCACATCGGGCAGCGCGGGTGAGCGTTTCAGCGAACCCACGGCGATCGCGCGGGCGCGGCCGCCTTTGACGAAGGGCAACGCCGCCGGCACCGAGGCAAAGGTGAATTGCGTTTCGCCGGAGACCACCGAGGTCAGCTGTGCACCGGTACCTTTATAGGGCACGTGCACGATGTTGATCTTGGCCATCGATTTCAGCAGCTCGCCCGAGAGATGGGCTGTCGCGCCGGTCGTGCCCGCGGCGTAATTGACCTTGCCCGGGCGTGCCTTGGCATAGGCAATCAGCTCCTGCACGTTTTTGACCGGCAGGTTGTTGTGGACCAGCAGCACGCCGGGGAACATGGCGAACACGCTGACGCGTTCGAAACTCTTGACCGTGTCGTAGGGCAGCGTCTTGTGCAGGCTGGGCATCACCGAAAAACTGGTGTGGGTATAGAGAACCGTGTGGCCGTCGGGTACGGCGCCGGCAACGATTTCCGCCGAGATCAGACCGCCGCCGCCGGGACGGTTGTCGATGACCACCTGCTGGCCGAGGCCTTCGCCCATCGCCTGTGCGAGCAGCCGCGACATGATGTCGGTGGTGCCGCCCGGGGCGGAGATGACCACCATACGGATCGGTTTGTCAGGAAAGGCGGCGACTGCGCTGCCGGTGGCCAGGGCCAGCGTGCAAGCGGCGATACGCAGGCCATGCAGAGCGTTGTACATCGGGACTTTCTCCTCGGAATGGGCCGTCGCTGCAGGTTTCAGCGTGGCGGCCGATGGGGACCGGCTGACGGGTGTTGCCATGGGGTGCGGGTCGGGTGATTCTAGCAGTCCTTTTACGCGTCCGTGGCCGCGTGTCCGTACTGTAAAATATCGCTTTGAATGAAGGGGTCCGCAGTGAAAAAACCGCTGGTCGGCATTGTCATGGGCAGCCAGAGCGACTGGGATGTCATGCAGCATGCCGTCAACATGGTGCAGCAGTTCGGAGTGTCCTGCGAAGCCAAAGTCGTGTCCGCACACCGCACCCCGGATCTGCTTTATCGCTATGCCGAAGAAGCCGAAGCGCGCGGCCTGCAATGCATCATCGCCGGTGCCGGCGGCTCGGCCCACCTGCCGGGCATGCTCGCCGCGAAAACCATCGTCCCCGTGCTCGGCGTGCCTGTGACCTCGCGCGCGTTGCAGGGGCTCGACTCGCTGCTGTCCATCGTGCAGATGCCCAAGGGCATCCCCGTTGCCACTTTTGCCGTCGGTGAAGCCGGCGCCGCCAACGCCGGACTGTTTGCTGTCGCGTCGCTGGCGCGCAATGACGTCAGGCTCGCGAAAAAACTCGCCATCTTCCGCAAAAAGCAGACGGCGTCGGTACGTGCGATGAAACTGCCCGTCAAGAAATAATCAATGATTTTTCCGGACGCCATGCTCGGCATGCTCGGCGGCGGCCAGCTCGGTCGCATGTTCACGCTCGCCGCGCACAGCATGGGTTACCGCGTCACCGTGCTCGATCCCGATCCGCTGAGCCCCGCCGGCGCGGTCGCTGACGTGCACTTGAAAGCCGCTTATCAGGACCGCGAAGCTTTGCAGCAGCTCGCCGATACCTGTGTCGCCGTCACCACCGAATTCGAAAACGTACCCGCCGACAGCCTGCGCTGGCTGGCGAGCCATTGCACGGTGCGTCCCGCCGGCGATGCCGTCGCCGTGGCGCAGGACCGCATTCGCGAAAAAGCTTTCTTCGCTTCATGCAATATCGGTGTTGCACCGTACGCGGTCATCGAATGCGATTCTGATGCCGCAAAAGCGCCGGCGCATCTGTTTCCCGGCATCCTCAAGCGCGCGCGTTTCGGTTACGACGGCAAAGGCCAGGTGCGCGTCGTCAATGCCGACGAAGCGCGCAAGGCTTTCAAGGATCTGGGCAATGAATCCTGCGTGCTTGAGCAACGCATTGCGCTGAAATGCGAAATCTCCGCCGTGGTGGCGCGCGGCGCCGACGGCATCGGCCGCAGCTTTCCGGTCTCGGAGAACCGCCACCGCAACGGCATCCTCGACATCAGCATCGTGCCCGCACGCGTCGCGCCGGAACTTGCAAAAAAAGCCGAAGAGTGGGCGCTGCGTACCGCCGACAGGCTAAATTACTGCGGCGTGCTCGCAGTGGAATTTTTTGTCACCGAATCCGGCGAATTGCTGGTCAATGAAATGGCGCCGCGTCCGCACAACAGCGGCCACTACACCATCGACGCCTGCATGACCTCGCAATACGAGCAGCAGGTGCGCACGCTGTGCGGCCTGCCGCTGGGCGACACCAGGCTGATGTCGCCGGTGGTGATGGTCAACCTGCTCGGCGACGCCTGGAAGCAGGGAACGCCGCAATGGGATCGCATACTCGCCATGCCTGACGCCAAGCTGCACCTTTACGGCAAACATGAAGCGCGCGACGGCCGCAAGATGGGCCATTACACCGTGCTCGATCACAGCGTTGAAGCCGCGCTGCAAAAAGCGCTGATTGCACGTGCTGCGTTATATCCCGACTGGAAAGACTGACCGACGATGAGCGATGCCCCGCTGTACAAGACCGATCTGAAAAGCCTGCCCTTCCTGCATCGCGGCAAGGTGCGCGACATCTATGCCGTCGGTGACGACAAGCTGCTGGTGGTGCAGAGCGACCGGCTGTCCGCTTTCGACGTCATTCTCGATGATCCGATTCCCGGCAAGGGCCGTGTGCTGACCGAGCTGTCGTATTTCTGGTTCGACAAGCTCAAGCACATCATCCCCAATCATCTGACCGGCATCGACCCGGCAAGCGTGGTTGCGCCCGAAGAACGCGCCCAGATCGCCGGCCGTTCGATGGTTGTGCACAAATACAAACCGCTGATGATCGAAGCCGTGGTGCGCGGTTACATCATCGGCTCGGGCTGGAGCGATTACCAGAAGACCGGCGCGGTCTGCGGCATCAAACTACCCGCTGGACTGAAGCAGGCGGAAAAACTGGCGCAGCCGATTTTTACGCCGGCATCGAAAGCCCCCGCCGGTCACCATGACGAAAACATCACTTACGACGAAGCCGTCGCTACCGTCGGTGCGAAACATGCGGCGCAGGTGAAAGAAGTGTCGATCCGGCTGTACAACGAAGCGGCGACATTCGCGGCGACCCGCGGCATCATCATCGCCGATACCAAATTCGAATTCGGCGAAGATGCCAATGGCAATATCGTGTTGATCGACGAGGCGCTGACCCCGGACTCCTCGCGTTTTTGGCCCGCGGCCGAATACCGCACCGGCATCAGCCCGCCCAGTTTCGACAAACAGTTTGTGCGCGACTGGCTGGAAACCCAGCCCTGGAACAAAACTGCGCCCGCGCCGCGCCTGCCGGCGGAAGTGCTGAAAAAAACCTCGGAGAAGTATCGCGAGTCCCAGACCATGTTGTTAGGTCATTGAGATGAATGCAGGAGCGGGCAAATTGTTCACCGACGGTGATCGCGCCGATGCGGCGCATGCCGTGACCACGGGCATCCTGCCGGACCGCGACATCGCCAAGCTGATCGAAGGCGGCCGCATCAGCGCCGACGGTGGTGTTGATCCGTCGCAGATCCAGCCGGCAAGCCTTGACCTGCGCCTTGGCGCCACTGCATGGCGCGTGCGCGCCAGTTTTCTGCCGGGCAAGTCATCGACGGTGCAGGCGAAAATCGACCGCCTGAAAATGCACCAGATCGACCTGACCAAGCCGACCGTGCTGGAAAAAGGTTGCGTCTACATCGCCGAGCTGATGGAAGAACTGAAGCTGCCCGCCGATATCGCCGGCGCCGCCAATCCGAAAAGCTCCACCGGCCGCCTCGATATTTTCACGCGCCTGATCACCGACGCCGGTGTGGAGTTCGAAGGTGTCGCCGCCGGCTACAAGGGCAAGCTGTATGTGGAAATCATGCCGCATACCTTCAGCGTGCTCGCGCAGCAGGGTACGCGGTTGAATCAGATCCGTTTCATGCGCGGCAATCCGCCGCCCTCCGACGCCAAGCTTACCGAACTCGACCAGACGCTGAAGCTGGTGTATTCCGATACCGACGGTCCGCAGCCGGCGATGATCAAGAACGGCCTGTGGGTGTCGGTCGATCTGGAAGGCGATTCAAGCAACGGCATCATCGGTTACCGCGCCAAGCATCATGCGCCGCTGATCGACCTGTCAAAACTCAATCACTACGATCCGCTCGATTTCTGGGAGCCGATCCAGCGCAACGCCGACCGGTCACTGGTGCTGAATCCAGATGATTTTTACATCCTCGTGTCGCGCGAGCGCGTGCGCATCCCCAACAACTTTGCCGCATCGATGGTGCCCTACGATCCGTCGGTCGGTGAATTCCGCATCCACTACGCCGGCTTTTTTGATCCAGGTTTCGGTTACGGCACCAACAACCTCAAGGGTGCGCGCGCGGTGCTCGAAGTCCGCTCGCACGACGTGCCGTTCATGATCGAACACGGCCAGGACGTCGGTCGCCTGATCTACGAACGCCTCCTCGGCGAACCGCAGAGCATTTACGGCGTGACCATTGGCTCCAATTACCAGTCGCAGGGATTGAAGCTGTCCAAGCAGTTCAAGCCGCTGGCGATGGCGGTCTGACCGGCGGCGACCGCGGTTTTAGCCGTCAACCTCCCTCTGGAACGGCTGCCCCAGTATCCAGCGGATGATCTCGTGGGACACCGACTTTTCAATGCCAAGAAAGTTGTGGTGCGCCCACGGGCCGCATTCAGCGCGGGCGGATTTTGCGAGATCTTCATAACCGCCCGAGGCCGCAATCAACGGAAAACTGTTTTCCCTGGCGACAGTGCTTGAGTCCTGAAAGAGGGTGTTGCGACACCCGTCCTTGCGATGACCCACGATCAGCACGCGCTGTTTAAGCTGACCCCAGCCAAATCGTTCCAGCGATTCGCCACGACTGTCACGGTACAAGGCCGACAACGCGATAATGCCACTAACTTTTTGCTGAAGATATTTCCCGATATACGCCACGGAAAGTCCGCCGCGGCTGATGCCGATCAGATAAACCGGCATATCACCATGATGTTTACGCAGATCGTTAATGATCGCGCCGATATCCTGCGCATGTCGTTCGGTCATGCGGAAGCCCCGCCACAATTCTTTCTGATCGGATGGGGTATCGGCGATAGCGACCACAAAACCGTTATCGGCAAACTGTTGCCTGCTGCGCTGCAGGAAGCCGGCTTCATTGAATTTGACTTCGCTGCCGGTGCCGCGTGTATTCAATACGCCGCCGCCGCCCGGCAGCATGATCAGGGCGGCTCGGATTTGTGATGCAGGTTCAACTAGAACGTAGGGTTGTTGCACCCCGTCCCTGGAGTTGATCACGACAAGGCGATCTTTCGCCGCTGCGGGTGCGCTGGCAAAAAGCAGGACAAGCAGAGCCATTAGTGGGAGTGAACGATTCAGCACTTTGTGGATGCAGAAAATAATGATTTTGCGGATCAGACGCTTAGATTTTAACGTGTGGAGCACGTGACTCCTCTCAGGGTCAAGCGTCTGGAGCTTGCGACAGAGCAATAACCCATTGTTTTAATAGATTAATTTTTTAGTTTCCCGCATAATTCCAAGATGAATAGCGCCGTGCCCTCGTTACCCGCCGCAAAGATTGCCGAAGCAGCCGCACAACTCAAAGCCGGCGAACTCGTCGCGTTTCCCACTGAAACGGTCTACGGCCTCGGTGCGGACGCATCGAACGCGGATGCCGTGCGCAAAGTGTTTGCCGCCAAAGGCCGCCCTGCTGATCATCCGCTGATCGTGCACATCGCGGATACGGTGCAGCTGGCCAACTGGGCGCGCGAGATTCCGCAGGCAGTACACACGCTCGCTCAAAAATTCTGGCCAGGTCCGCTGACGCTGGTGCTCAAACGCCATCCGAACGTACTCGATGCCGTCACCGGCGGACAGGACACCGTGGCGATCCGTATGCCTTCCCACCCGGTGGCGCAGGCATTGCTGCGCGCCTTCGGCGGCGGCGTGGCTGCGCCGTCGGCCAACCGTTTCGGTCGCGTGTCATCAACCACCGCCGCGCATGTGCGCGAGGAATTCGGCGACACCGTCGCCTGTGTGCTCGACGGCGGCGCCACCGACGTCGGCATCGAATCGACCATCATCGATTGTTCGGGAGAGGCGCCCGCGCTGTTGCGGCCGGGCATGATCACGCCGCAACAGATTGAAGCCGTGCTGGGTGCGCCGGTGGCCGTACCGCTGGCTGGATCACCGCGTGCCTCCGGCATGCTCGACAAACACTACGCGCCGCAGACGCCGCTGATGCAGATGGAAGGTGATCTCGTCGTTGAACTCGCGCACAGCCTGGTGCGCCAGGGCAAACGCGTCGCCGTACTGGCACGCACCCGGTTGCAGCCGCTGCTCGACAACCTGATCTGGATTGCAGCGCCCGCGGATGCCGCCGGTTACGCGCATGACCTGTATGCCAACCTGCGCACGCTCGATCATGCCGGCTGCGACGCGATACTGGTCGAACAGCCGCCCGATGAGACGCTATGGCTGGCCATCCGCGACCGGCTGAACCGGGCTGCCGCGGGTTCAGGCGGGGCGGAAAACGTTTAAGGCATTTCACCCTGTGCAGGGCCGATGCCCGTTGTTACACTGACAATTCTGACGGTCCGGCAGCCGAAGCCATTTAGCCATGCGACGCAGCGATTTCGACATAACCGACAAGATCCGCACCACCGATGCCATTGACGTCTGCGATGAAGTCGTACGCCTGTTCCGTCGCCTGTTCCCCAAGTGCAGTGCCCGTACGCTGGAGCGCGCTTTTGACGATCTGTCGAAGTATTACCACGGCAAACATCCCGACTATCACCCCTGTGACACTGAATACCACGACATCCAGCACGTGCTGGATGTGACTCTGGCGATGGCGCGGCTGCTCGACGGCTACCAGCGTGATCTGCAGGAAGCCAAACCGCTGACGCCCGAGCTGTTCACCGTCGGTATGGTCACCGCGCTGTTCCATGATTTCGGTTATCTGCGCAAGCGCAGCGACCGCAAGCACAAGTTTGGCGCCGAATACACGCTGACCCATGTTTCACGCGGCTCGAAGTTCCTGCTTGAATACATGCCGACCATCGGTCTGAAAAAATACGCACGCGACGCGTCGGTGATCATCCATTTCACCGGTTATGAACGTGATCCCTTGACCATCCGCATGGATAATCCGGTGATGCGCCGCGTCGGTGAAATCCTCGGCACCGCCGACATCATTGCGCAAATGGCGGATCGATGTTATCTCGAAAAATGCCATGACCGGCTGTATCCCGAGTTTGTGCTCGGTGGACTCGCGCGCCGCAAACAGCCCGACGGCAAAATCATCGTAGTCTATAAATCGGGCATGGACCTGCTGAGCAAGACCCCGGCGTTTTACGTCAACGCCATGAAGCGTCTCAATGAGAAGTTGCACCAGGCTTATCGTTACGCCGAAGTCCACTTCGGTGGCGGCAATCTCTACCTCGAAGAAATGAAAAAAAACGAGGATTACATCCTTGCCGCAGGCAAATCGACCTACCCCGGGTTTCTGCGCCGCAAAGCGCCGCGCACCCTGGTCCAGGGCATCAAGACTTATCCGGAAACACTGGTCATCCACTGACCGGTTTTGCAGGGTAAAGTGCATCCCGGGGCAGAAGCTCCGACCCGTAGCGGGTTGCCACGACGCGGGATTCAATGATCAACAACAAGAAAGCCGTCATGAAACACGACCTAATCCTGACCGCCAAAGGTCACCCCGGCACCCAGAAACGCATGGAGCAGGAATTCGAGCTGATCAAGCTGTGGGAGCAGCCCGACCGTGCTGCCGCACTCAAGGCCGCCGCCCCGAAAATCCGCGCGCTGGCTCACACCGGCCACAGCAAGGTCGATGCCACGCTGATGGATGCGCTGCCCAAGCTGGAGATCATTGCCAACTTCGGCGTCGGCGTCGACCAGATCGACCTCGATGCCGCCAAACAGCGCGGCATCATCGTCACCAACACCGCGAACGTGCTCAACGACTGTGTTGCCGACTGCGCGATCGCGCTGGTGCTCAACACCCTGCGCAAATTCCCTCAGGCCGACAAATATGTCCGCGCCGGACTGTGGAAAACCCAGGGTACCTATCAATTCACCACCTCGCTGGGCGGCAAGACGCTGGGCATCCTCGGCCTCGGCCGCATCGGCGAGGAAATCGCTGCACGCGCCAAAGCCTTCAAGATGAACATCCGTTATCACAACCGCAACAAAAAAGACGTGCCGTACCCGTACGATCCGGACGTGGTCACGCTGGCGAAAAATTGCGATGTACTGGTGGCGATCACCCCCGGCGGTCCGGAAACCAAGGGCATCGTCAACGCCGCCGTGCTCGACGCGCTGGGCCCACAGGGTTATTTCGTCAACGTTGCGCGCGGTTCGGTGGTCGATCAGCCGGTACTGCTGAAATATCTGCGGGACAAAAAAATCGCCGGCGCGGGACTGGATGTTTACTACGACGAACCTGATGTCGATCCGGCTTTTTTCGAACTCGACAACGCCGTGCTGCTGCCGCATATGGCCAGCGCCACCAATGAAACCCGCACGGCGATGGGCGGGCTGCAGATCGAGAACATCCTGCTTCACCTCAGCGGCAAGCCGGTAAAAACACCGGTCTAAGGAAGGGCCGCCGCTGCAGGCCCTGACGCATGATGAACCAAAAAATCCTGCGCGACATCACCGTCGTCGACATGACCGAAGGCGTGGCCGGACCCTATGCCGCCACGCTGCTCGGCGACATGGGTGCGCAGGTCATCAAGATCGAACGCCAGGACGGAGACTGGCAGCGCAGTGCCGGCAAGGGCGAGCCCGGGCGCTTCGGCAATCCGCAGTTCATTGCACTCAACCGCAACAAACGCGATATCGGCGTTGATCTTGGCACGACAGGCGGTCGCGGTATCGTCGAGCGCCTGATCAGCAAGGCCGATGTGGTGGTCTCCAACTACCGCGCCGGCGTGATGGCCAAGCTGGGTTTCGATTACGCGCGCTGCAAGGCACTCAAGCCTGACATCATCTACTGCACGATCTCCGGCTTTGGCCAGGACGGCGCCTATGCGCAGCTGCCCGCCAGCGACACCATCCTGCAGGCGATCAGCGGCGTGATGAGTGTGGTCGGCGAACCCGACGGCGAACCGCTGCGTGTGGGTTTTCCGCTGATCGACATGACCACGGCGAACTCCGCCGTGCAATCGGTGCTGCTGGCGCTGTATGGCCGTTTGACCGGGCAGGGCGGGGCAAACATCGACGTCAGCCTGATGGCCGCGGCCGCTTCATTGATGTGCGGCGGTTTTACTGAATTCATGGCCTCGGGCCGTCTCCCGCCTCGCCAGGGCAACCAGAACAGCCTGCTCGCACCGGCAGGTGCCTTCAAGGTCGCGGGCGGGCGTTACATCAGCGTTGCCGTGCTGCGCGATTCGCACTGGCAGAAATTCTGCGCGGCGCTGGGGTTGGAGCCACTGGCCGATGACGCGCGTTTTACGACTAACGCTGCACGTGTCGCGCACCGTGCCGAACTCGACGCGATCATTACGCCGCTGTTCGAAGCCAGACCTTCGGAATACTGGCTGGAAACACTACGCGCGGCCGACATCCTCTGCGGTCCGATCAATACCGTTGCGGATGTACTGGCCGATCGCGCGTTAAAAGCCTGTCTGCCGCTGATCGACATCGGGTTGCCAAATGCTGCGCAGACGCTGGGCACGCCGATCCGTTACAACGGCGAGTTTTTCAGTGCCGAACGGGCGGCGCCGGCGAAGGGGCAGCACACCCGCGAAGTGCTCGCGGAGATTGGTTACAGCGCCGAAGAAATCGAAGGCTTGTTGCAGGCCGGCAGTGCATTTACCGAATCAGGCAAGGCATAAAAGCGATGTCGATGCCGTCGCACTTCACTGCGGCTCAATCCCCGCGCTGGCCATGATTTTCTTGTAGCGCGGAATATCCCGCGCCAACACCGCCGCGAATTCCTCCGGGCCGTTGGCAATGATGTCATTACCGCGCGCCAGCGCGATCTCGGCAATGTCCCTGGCTGACAGCACCTTGACCACTTCCTGATGCATTCTGCGGATCAGCGCGTTCGGTGTACCTTTCGGTGCAAGCAGACCGTGCCAGTTGCCGAATTCGTAACCGGCCAGCCCCTGCTCCTGGATTGTCGGCGTATCCGGCAGCAGTTGGGAGCGCTTCGCCGTGGTAACGCCGTAAATTTTCATGCGGCCGCTGCGGACATGCGGTGTCACCGCGGGGATCGACAGCAGCGCGACCGACACTTCATTCGACAGCAGCGCGACTTCGGAAGGCGAGCTGCCCTTGTAAGGGATGTTGTTCAGCGTGATGCCCGACAGGTACTTCAGCACTTCGGTCGCCACCGCACCGTTGGCACCGGCCACGGCGATGGTGATGCGCCCCGGTTCTTTTTTCGCGACAGCGATGAATTCACTGTAATTGTTCGGTGCGAATTTCGGATGGGCGACCAGCGCTGTACCCGCCGAAACCAGCTGGGTGATTGGCGCGAAATCACGCTGCGGGTCGTAGGGCAGCTTTTTGTAGAGCCCGACATTCATCACCATGCTGCCGATATTGCCGATCAGCAGCGTATTACCGTCCGGCACCGCGCGCGCTCCGATCTCGGAGGCGATGATGCCGTTCACGCTTTGCCGGTTGTCGACGATCAGGCTCTGGCCGATGGCCTCGCTGACGCGCGTGGAAATCAGCCGTACCGCAAAATCCGAAGGCCCGCCCGGCGCCGAAGGAACCAGAATGCGGATCGGCCGTTTCTGTTCCATCTGGGCCTGGGCGGGTGCGGCGCCTAGCGCGGGCAGCAGCATGGCGACCAGCGCGAACAGCAGAATCGACAACGGACGGAAATGGGTGTGAGGCATAAACTCCTCCTGAAACGGATACTGCGGCCTGCCGGTTGTTCTTGTATTAAGCCGGATATTTGCCCGGCTGCGAGGGAAATCTTAACCCCGGGGCAGCATGATCTGGGTCTGGGTGACGATCGCTGCGACCCGGCCGTCGCCGCCCTTGATCGTGGTCTCCCAGACAGAGGTGGTGCGCCCGATATGCAGCGGAATGCTCGTCGCCTTCAACACCGGCCCGATCGCCGCGCCGAAAAAATTGGTCTTGGATTCAATGGTGCCACCGCTGTGATTGGGCGGCCGGTTGACCACGGCACCCGCAGCGCCCATGACATCCGCCATCGCCATCAGGATGCCGCCGCCGACGCGGTGGTTGCGGTTCATGTGATGCGGCTTTACAAGCAGCTGGGCAGTGACTTTGCGTGGGCTGATGACCAGCGGTTCGACGCCGATCAGCGTGGATGGGCCGAAGTGGAATATTTCGCGCGCGCTTTGCAGTTGTGCCGGGTCGGCTTTGATGCGGACAGAGGTTTTCTTTTTGCTGCGGACGGGCATGTTTTCGGGCTCCGGAGTGCAGAAGATGGGTGCAAAGCATAGGGGAAATTGCTGGATCATCGCTGGCCAGTTCCGGATTGTGTCGGGCAAGAGGGGCGTCCGAAACAGATTTAAAATCCGGAACCCGTCGTACACTCTGCGTCCTGAACCACTATAAGAATCCAAGAGGAGTTTTATGATTCGCGGCACTTTCATTGGGCTGTCTGCAGCCCTGGTATTGGCGATGCCCGTGGCGCAGGCCCAGAATTACCCCAACAAACCCGTCCGCATCATTTCCCCTTATTCCCCAGGCGGCCTCGGCGATCTGGTGCCGCGTGCGATTGCCAATGCGTTGTCGGAATCCCTGGGCCAGCAGTTCCTCGTCGACAACCGGCCTGGCGCCTCTCAGGCGATTGGCATGCAGGCGGCGGCGAAATCACCGGCGGACGGTTACACGATGGTTTACGGCAGCGTGACAAGCCTCGCGATCAATCCTGCGGTAACCAAGGATCTGCCTTACGACCCGGTCAAGGATTTCGCACCCGTTTCCCTTTGTGTGACCACGCCGCTGTTCCTGGTGGTGCATCCCTCGGTGCCGGCGAAGAACGTGAAGGAACTGATTGCGCTGGCCAAGCGTCAGCCGGGAAAGTTGAGTTTTGCGTCAGGCGGTGCGGGTTCTTCGAACCATCTCGCGGGTGAACTTTTGAAATTGCTGGCCGGTGTGGACCTGCTGCATGTGCCGTACAAGGGCGCGGGTCCGGCGATGGTCGATGTGATGGCCGGGCATGTCGACATGATGCTGGGCGCGGCCGGTCTCGCCGAGGCCCGTGCAGGTCGCGTCAAGGTGCTGGGCGTGACCAGCGCAAAACGTTCGCCGCAGGCACCGGAATTGCCGACGCTGTCGGAAGCGGGTGTGAAGGGTTACGAGGCGACGATCTGGTTCGGCCTGCTTGCGCCCGCCGGAACGCCGCAGCAGATCGTCGGCCGCCTGTCGCAGGAAATCGGCAAGGCGCTGCAGCAGAAGACCCTGCGTGAACGTTTCAATACGGTGGATCTGACGCCGACGACGCCGGAAGGCTTTGCCGATCACATCAAACGGGAAATGCCGAAGTGGCGCAAAGTGGTCACCGAAGCCAAAATTACATCGTTATAACTATTTGTTTATATTAAATATTTTATGAAACATCTCTCGATCGCCATTGTCGGCGCCGGTATCGGTGGTCTCGCTGCAGCAACGCTGCTGCGTCGCGCGGGTCATGACGTGCATGTTTTTGAGCAGGCTGCACAGTTCGCGCGCGTCGGCGCCGGCATCCAGATGGCGCCCAATGCGATGAAGGTATTGCGCCTGCTCGGTGTCGAAGAACAGCTGGTGAACAAGGCCTTCCAGGCGGACTACGCCTTGAGCCGTGCATGGGATACGGGTGAACCGAGCAGTGAACTGCCGCTGGGTGAATCGGTGGCGAAGGAGTTCGGTGCGCCTTACCTGTTCCTGCATCGCGCCGATCTGCATGCCGCACTAGCGTCGTTGGTGCCTTCGGACCACGTGCACCTGAACATGAAGCTGAAGTTTTTTGACCAGAAGGCGAACGGCGTCGATCTGCATTTCACCAACGGCGTGATGATCAAGGCCGACGCGGTGATCGGTGCCGACGGTGTGCATTCACTGATCCGCGAACAGATGCTCGGACCGGAAAAGCCGCGCTTCACTGGCAGGGTGGCCTATCGCACGACCTTCCCTGCATCGCGCATCAAAGGTGTAACGATGGCACCGGTGCGCACCAAGTGGTGGGGTGCCGACCGGCATATGGTGGTGTACTTCGTCAAGCGCAACCGTGATGAACTGTATTTCGTCACCTCGGTACCGGAGAGGGCGGAGTGGATGACGCCGGAGTCATGGTCGGCGAAGGGTGATCTGGAAGAACTGCGCGCTGCGTATGCGGGCTTTCATCCGGAAGTGCAGGCGATTTTGCAGGCCTGCCCCGAAGTCTATAAATGGGCGCTGTTCGAACGCGATCCGCTGCCGCGCTGGTCGGAAGGCCGCATCGCGCTGCTCGGCGATGCCTGTCATCCGATGACGCCCTACATGGCGCAGGGTGCAGCCTCGGCACTGGAAGATGCCGCGATCCTGTCGCGTGTGCTGACCGGTGTCGAAGCCGACGGGCTTGCAGCGGCATTCAAGCTGTACGAAGCGATCCGCAAGCCGCGCGCCTCGGCGATCCAGGCGGGCTCCAGCGCCAACACCTGGTTGAAGGGAAAAACGGACCCTTCCTGGGTGTATGGCTACGATTCAACAACCGTGCCGCTGCGCGAACCGGAAGCGGCGTGAAAGAAACCGCGTTTCAGGACCTGATCCCCGACAACCATTGTTATGGTTGCGGGCCGCATAACAAGCAGGGCCTGCGCATCAAGAGTTATTGGGATGGTGAAGAAGCGGTTTCGACGTTTACACCGCAGCCCTTCCACATGGCCGGGCCGACCGATGTGCTCAACGGCGGCATTATCGGTACGGTGATCGACTGCCACTGTATCTGCACCGCGTTTGCCGATGCCTATCGCCGCGAAGGCCGTGCCATCGGTTCCGATCCGCAGCTCTGGTATGCAACGGCCTCGATGAAAGTCGATTACCTGAAACCGACGCCGATTGACCAGCCGCTGATGCTCCGCGCCAAGGTGCTAGAAGCCGGCCCGAAAAAAACACGCATTAGCTGTTCACTGTATGCCGGCGGACAGGAATGCGCACGGGGTAATGTGCTGGCGGTGCGGGTGCCCCGGAAGCACTAGGCGGCTCTGCGGGGTACTGCTAGTGCATCAATACGTCGAGGCCGATTTTCGCCAGTGCCTCATCAAGATGGCCGCCGTTATAACCGCCGACACCGATGCCGCCGAGCAGCACACCGTCTTTTTTGATTACCAGTCCGCCCTGCATTCCGGTTAACTGCAGATCGCCCATCTCGCTGATGCTGCGACCCTGTTCCTTGAGCTTCTGACCGTTGGTTCCGGTATCGGTGGCCATGACGGCGGCGGTGTAGGCCTTGCGGATCGCGTGGCGGCGGCTGAACAGCCGCAATGCACCGGTTTGCGTGTAAGCGAGCAGGTTGCCGGCGCTGTCGACAATGGCGATGGCGACCACGTCGTCCGGGGTTTGCAGGGCCTTGTCGGTCATCGCCTGCATAGCGGCATGGACACGGGCAATGGGCGGTGCGGAGTGGTCGGACATGGATGTTCCTTAACGGGATTGTTCAGCGGTCAATCTGGATGTTGGCGGCTTTGACAACCTTGCGCCACTTTTCGATGTCATTGCGGATGTAGTCGGTGAACTCATCGATGCTCATCGTCAGCGGATCGGCGCCGACCGACAGCAGGCGGTCGCGTACGGACGGCGTGTTGACCGTCTTGATGATGGCGTCATGCAGCTTGAGAGCAATATCGCGCGGCACCTTGGCCTGGGTCAGCAGGCCGTAGTAGTTGAGCATGTTGACGTTTTCGAAGCCCTGTTCCTTGGTCGACGGAATGTCGGGGAAATGCGGTGAACGCTGCGCGGCCGCTACAGCAATGGCTTTGACGCGACCGGCCTTCACATAAGGGGAAATCACCGGCAGGTCGACAAACATGCCCTGGATCTGGCCGGAGACGACGTCGATGGTCGCCGGGCCCGCGCCTTTGTAAACTACATGGGTGATCTTGATGTTGGCTTCGGCCATCAGCATTTCGAGGCCGAGGTGCAGCGTGCCGCCGGTACCGGCAGAACCGAAGGCAATCTGGTTGGGGCGCGATTTTGCCAGTGCAACGAAGTCCTTCAGCCCTTTTACCGGCAGCGACGGGTGCACGACGATCAGGCTGCCGGTGGTCATCACCGGCGACAGCGGCAGCATGTCGCGCAGCGTGTCGTAGGGCGGCTTGCCGTAGGTCACCATATTGATCGAGGTCACACTGGCGGTGGTCATCAGCAGCGTGTGGCCGTCGGCGGGGGAGCGGATCATGGTTTCCGCACCGATGGTGCCGTTGGCGCCGCCGCGGTTATCCACAACAATGGGCTGGCCGAGCAGTTCGGTCATCCGCGGGCCGATGTTGCGCGCCGTGATGTCGGCCGGGCCGCCGGCGGCGAAGGGGACAACGATGCGGATCGGCCGCGTCGGGAAATTCTGTGCAAATGCAGTGGCACTGGCGAGCAAGGCTGCGGCCAGCAGGAAACAGCGTCTCATGACTCCTCCCATGGAGTGGTTTGTTATTGCATCCATTATAGGTCGGCGCAGTGAATTGTCGCGACACCGCCGTGGCGCTTTATCATCCTGTTCATGAAGACGAACCTGGGTCTGAAGTGGATGCGGATGCTGCAGTGGGCCTGTGCCCTGTGGCTGTCAGTTGCGGCGATGTTTGCGGCGGCTGCAGAGGCGCCGGTCGATCCCGACCGCCGTGTTGAAACGGTAACGCTCGACAATGGGGAGATTTCACGCACCTTCCAGGGCACGCTGCGCGGCCGAGAGTATATCGATTTCCAGATTGCTGCCGGTGCGGAGCAGCGCCTCGGCGTGACGCTGAAGCGCGGTAATGCCATGAATTATTTCAAGATTATGGCGCCGGGTGCGAATGAGGCACTGCTCATCGGCAGCACCTTAGGCCATCAGGCCCGGCGCATACTTGCCGCCGACGGTGTCTACACCATCCGCCTGTACCTGATGCGTGCCGCAGCGCGTCGCAACGAACACAGCGACTATGAGCTGAACATCGCGCTGGACGGCAAATCGCTGCTGCCGTTGTCGTCGACCAAGGATGCGCTGGTTCTCGGAACGCCCTACCACGCGACAGCCACCATCAGCTGCCAGCGCGGTGAAGCACTACCCGCGCGCTGTGATGCCAACGTGATCTGCCGCGGGCAGGGCGGAACCGGCACGGTTGTAGTGGTCTGGCCCGGCGGCTTTAAGCGCAATCTGTTGTTTGTGAAGTTGCAGCCCATGGCGTCCGATTCACGCGAGGCCATGACTTATACCCGCGAGGGTGATGTCACCGCAGTGAGCCTGGGCAAGGGGGAGCGCTTCGAAATTCCCGATGCACTGGTGGCCGGCGGCTAAGCAATCCCTTGATGAGCAGGTTCAGGAGGCCGTGCGCAAGTAACTGAACAGCTGACCGCGGGAGTCGGGCATCCCAAGGGAATTCGCCATCGGCATCGATTTTGCGCTTCGCTCAAAGCCCAGATCGTTCATCCGTGTGCTGAACGGACTGACGTAGCCGCGTCCGGGATCGGCGATCAGCACCTGCGAGGCGGGATGCGCATGCAGGGCGATAAAACCGGCGAGCAGTTCGGCATGGTCGCGTTCATAGAGCAGGTCGCTACCGACGATGAGGTCGAAACGGCCAAGCAACGGGTTAGGTCCCAGCCACGGCGCGGTGCGGAAAATCAGCGCCGGCAATGCGTTTAATGCGACGTTGTGCTGTAAAAAGGCTTCCGCCAGCGGATGGTGATCGCAGGCGGTGATGTCGGCACCGCGCCGGGCGAGCACGAGACTGGTGAGCGCGATGCCGCAGCCGAGTTCAAGAATGCTTTTGCCGGCAATCGGAAATTGACTCATTTCTTCCGCCAGTGCCAGGCCTGCCGGCCACACCACGCCGAACAGCGGCCACGAGGCCGGTGAAATGCCGGCGCGTTCCGCGGTGCCGTCGGGATCGGAAAACTGCTGGCGGTTGAGCAGCGAGCGGATACGGAAGTCGCTGCCGCCGATGCGATGGATAACGGTCTCGACTTCGTAACCAGGCACAGGGCGCTCTCGGTGAAGTCGGGGCCGCCGGAATTGGCAGCAGGGACAGCGGGGTGAACCGCGTTTGTGCAGTGTACTCGCAATGGCAACTTGTTGCCGGTGGTGTTGTTGCGGAGCGGGAAGCATTACATTAGGACTATTAGGACGTCGTTCAACCAGAGCGGGGTTTCATGTCATTTTTGAAGCGTAGCGGCAGGATACTGCTGCAACTGGCCACTTTTTTTGTGCTGATGATCGTGTTGTCAAAGGCGACTACCTTTGTCACGGCTGAGCGATATGCGGGCGTCGGCGAGCCCAATCGACTGTTTCCGCTGGTCGCCGTGCCGCAGCCGGGCGACGAAGCGACGGCGAAATACCAGATGCTGCGCTGGGTTGCGCTGCGCAACCTCACGCCGGCGCCGCGCTTCAAGCTGCCGGAAGCGGCAGGCCGCTTTACCCTGCCGGTGGTCAAGGGCTTTGAGCCTGTGGTCGAGTTCAGCAGTGCCGCAGAAGCGGACGGCCGTCAGCGCATCGCGGTAACGATGACCGATGACGATTACGTACTGTATTCGACCTATCTCACCGACGGCACGAATATCACCCCGGTGAATTTCCGCATCTGGGGACCGTCATCGATGCTGCTGGCATTGATTCCGTCCGTGGTGTTGACCTGGGCGTTCAGCCGCATGGTCGCGTGGTGGTGGCCCCGGCGCCGTCCGGCTGATCGGAAGACACACTGAACACTGCATATGCCGTATCAGGGGCCGTGCGCTGCGACAGCCGTTTGGTCCTTTCAAAGCCGATGATGCTTTTGAGCGGCCTATCGGCTGGATATTTCGCTCAGCTTCATGCTGGACCATGGCGGCAAGGCCGAGAGAAAACCCTGATCTGCGCGCACGGCCTGGAATCCTGTGGCCGCGACATGCAGTCGCCATGCGATAACCAGGTCGACAAAACCGGCCAGCAGAAGCGCTCCGGCGACCAGGATGCCGAAACTGGAGTAAACGAAGGGCGCGGCAATAAAGGTGATGATGCCGAAAATACCGATGGACTTGGGCAGACGATTGCGCGTCGCGGTGCAGTTGCCGCACATTGGCGGCTTGACGTCGCCATCCGGATCGGGCAACTCGGGAACTTCACTATCGGCTAGGGCGACGCCGCACCAGATGCAAAGCCGGTGAACCGGTGGCGATGGCGTTCGACCACCACGTATTTTTCAATGCGATAAATGCCGGCCGTACCGGACAAAATCAAACCCTTCGCAAACCAATCGATGAAAATGATGAGTCACGCCAAATTACTGCAGCATGACCTACATCCATAAACAGCTTGGCAACGCTCAGTTGAATGCCGACAGTCCGGTCTGGGCGCGGCCGAGCACCAGTGCGTGGATGTCGTGGGTGCCTTCCAGTGTATTGACGGTTTCCAGATTGAGCATGTGACGGATCACCGGGAATTCGTCGGAGATGCCGTTGCCGCCGAGCATGTCGCGGGCGGCGCGGGCGATTTCCAGCGCCTTACCGGTGGAGTTGCGCTTGAGTAGCGACACCATTTCCGGGGTTGCGAGGCCCTGGTCGCGCAGACGGCTTACATGCAGGCAGGCGAGCAGACCGAGGGCGATTTCAGACTGCATGTCGGCAAGTTTTTTCTGGATCAGCTGGTTTGCGGCCACGGGCTTGCCGAATTGTTTGCGGTCCATGGTGTACTGGCGCGCGGTATGCCAGCAAGCTTCAGCAGCGCCGAGCGCACCCCAGCAGATCACGAAACGCGCGTTGTTGAGACAGCCGAAAGGGCCTTTGAGGCCCGATATATTAGGCAGCAGATTGGCTTCCGGCACGAACACGTTGTCCATGACGATTTCACCGGTGGGCGAGGCACGCACCGAGAATTTGCCTTCGATCTTGCGCGTGGACAGCCCTTCCATGCCGCGCTCCAGGATAAAACCGCGGATCACGCCGCCGTCATCCTTGGCCCAGATGATCATGATGTCGGCGATCGGCGCGTGGGTGATCCATAACTTGCTGCCGGTCAGCCGGTAACCGCCGGGGACGCCGCGTGCGCGCGTGCGCATGCTGCCGGGGTCGGAGCCGTGGTCGGGCTCGGTCAGTCCGAAACAGCCGAGCAGTTCGCCGGTAACCATTTTCGGCAGATATTTCCGGCGCTGTTCTTCGCTGCCGTAGGCATAGATCGGCGTCATTGCCAGCCCGCCCTGTACCCCGACCGCCGAGCGGAAGGCGGTGTCGACACGTTCGAGTTCACGCATGATCAGACCGTAGGCGACATAACCGATGCCGGCGCAGCCATAACCCTGCAGCGGTGCACCGAGAAAACCCATCGCGCCCATTTCCAGCATCACTTCACGGTCGAAGGACTCGTTGCGGTTCCAGTCGCGGATGCGCGGTGCGAGTTTCTCCTGTGCATACTGACGCGCGGCGTCGCGGACCATGCGTTCTTCGTCGCTGAGCTGGGCCTCGATCAACAGCGGGTCGTCCCACTGGAAGTGACCGCCGGTCAGCGTGACGGATTGGCGGTCTTCAGCCATGTTGTTCCCCTGGCAGGATTATTACAGGAAGGGCACGGAAAGCAGGCGCAGGCCGACTGAAAACCAGCGCGGGTCATGTTTGTCGCCGTATTGGTTGCCGTAGGTGGTGTCGACTTGCACATGGTTGGGAATAATCCAGAATCGCAAGCCCAGCTGGTATGAAGCATTGACGCGGGTCTCACCGAAAGTTTCGGCAATCAGGTAAACGCGCGGCGTGATCATGGTTTCGGAGCCGAGACCCCAGGTTGCCCTTGCCTTGTTCTCATCGCGCACATGGCGTACCCCGGTGTTGGTGTGCAGAACCACGCGGTCGTCGGCGAACGAAATACTGACCGGCAGGTTGAAGTACGGGTCACCGAGCGTGCGGCCGTTTTGCGCTGCCGGGTGCGCGGCATAACCGGCGGAGAACGCCACGCCGTAGCCGTTGGTGTTGAGCGGCTTCAGCAGTGTCTTGCCCTGAAGGATGATGTCGGATGTTTTGCTGCCGGTGGCGTCGGCATTGCGAGAACCACCGAGCGTCATCTCGAGATTGCCGGTGAAATTGCAGGCTGGCAGTGCCCAGTATTCGCGGCTGCCCTGGTTGGTGCGTACCCAGGATTCGACCTGGCAGGCGTAGGAATCAACGGTGCGGGCGTCGTCGGTATTCATTGGCCGCGCCGGATAGGCAGCTGCCGGATTGAGCAGCAGCGCGGCGATCCAGATTGCGAAAGGGCGTTGCAGGTGACGGTTCATCCCGGATTCCGGTTGGTCAGCGGGTTACTCGATCGAGGAACAGTTTTACGTTGCGCACCAGTTCGTTGTTCATGCCCTGGAAAAAATGATCGGCGCCGGCGACGCGGATCTGCGCCGAACCGCGCACGGTTTTTATCGTCGCGGCGCGTTTGGCAGCGAGTTCGAGCACGCCGGGGAAATCGTTTTCACCATAGAGGTCAAGCACCGGTGCCTTGAAAGTCGCCGGTTTGCTGTATTCGCCGGTGATGCCGATGGATACCCAGGCCGTGATCGCGGGTGCGTCGGGCTGGTTGAGCAGGACATTGGTCATGCGAGCGCCGTAACTGTGGGAAACGATGACGATTTTGGCATGGCCATTGTTGCGCAGATATTGCACTGCGGCGGCGATGCGCGCCGCGGCTTCCGGAAACAGCGGTGCATATTGTTCACCGGGCACGCCGGCGGCCATGACTGGCATCTGCACCGACAGCGTGGCGTAATCCTGCTCCGCAAGTTGGCTGCGCAGCGGATGTACCACGCTCCAGTCGGGATGCATGCCGAGACCGTGTACGAGTACCACACCCGCCCGCGCCTTGGCGTTGGGTGCATAAATGCCGAGGAATTTGCGGCCGTCCGGCAGCGTCAGCGCTACGGCGTCGCCGACAAGGATGGCGGGTGTGATTTCATCGGCCCAGCGCTGCTCGCGGGCGTAATCGGCCTGGGCAAAGCAGCCGAAGTTGATCAGTGAAAGCAATAAGGCAAGCCAGCGGCGCATCAGCGGCCTTCGAATTTCGGTTTGGTTTTGTCGAGAAAGGCTTTGACGCCGTTGCGGTAATCGTCGGTGTCGAAGCAGGCAAAACCGATATCCCATTCTTCGGGGGGAATATCGGCGCGGACAGTGAGGCGTTCGATGAACTGTTTGTGCCAGCGCGCGACCAGTGGCGCGCCGTTGGCGATGCGCCGGGCGAGGGCATAGGCCTCGGTTTCCACCTGGTCATCGGCAACCACCTGATTGACCAGGCCTTTGCAGTAAGCCTCGTCGGCGGTAAATACCCGGCCTTCCAGCAGAATTTCCAGCGCGACGGCGCGGCCGACCAGGGACAGCAGGCCCGCCAGTTCGCCGTATCCCATGGTCAGGCCGAGTTTGTTGATCGGTACGCCGAAACGGCTGGAAGTCCCGCAGACACGCATGTCGCACATCGCGGCAATTTCCAATCCTCCGCCGACGCAGGCGCCTTCGATCAACGCGACGGTCGGATGACGGCATTGCGCGACGGCCTGCATCGTGGCGTGGATCAGGTCACCGTAATGCTTGGCTTGACGCGCGTTGGCGCGTTCGGTGGCGAATTCGGCGATATCGGCGCCCGCGGCGAAGGCTTTGCCGCCGGCGCCGCGCAGAACGATGCAGCGCAGGCTGTTGTTGGCCGAGAGCAGGCGGATGGTCTCGCCGAGGGCTTCCCACATGTCGCGGTTCAATGCGTTGAGTTTGTCCGGCCGGTTCAGCGTGATGGTGGCGATATCGCCGTCGCGTGTGCTGAGAATGCTGTCGTTCATGTGCTGACTCCCGCGGCGGCGGCCTGTTTGACCAGACTGTGGCGCGCGGCGAGCATGTCGTCGAGCGTGCCGAAGGCATTGGTATAGGTGCCGCGGAACCCCTTGTCTTCGATCAGCCGGAACATCCTGCCGAAGTCGAGATCACCATCTCCCGGCGGGAGATGTACTTCGTGGCCGTTGCGGAAACAATCGGCAAGACGGACTTCGCCGACGCGGGAAAAATCAAGCACCTTGACGAAACCTTCGATGCCTTCGGGCACCAGATGGGCGTGATTCGCGGTGAACGACAGTTTGAATGCTGGTGAAGCGATGTCCCAGTAGTATTGCCATTCCTCGACCGTGTGGGCGAGGTAATGTACTTCGGCGTCTTCCGGCTCCTTGTTGAGGTTCTCCAGCAGGATCACCGCTTTTTTCTTTTCGGCATGGCCGCAGATGCGTTTCAGACGCTCCTTGCCGGCCTCCATGCGCATCCGTTTGTCGGAAGTAAAATGATAACCGGCATGAACCACGATCCACTGCGCGCCGAGTTTGGGAAATATATCCACATAGCTGCGCAGATAGGCTTCAACACCTTCGCCGACATAGGGTGAGTATTCGGCGACATTGACGGCCGACAGCGTGTGTAACGCGAGATGGACACCGTTTTTTTCAAGCAGGGCGCGAACCCGGGCACAGCGGGCATCGTCGAAACTGGTGATCGCATTCGCCGCGGTGTCGAGCTGGATGTCGATGTGTTTGACGCCGTGCTGCGCGGCCCAGGCGATGGCCTCTTCCAGCGGCAGGCGACGGCCGACGTCGATGCCGATGCGGTCCAGCAGGTTCATTGTCCGGTATTCCTGTATGAGAACTTCATGAGGCCGAGTTTACTCGGCCTTGGCGCCGGTGGCCTTGACCACTTTGCCCCATTTTTCGGTTTCGGACTTCAGGTAGGCACTGAATTCCGCGGGGGTGTTAGTGACGGGGTCGACGCCCTGGCTTTCGAGTTTCTGTTTGATGTCGTCGCGCGCAAGTACCGTACGGTTGGCGGCATGGAGTTTTTCGATGACCGCTTTGGGCGTACTCGCGGGCGCCAGCAGACCGTACCAGGTGCTGTAGTCGTAACCGGCGACACCGCCCTCGATCAGCGTCGGTACGTCCGGTGCGGCGGGCGAGCGTTTTGCCGTGGTGACGCCCAGTGCCCGCATGCGGCCGCTGCGGACATGGGGCAGTGCCGAGGCGAAAGTGGAAACCATCATGTTGATCTGGCCGCCGAGCAGGTCGCTCAGCGCGGGGCCGGTGCCTTTGTAAGGCACGTGAACGATGTCGATTTTGGTCTGCAGCTTCAGCAGTTCGGCGGCAAGGTGGGTGCCGGCGCCGGTGCCGGCAGAGGCGTAGTTGTACTTGCCCGGACTGGCGCGCACGAGTTCGATGAATTCCTTGAGGTTCTTCGCCGGCAGGCTGGGGTGAATGACCAGGATATTGGGCTGCACGGCCGACAGCGAAACCGGTGCAAGGTCGCGCAGCGTGTCGTAGCGCAGTTTGGTGTACAGCGTGGCGTTGAAGGCGAGACTGATGTTGCCGAAGAGGATGGTGTAACCGTCTGCCGGCGATTTGGCGACGATTTCGGTGCCGAGCGTCGAGCCGGCGCCTCCGCGGTTGTCCACCACTACCGGCTGACCGAGCACGTCGTTGAGTCCCTGAGCCATGATGCGGCCGATGATGTCGGTGCCGCCGCCGGGTGCAAAAGGCACGACGAAGCGGATTGCTTTCGACGGGTATTGCTGCGCGCCGGATGACAGAGGTGCGATCAGGGCGGTGCCCATCAACAGGGTGGTCAGCGTTCGGCGGTTCATGGTGTTCTCTCCCGGGGCCAAATGTTTTTTGATGTTTTAAATGCAAACGGCCCGCTACTGTATCGCGGGCCGTGCGGTCACGCCATGCCGGTTTTTCAGGCGGCCTTGGCGGTTTTCGCGGCGGCGTTAGCGCCAGTCAGATAAGCCATTGCGGCATCGACGCCGCCTTTTTTGTGCGGTACGCCGGCGAGATCCAGTCCCATCTCGACACCGGCGAGCGTGCCCATCAGCGTGAGGTCGTTGAAGTCACCGAGGTGGCCGATGCGGAACACCTTGTCGGCGACTTTGCCCAGGCCACTGCCCAGCGACATGTTGAAATGCTCGAGCACGACTTTGCGGAAGGCGACTTCGCTGTGGCCGGCGGGCATCATCACCGCGGTGAGCACCGGTGAATATTCCGCGGGATTCTGGCAGACGATTTCAAGGCCCCAGGCCGTCACCGCACGACGAGTGGCTTCGGCGTGGCGCTGGTGGCGCGCGAAGACATTGTCGAGGCCTTCTTCATCAAGAAGCATTTTCAGCGCTTCCCGCAGGCCGTAAAGCAGATTGGTCGCCGGGGTATACGGGAAATAGCCGTTCTTGTTCGGCGCGAGCATTTCGTCCCAGGACCAGTAGGAACGCGGCAGCTTCGCGTTTTTGCTGGCAGCGAGGGCTTTGGTTGAAATGGCGTTGAACGACAGGCCGGGCGGCAGCATCAGGCCTTTTTGCGAACCGCCGACGGTGACGTCAGCGCCCCATTCGTCATGGCGGTAGTCGACCGAGCCGAGGCCCGAGATGGTGTCGACCAAAAACAGCGCCGGATGTTTGACGCGATCGATGGCCTTGCGCACTTCGTGGACGCGCGAGGTGGCACCGGTGGAGGTTTCGTTGTGAACGATACACACCGCCTTGATGGTGTGGCCGGTGTCAGCAGCAAGCCGCGCTTCGATGGCCGCCGGATCGGCGCCGTGACGCCAGTCGCCGGCGATGAATTCGGGTTTGAGGCCGAGGCGCAGCGCTAGGTTTTTCCATAACGTCGCAAACTGGCCGGATTCATACATCAGCACGGTGTCGCCGGGCGACAGCGTGTTGACCAGTGCGGCTTCCCAGGCGCCAGTGCCGGAGGCCGGATAAATGACGACATCGCCCTTGGTTTTGAACATGCGCTTCATGCCGGCGAGTACGTCCTGGCCGAGCTTGCCGAAATCCGGGCTGCGATGGTCGATGACCGGCATGTCGATGGCGCGCATCACGCGCTCGGGTACAGTGCTTGGACCGGGGATCTGCAGGAAGTGGCGGCCGGCGATATAGGTCATGGTCAACTCCAAGGCTTGGGTGAGCCGGCATGGTAATACCGGCTTACAGGTACGGCAACCATTTTTGTATGCAAAAAACACAAAACTACTGACGCCCATACCGCATAAGTTTATAAATATATGTTTATATTGATTTTTATTAATTGCAGCGATAGTCGATAAAATGTATTATGCATACAAATGGAGTTATCGCATGTCCAATCCTCAGCCAACCCCCAATAATGTGACCTCGCTGGCCGATCGCCGGCTACTGCATGAAACCGTGATCGACCAGCTGCGCGACCTGATTGTGCAGGGCGAACTGGCGCCGGAAACCAAACTCAATGAGCGTGTGCTGGCCGAACGGCTGGGCACGTCGCGCACGCCCTTGCGTGAGGCGATCAAGTTTCTCGCGTCGGAAGGCCTGGTTGAACTGCTGCCCAACCGCGGCGCCGTCGTTGCGCCACTGAAGCCGGAAAAAATGAAGGAAGTGTTTGTCGTGCTCGGCGCGCTGGAAGCGCTGGCCGGCGACCTCGCCTGCCGCAATGCCAGCGAGGCTGACATTGCCGAGATCCGTGCGCTGCATTTCCATATGCTTGCGCATCATGCTGCCGGCGAACTGGCGCAATACTTCAAATACAACCAGCAGATCCACAGCCGCATCATGGATTGCGCCGGCAATGCCACGCTGGCCGCTTCCTACCGCAGTCTCAATGAGCATGTGAAACGCGCGCGTTATCTCGCCAATCTGTCGCGGGAGCGCTGGGACAAGGCGGTGCAGGAGCACGGTGAAATTCTGGATGCATTGACCCGGCGCGACGGCGCACGCCTGCAGGCGCTGCTGCGCGATCATCTGGCCAACAAACTGGTGCTCGTCATGGAAGCTCTCGATAAACGCAAGGCGGAGGCCGCACGATGAATGCGCCCGCCAAACCGGTTCAATTCGTCCGCTCATCACCGGAACACAGTGCGCTGGCGCAGAAGCTGCGCCGCGAAGTGCGCGGCGCCGTGCTGTTTGATGCCGCCACGCGCGGACGCTATTCGACCGACGCGTCGATTTACCAGATCGATCCCGTCGGCGTGGTGGTGCCGCGGGATGAGGACGATGTATTGGTCGCGATGCAAATTGCGCTGGACGCCGGTGTGCCGGTGCTGCCGCGCGGCGGCGGCACTTCGCAATGCGGCCAGACCGTGGGCGCGGCTCTGGTACTCGATGTCTCCAAACATCTCAACGAAATCATCGCATTCAACAAAGACGCTGCCACGGTGACGGTGCAGCCAGGCCTTGTGCTCGATCACCTCAATGCCTGGCTGAAGCCGCACGGCCTGTGGTTCCCGGTCGACGTGTCGACCAGCGCGCAGGCGACCATCGGCGGCATGACCGGCAACAATTCCTGCGGCTCGCGCTCGATTCAATACGGCAATATGGTGCACAACGTACTCGGTATCTATGCCTGGCTCGCCGGCGGCGGTGCCTATCGTTTCGGCGCATTGCCCGAAAACCTGGAGCAGCTGGATGCGCCGCAGGGTTACCGAGATCTGGTGGCCCGCATCAATTCGATTGCGCGGCGCGAAGCCGAAGAGATTGAGCGGCGTTATCCGAAAGTGCTGCGCCGGGTCGGCGGCTATAACCTCGACATGATGTTGCCTTCAGGCGCCAATATGGCGCATCTACTGGTCGGCTCCGAAGGCACGCTGGCCTTTTCGAGGCGCATCGAGCTCAAGCTGTCGCCCTTGCCGAAATACAAAACCCTCGGCGTCTGTCATTTCCCGACGTTCTTTCAGTCGATGGAGGCGCCGCAGCACATCGTCAAACTCAAGCCGGCGGCGGTCGAGCTGGTCGACAACACGATGATCGGTCTGGCTCGCAGTAATCCGGCCTTCCTGCCCATCGTCAATCAGTGCGTCAAAGGCGAGCCGGCGGCGATTCTGCTGGTGGAGTTTGCCGGTGATGACCACTACGAACAGATCCGCAAGCTGAAAGAGCTGGTCGAGATGATGGCCGACCGCGGTCTGCCCGGCAGCGTTGTGGAAGTGATTGATCCGGCGGTGCAGCGTGAATTCTGGGAAGTGCGCAAGGCCGGCCTGAACATCATGATGTCGATGAAGGGCGACGGCAAACCGGTGTCTTTCATCGAAGACTGCGCGGTGCCGCTGGAGCACCTTGCCGAATACACCGACCGCCTGACGCAGGTGTTCCACAAGAACGGCACTAAGGGCACCTGGTACGCGCATGCGTCGGTGGGTTGTCTGCATGTGCGGCCGATCCTTGATATGCGCCGCGACGGCGCACAGAAAATGCGCGCGATCGCTGAAGAAGCGGCTGCGCTGGTTAAGCAGTACAAAGGCTCCTATTCCGGCGAACATGGTGACGGACTGGTGCGTTCGGAATGGATTGCGCCTTTCTTCGGACCGAAGCTGGTCGCGGCTTTTGAGGAAATCAAGGATGTGTTCGATCCTAAGGGACTACTCAATCCCGGCAAGATCGTGCGACCGTCGAAGCAGGACGACCGCAGTCTTTTCCGTTTCAAGCCCGACTATCAGGCGCAGCCGCCGGTGCCCGCTCTGGATTGGTCAGAGTGGGGTGGTTTCGACAAGGCCGTCGAGATGTGCAACAACAACGGCCATTGCCGCAAGTTCGATGCCGGCACGATGTGTCCTTCGTACCGCGTCACCCGCGATGAAAAGCATCTGACCCGCGGCCGTGCCAACACGCTTCGGCTCGCGCTGTCGGGCCAGCTGGGTCCGGATGCGCTGACTTCGAACGCGGTGCGCGAAGCGATGGATCTGTGTGTGTCGTGCAAGGGCTGCAAGCGCGAATGCCCGACCGGCATCGACATGGCGAAAATGAAAATCGAGTTCCTGCATCACTGGCGGCGGCATCACGGCCTGCCGCTGAAGGAACGCCTGATCGCCTATCTGCCGCGTTATGCGCCCTGGGCGAAGCGCCTGGCGCCGGTGTTGAATCTGCTGCAGGGCATGGCCAAGCCCCTGCTGGGCTTTGCATCCCAACGCTCGCTGCCGGCGTGGCGCAGCGATGCCTTTGTGGCACCGGCAGCAGGCCCGGCCGCAGACCCGGCCGCGAAGGGGCGCGAGGTGGTGCTGTTCGTCGACACCTTCAGCACATACTTCGATCCGGAAAACGCCCGCGCGGCAATCCGCGTGCTGGAGGCGGGCGGTTATACCGTGCATCTGCCGCGTTCGGCGGATGAGACGCGCCCGTTATGCTGCGGCCGTACTTTCTTGTCCAGTGGTCTGGTGAACGAGGCGCGCGCCGAAGCACAGCGCATGATTGATACGCTGAAGCCTTATGTCGAACGCGGCGTACCGGTCGTCGGTCTGGAGCCGTCCTGTCTGTTCGGTTTGCGAGACGAGTTTGTGTCGATGCTGCCGGGCGGGGATACGGCGAAGCTGGCGATGCAGGCCTTTTTGTTCGAGGAATTTCTCGCCAATGAAATGGAGGCTGGCCGTTTGCAGCTGAAGCTCAAGGCCTTGCCGCAGACCAAAGCCTTACTGCACGGACATTGCCACCAGAAAGCGTTTGCGGCGATGCCGGCTGTCAAAAAAATCCTGGGGCTCGTGCCGGATCTGAATGTCGAAGTGATCGAGTCGAGTTGCTGCGGCATGGCCGGCAGTTTCGGTTATGAAGCGCGGCATTACGACGTGTCGATGCGCATGGCCGAGGCTTCATTGCTGCCGAAAATCCGTGAGGCCGGAAAGAACACGCTGATTGTCGCCGACGGCACCAGCTGCCGGCACCAGATTCGCGACGGCGCGAAACGCAACGCGGTTCACGTTGCGCGGGTGCTGGAGTCAGCCCTCGCGGACTGACCCCGGATTGCGGGTTCAGGCTTCCCGCGTGTAGCGCCGCACTTTCGTCTCATCGACGCGGATGCCCAGTCCCGGACCGGTAGGTACATTGAGCCAGCCGCCGGCGAGTGCAATGGGTTCGGCGACGATGTCATCGGCGAGATAGGGGCTGGACAGACTGACGCCCCAATCCACCGCCGGAATCGCTGCAGCGAGGTGCATCAGTCCGGCACTGGCGATGCCGGCTTCGGCGATCTTGCAGGCAAGGTTGACCTGCATACCGAGCTTTTCACAGAGCAGCGCGGAGTCATAAACCGGGCGCATGCCGCCCAACTTGATGGTTTTCAGGCTGCAACCCTGCGCCGCCTTCCTGTCGTGGTGATGCTGCAGGTCGTCCATGCTGTGCAGGCCTTCATCGACACCGATCTTGACGCGGCTGGCAGCGGCGACTCGGGCCATGCCGGCGATATCGTGCCCCGCGACGGGCTGCTCAAAAAATTCAATGCGCGTGTCGGCGATGCCGCGCACGAAGCGTATGGCTTCGTCGGGCGTCCATGCCTGGTTGGCGTCGGTGCAGATCAGTACCTTGTCATCGTTGATCGTGGCGCAGATCGCGCGCGCACGTTCAGCATCGGTTTCGGGTGAGGCGACGCCGACCTTGATCTTGATCGCGACATAACCTTCGGCCAGCCGTTTTTGCGTTTCGGCGATGTCGCCTTCGGTACTGCCGGTGCCGATCAGGCGCAGCGCGGGTACGCGCAGGCGTTTGGCGCCGCCGAGGAGTTCGTACACCGGCTTGCCTTTGGCCTGCCCCAGCGCGTCCCACAGCCCCATTTCGATGGCGGCCTTGGCGCTGTTGTTGCCATACAGATATTGGCCGGCGCGATGCATGGCCGCGCCGATGTCGTCGGCTGGCAGGCCTTCGAGTTTATCGGCGAGATAACGGATCGCGGCAACCATGCTGCCCGGGGTTTCGCCGGTCATTGTCGGCGCCGAAGCCGCTTCGCCCCAGCCGATGATGCCGTCGCTGGTTTCGATGCGTGCGAGTACGTTCTCGGCGTTGCGCACTTCTTCGAAGGACATTTTCACCGGCTTGATCATCGGCAGACTGATGGCGATGGCCTCGATACGCTTAATTCGCATAGTGGTAGTTCCGGAAAAAAAGCGGCGCCGCAGCGCCGCTTTTGGATCAATAAAATCAGATGGTTGCGAAAGGCTTAAATCTTGCCGATTTTCTGCACGGCCTTGGCCATCCGTTTGTAATCGGCGTCGAAGAAAGCCTTGAACTCGTTGACGTCACGGTAATCCGGGATCACTTGCACGTTTTTCAGCGCTTCAACAAAAGTCGGATCGTGAGCGGCCTTGCGTACCAGTTCGCGCAGCTGGTTGAGCGTCGCATCCGGCAGACCGGCAGTGGTGAACAGGCCGACCCACAGATAGGCCTCAACGTCGATGCCCTGTTCGGCGAAGGTCGGGGTGTCCGGGAAGGACGGATGGCGTTTGGCGCCGGTGTTGCCGATCGGTTTCAGTTTGCCGGTCACGACATGCGGATGAATCGCCGCCGCACCGCT
Source organism: Burkholderiales bacterium (assembly GCA_030833315.1). Taxonomy (GTDB): domain Bacteria; phylum Pseudomonadota; class Gammaproteobacteria; order Burkholderiales; family SG8-41. The sequence goes on from JAURHM010000002.1 coordinate 108,734, forward strand.
GGCGGTGGCATCGACGTGGCCGCCCAGCGCCTGGGTGATGGCAGGGCCGCCGCCGGTGGTCGGCACATGGCGCATTTTGATGCCGACGGAGTCGATGAACATTTCAAACGGCACGTGGGTGATGCCATAGGGGCCGGATGACGAGAAGGTGTAGACGCCGGTTTTCTTTTTCAGCAGCGCGGCGAATTCCTTGGCGGTTTTTACCGGAACCGAGGGATGGGTCACCATGATCAGCGGATCGGCGCTCATCAGCGCGACCGGCTGGATCTGCGCCAGCGAGTACGGCGATTTGATGCCGTAGAGTTTGTCTTTCTCGATGACCAGATAGATGTTCGGCGTGGTCACCAGCAACGTGTGGCCGTCGGCGGGCTGGTTGGCGACATAGGCGGTGCCGACTGCTGCGGTGCCGCCGGAGCGGTTGACCACCGGCGCCGGCTGTTTGGTCAGGCGTTCCACGATTGCTGACAAGGGCTGGGCGTGGATCTGGTTCATGCCGCCCGGCGGATTCGGTACGACAATGGTCATCGCCTTGTTTGGAAAACCTTGCGCGACAGCGGTCGAAGCCGCGCCGGCACAGGCAATAGCCAGCAGCATACGTTTCATCAGGTATTCCTCCAATGTGGTTTTTGCGGCGGCTTGAATGGCGGCCGGGGATGTTGGTGCTTTGATTTTTCGTAAGATCCCGCACGAAAACGTTAAACCGTAAGCTACAAGGTGTCAACCGGTGTCAACCAGATTCATTCCCCTGCCGGCAGTTGGCAACAAGAGACAAACTCGTTAGCCTACGCGCTCGGCGTGCAGCGTTGCGCGATGCGCCGGTAACTTTCTGCGGAAATTCCGATTAATGACAAAAAAAATCCAGACCGTCCTGATCTATGGCTATGGCGTCATGGGACAGGGTGTAGCCCGTACCTTTGCCAAGGCCGGCTTTGACACCATCATCCGCAGCAGCCGCGCTGCCGAACTGAAAGACCTGCCCGCCGGCGTGCGCGCATTGGCCAAACTTCCGGAGACGCCACCGGATCTGGTGCTTGAACTGGTTCCAGAAGAGATCAAAACCAAGCAGGCGGTGTATCTCGAAGTGGAAGCCGCCTATCCCGGCGCGGATGTAATCATCGCCACCGGCACCTCGGGACTCGATCTGGTGGAGCTGGCAAAGCCCCTGAAACATCCCGAGCGTTTCATCGGCCTGCACTACTTCATGCCTGCCGATCAGGCGCTGGTGGTAGAAGTCATGGCGGGTCCGGCGACACCGGCAGCACTGGTGGATCAATGCGCTGAGGTGCTGCGCCATACCGGCAAGGAGCCGGTGGTGCTCTACAAACCCATCGTCGGTTTTTTGGTCAACCGACTGCAGCATGCGATCCTGCATGAAGCCTATTACCTGATCGAAACCGGTGTCGCGAGCGCTGCCGACATCGACCACGCTGCGCGCCGTATGCTGGCGCCGCGGATGTGTATCAACGGGTTGATTGCGCAGAAGGATCTGAGCGGTTTGAGCATCCATGCCGGTGCGCAGGCCTCTATCGTGCCTGAGCTGTTTCACAACGGCGTGCCCAACCCGATGCTGCAGAACATGGTCAAACGCGGTGAAACCGGCACCGCCGCCGGCAAGGGTTTTTATACCTGGGACGGTTGTGACACGGAAGCCGTGCGCAAGCAGGCTTCGGTACAGCTGGCGAAACTGACCGAATTCCTTGACTCCGACGTGTTCAAACCCGCGCCCAGGACCCAGCCCAAGCCGCGCGATCCGCGGCAGTGACATCCGGTCAGGCGCTACGCGCCGGTGCGCGTGAAGCGCTGGGCGTACCGGCTGCCGTGCTCGGCGCCGGATTTCTCGGTTACGGCTCGCTGGCTGGTGATGCGGGCTACTCCATCTGGCTGACACTGTCGGCGACGCTGGCGATCTGGGCGCTGCCCGGACAGCTGGTGCTGATGGAAATGCATGCTCGCGAGGCGGCGTTTCTCGCCACCGTGTTTGCGGTGTCGCTGAGCGCCGCACGTTTCCTGCCGATGACGCTGACCCTGATGCCGTTGATGCGTGGCGGCAGCAGTGTTCGAAAGCTGTGGCAGTTTCTGTTTGCTGCGCAACTGGTCTCGATGACCACCTGGGCGGTGGCGATGCGCCGCTTCGAAGAGATGGATGTTGATGCGCGCTGGAATTATTTCCTCGGCTTTTCCGCGATCTGCATCGGTTCATCGATGCTGTTTGCGGTGATCGGCCAGTTGCTGATCGGCGCCTTGCCGCCGCTGGCGCGTTACGGCCTGGCCTTGCTGACCCCGTTGTATTTTTTTGTGACGCTGGTCGGTGAAGCTCGCACCCGCACGGCGATCGCCGCACTGGTCTGCGGTGCCGGTGTGGCGTTGTTACTGCATGTCTATGCGCCGGCGTGGAGCCTGTTCGGCGCCGGCTTCATCGGCGGCACCATTGCCTGGGCCTGGCAGGGATCGCATGTCCGCCGCCGTTGAGCTGTGGTTGCTGCTGCTTGCCTGCGGCGGTGCGACCTATCTGTGGCGCGGGCTCGGTGTGCTGTTGTCCGGCAAGCTCAATCCGCAAAGTGCGGTATTCGAATGGGTGTCCTGCGTGGCCTATGCGCTGGTCGCCGGACTGATCGCGCGCATCATCGTCGCACCGTCGGGCCTTATGGCGCAGACCGCGCTGACTGACCGTCTGCTGACCTGCGTGGTGGCGTTTGTCGCCTACCGCCTGTCCCGCCGCAACATGTTTGTCGGCTTGCTCAGCGGCGTACTGTTTTTCGTCGCGGCGACGCATGTGCGCAGCGTATTCCTCTAAAATTACGGCATGAGCGGCGAAATCCTGGTGACGCGCGAGGCCGATGTGGCCACGGTTACGCTGTCCAATCCTCCAAAACGGAATGCGCTGACAGTCGCGATGTGGCGCGATCTGGCGACGGCGATGCATCGCCTGTCGGACGATGATGCGCTACGCTGCGTGGTGCTGCGCGGCGCCGGCACGGAGGCGTTTGCGGCAGGCGCCGACATTGCCGAGTTTGCAACAGAACGCAACACCGTCGAGCAGGGCAAGGTCTATCACCGCGAACTGGTGTTTGGTGCGCTGCGTGCCGTTGGGGAATGCCGCCATCCGACGGTGGCGATGATCCACGGCGCCTGCGCCGGCGGCGGCCTGGAGCTCGCCTGCCAGTGTGATCTGCGCATTGCCGGCAACAGCGCGCGTTTCGGCGTGCCGATCAACCGGCTGGGTTTCGCGGTTGCCTACGACGAGCTGGCTGCTCTGCTACCGCTGATCGGCCGTGCCGCCGCGCTGGAAATACTGGTCGAAGGCCGGATGCTGGGTGCTGATGAAGCGTATGCCAAGGGCCTGCTGACCCGCTTGGTTGATGACGATGGACTGGCTGCTGAAACAGCGGCGACGGTACGGCGCATCGCCGACGGCGCACCGCTGGTGGCGCGCTGGCACAAGCAGTTCATCCGGCGCCTGACGCCGCAGCCGGTACCCTTGAGCGAAGCCGAGATCAACGCCAATTTCGATTACTTCAATACCGAGGATTACCGCATCGGCTACGATGCCTTCATGAACAAGCACAGGCCGCGTTTCGTGGGCCGTTGATTATTTTGTTGTTTCGTTAAATTCTTTTTCGACTGGAATCCGACATGGCTGGACCGTTATCGCATATCAAAGTTCTCGACCTCTCGCGCGTGCTTGCGGGGCCGTGGACCGCGCAGAATCTCGCCGACCTCGGCGCCGAAGTGATCAAGGTGGAGCGTCCCGGCAAGGGCGATGATTCACGCAGCTATGCACCACCCTTCCTGAAAGACGAACTGGGCAATGAAACGAAAGAGGGCGCTTATTTCTGCGCCGCCAATCGCGGGAAAAAATCGATCACGGTGAACCTGAGCAAGCCTGAAGGCCAGCAGCTGGTGCGCGAACTGGCGAAAGGTGTTGATGTTCTGGTGGAGAACTACAAGGTCGGTGATTTGGCGCGTTACGGTCTGGGTTATGAGGACCTTGCCAAACTGAATCCCGGATTGATCTATTGCTCGGTCACCGGTTTCGGCCAGACCGGTCCTTACAAGGACCGTCCCGGCTACGATTTCATGGCGCAGGGCATGGGCGGGCTGATGAGCATCACCGGCGAAGCCGACGGTATTCCCGGCGGCGGGCCGCAGCGTGTCGGCATTCCGATCATCGACATGACCACCGGCATGTACGCGACGATCGCGATCTGTGCGGCGCTGGCCAACCGCGCGGTGACCGGCAAAGGGCAATGGATTGATGTTGCGCTGCTCGACAGCTGCGTCGCCTTCCTCGCCAACCAGGCGATGAATTATTTCGCCACCGGCGAGTCACCGACGCGCATCGGCAATGCACATCCGAATATCGTGCCCTATCAGACCTTCAAGACCAAAGACGGCGCCATCATCCTCGCCTGCGGCAACGACAACCTTTTCAACAAGTTCTGCGATGCCGCCGGCTGCGCCCACCTGCCCAAGGATGCGCGCTTCGCTACCAATGCCGAGCGCGTTAAAAACCGTGTCGAAATTACAAACCTGCTCAACGCGGTGTTTGAACAGCGCAGCACTAAGGAATGGGTCCAGTTGCTGGATGATGCGGGCGTGGCCAACGGACCGATCAACACCATCAAGGAAGTGTTTGAAGAGCCGCAGGTGATCGCGCGCGGCATGAAAGTCGATCTGCCGCATGCCGCTGCGGGCAAAGTCACGCTGGTTGCCAGCCCGATGAAGTTTTCCGGCACGCCGCTGCAGCACGATATGCCGCCACCCGTGGTGGGGCAGCACACCGATGAGATTTTGCGCGGCGTGCTGAAGAAAACGGATGCGGAAATCGCTGCGCTGAAAGCGTCTGGCGCGGTCTAGGCCAAGCGTTTCAGAAAAAGCTTATCAACATTTTCGTCGCCAGCGTAAACAGCACGGCGGCGAAGATTTTTTTCAGCAGCGCGCCCGGGGTGCGATGGGCGAGGCGCGCGCCCAGCGGCGCCAGCGTCATGCTGGCGACAACAATGCCGGCCAGCGCCGGCAGGTAGATGAATCCGAGGCTGTACTGCGGCAATCCGGTCTGTCCGGACCCGGTTACCAGAAATCCGGCTGTGCCGGCGGCTGCGAGCGGCCAGCCGATGGCAGCCGCGCTGCCGATCGCCCGGTGGATGACAATGCCGCGTTTGACCAGATAGGCGACAACCAGTGCCGCACCGCCGGTGGCGGTCAGACTGGAAATGACACCGATGATGGCAGACGACACATTCAGTCCTGTTGTCGACAATGGTGCTGCGCCGGATTGTGGTTTCTTCCCCAGAAACATCTGCGCCGAGATGTAATAGATCAGCAGCGTAAATACCACGGTCAGCAACCTTACATCGAGAACGCTGGCCAGCAAGGCGCCGCCGAAGGTACCGATGATGATCCCCGGCGCCATGCGTTTGACGATGGTCCAGTCCACCGCACCATGACTTTGGTGCGCACGTACGCTCGACACTGAGGTGAAGAGGATTGTTGCCATGGAAGTACCGAGGGCGAGATGCACGACCTGCGAAGGATCAAAGCCTTTCGCGGCATAAACAAAGGCCAGTACCGGTACCATCGCGGCGCCGCCGCCGATGCCGAGCAGTCCGGCAAAAAAACCGACGAAGGCGCCAAGGGCAAGGTAGGCCCACCACCACTCGAACATCGGCGTCAGTCCCCGTTCACTTCATCAGGCCGAGAATGAACTTCCATTCGTCGGGGTCCACCGGCGTGATCGACAGCCGGTTGCCTTTTGCAAGCACGCGCATTTTGGCCAGCGGCTTGTGCTTGCGCAGCTCGGTCAGCGAGATCAGCGGCGTTTTTTTGACAAAACGGAAATCGACATGCAGCCAGCGCGGATTTTCCGGCGTTGCGGTTGCATCGTAGTACTTGCTCTTGCGATCGAACTGCGTGGCATCGGGATACGCGGCCTTGCTGACCTCGGCAATGCCGACAATGCCGGGTTCGTCGCAGTTGGAGTGGTAATAAAAGGCCTGGTCGCCGAGTTTCATCTGGTCACGCATGAAATTGCGCGCCTGATAGTTGCGCACGCCGGTCCATGGCGTGGTTTTGTCGCGGGCGAGGGCGTCGATGCCGTAAACGTCGGGTTCGGATTTGATAAGCCAGTAGCGCATGTCGCAGCCATCGGTAAACGTTGACCAAAAAAAATGCGGCACGGCCGCATTTTTTGTGTGGGTCCCCCGCATGTGCCGTCGCAGACCAGCATCCTGAACCTGGGGTTCAAGGCGGCCACCTTCCGGATTTCTTCAGGCACATCCGCGTGGGACGCGCACACCGAAATCGCTATGGTCGGCGACCTGTGCAGAGTCTATTGGCTCAAAGAGTATATGGCCTGAACAAACACCGCAGGGGAAACTCTGGACGGCTTGAGGATCGGCGGACTGCCGGTGGAGCAGACGGCAAACTCAGAACAGTTTGCTTTGCTCCGCCATCGCCTGATCGATGGCCGTCTCCATGCGATGAATTCTACGCTTGGTTTCGGCGATATCAAAACTGCCGCCGACTTTCATCGAGAGAAATTCATGCGCGATGTTCAGCGCGGCCATGATGGCGACGCGTTCAAGACCGATGATTTTGCCGCGATCGCGGATTTCCTGCATTTTGGCATTCAGGTAATCCACGGCTTCGAGCAGGCCCTTTTGCTCGTCTTCCGCACAGGCGACGCGAAATTCGCGCCCCATGATGTTGATCTGCAACCCCTTTGCGTCGGTGCTCATATTTCCTCGGCGGGAATCTGCTGGACGAGTTCTTCCAGTCGGTTGCTGGCGGTCTGGATTTTTTCTTCCAGCTGCTTGTTGCGATGCAGGGCTGAGGCCAGTTCCTGGCGCAGCCGCTGCGTGTCATCGCGCAGCCGCTGGTTCACCTCGACAAACTGCGTCAGTTTATCTTCCAGAGTCTTGAGTTCCGCTTCCATGCGCGCACTATAGTGGGGAAAATCCAGCAGGGTCAACCGCTAAGGCATCGTTCTGAATGTAATTTGGCATGTTTGCCACGGCGTGTAA
>JAURHM010000065.1 GCA_030833315.1 Burkholderiales bacterium
AAATTTCTGCGCCATTCCGGCTGCCCGCCGAGGTTGACGATTTCGCGGGCAACGGAGGAGCGCGCCATCGGGATCACTTCCACCGGCAGCGGAAATTTGCCCAGGGCATCCACCAGCTTCGCGGCCTCGGCGATGCAAATGAACTGCCGCGCGACCGCGGCAACGATTTTTTCGCGGGTCAGCGCGCCGCCGCCGCCCTTGATCATCATCAGGTGGCGGGTAATTTCGTCGGCGCCATCCACGTAAACCGGCAACTCGCGCACGCTGTTGAGGTCGAAAACGGCTATGCCGGCCGCTTTCAGGCGCTGTGCGCTGGCTTCGGAGCTGGAGACTGCGCCTTCGATGCGGCCTTTCATTGTTGCCAGTTCATCGATGAAGAAATTTACCGTGGAGCCGGTGCCGACGCCGACGATGGCGCCTTCCGGCACCAGTGCCGCTGCGGCTTTGGCCGCTGCCTGTTTCAGTGCGTCCTGACTCATTTGCTGCTCCACAAAGAAGGTTCAATCGAATATACATCATACCGCCGCAAGGCCCTGTTTTGCCCTCTTATTTGTGTGCGGAGCATCGCTTGCGACGGTCATTCCTGATAACCTTTCACCCATGAAATTCTGCTGATAAATCAGAGCTGAAAGCGCATGGCCAAAACCGATTATCTGGAACGTATCCTCAACGCCCGCGTTTACGACGTGGCAGTCGAAACACCCCTGGAGCCCGCGCCAAATCTGTCGCGGCGCACGCACAACCGCATCCTGCTCAAACGCGAGGACATGCAGCCGGTGTTCTCGTTCAAGCTGCGCGGCGCTTACAACAAGATGGCGCAGCTCAAGCCCGATGCGCTGGCCCGTGGCGTGATTGCGGCTTCCGCCGGCAATCATGCCCAGGGTGTCGCGCTGGCGGCACAGCGCCTCGGTTGCACGGCGACCATCGTCATGCCGCTGACCACGCCGGATATCAAGATCAATGCCGTACGTTCGCGCGGCGCCAAAGTGGTGTTGCACGGCGACTCTTACGCAGAGGCTGCCGATCATGCACACGTGCTGGAAAAACGCCAGGGCCTGACGTACGTCCATCCCTACGACGATCCGGACGTGATTGCCGGGCAGGGCACGATCGCGATGGAAATCCTGCGCCAGCATCCGGAGCCCATTGACGCGATTTTTGTCGCGATCGGCGGCGGCGGCCTGATTGCGGGCATCGCCGCTTACGTCAAACGTTTGCGGCCTGAAATCAAGGTCATCGGTGTGCAGCCGGTGGATTCGGATGCGATGTACCAGTCGATCAAGGCCGGACGCCGGGTCAAGCTCGCGCAGGTCGGGCTGTTTGCCGATGGTGTGGCGGTGAAGCAGGTGGGCAAGGAAACCTTCCGCCTGTGCCGCACGCTGGTCGATGAAATCGTCCGCGTCGATACCGACGCGATGTGCGCGGCGATCAAGGATGTGTTTGAAGACACCCGCGCGATTCTCGAACCGGCCGGCGCACTCGCCATTGCCGGCGCCAAAGCCTGGGCGGCGCGGCGCAAGGTTCGCAACGCCACGCTGGTGGCGGTGGCCTGCGGCGCCAACATGAATTTCGACCGGCTGCGTTTTGTCGCCGAAGAAGCCGAACTCGGCGAACACCGCGAAGCCATTCTGGCGGTGACCATTCCCGAGAAGCCCGGCAGCTTCAAGACTTTCTGCGAATTGCTGGGGCCGCGCAACGTCACTGAATTCAATTACCGCTTTGATGATCCGCAAAAAGCGCGGGTGTTTGTCGGCGTGCAGGTGCGCAACCGCCAGGAAACGGAACAGCTGGTCAAGACGCTGCGCCGCAAGGGCCTGCAGACGCTGGACCTCAGCGACAACGAGTTGGCCAAGCTGCATGTGCGCCACATGGTCGGCGGTCACGCGCCGGGGGCAAAAAACGAAATCCTCTATCGTTTCGAGTTCCCGGAGAAACCGGGTGCGCTGATGCGTTTCCTCACCAGCATGAGCCGCGGCTGGAACATCAGCCTGTTCCATTACCGCAATCACGGCGCCGATTACGGCCGCGTGCTGGTGGGCATGGAAGTGCCGCCGAAAGACAAAGCCAAGTTCAAGGCTTTCCTCGCCGAGGTCGGTTATCCCTGCGCGGACGAGTCGCGGAATCCCGCCTATCGCCTGTTTCTCTCATGAAATCATTTTATAATCAAATGGTTATGATTTATAGCCGGATGGCACGGTAATCCATGGGTATGACCCGTAGTGTTTCCGCGGCGCTGACAACGGTCCTTTTCGGGGCAATCCTGCTGCAACCCGCGCAGGCCGTGGCGCAAAGCGCTGCTCTTGACGACGCCTTTCTCGCCGCACGCGATGCGGCGCGCATCGGCGACAGCAAAAAACTCGACCAGATCGCATCGCGTTTCCAGGGACATTTACTGGAGCCCTATGTGCAGTACTGGCGGTTGAGGATCCGCTTCGAAGCACGCGACGCCGAAGAGATCCGCCGCTACATCAATACCAACCGCGATACCCCGCTGTCCGACAACGTGCGCCGCGACTGGCTCAAGGTATTGGGCAGAAACGCGCAATGGGAAACCTTCAACGCCGAACTGCCGGCGCTGGCCGGTGAGGATATGGAAGTGACCTGCTACGCCCTGCAGGCGCGTTCGCGTGTCGACACTCTGGCCTTGCGCGAGGCGCGGCCGCTGTGGTTTGTCGCCCGCAACCTGCCCGACAGCTGCAACACGCTCTTCGATGCGCTGCTGGAGGCGCAGCAATTGTCGGAAGAAGATGTCTGGACGCGCGTAAGGCTGGCGCTGGAAGCCGGACAGGTGGGACTCGCCAACCGTGTTGCCGGCTGGCTGCCCAAAGGACAGGCGCCGGATGCGCGGACGCTGACGGCCATTTCCGGCAATCCTGCTGCCTACCTCAATGATCTGCGTTCGGATCTGAAGACGCGCGCGTCCCGCGAAACCGCCATTTTTGCGGTACACCGCCTGGCGCGTACTTCACCGTCGCAGGCGGTCGCGCAATGGTCCAAACTTTCCTCGCGTTTCACGGATGAGGAGCGCGGTTACGTCTGGGGCATGCTCGGCTACTTCGGTGCGATGCGCCACGATCCTGCAGCACTCGACTGGTATGCGCGCGCATCCGGCATGAGCGACCTGCAACTGGGCTGGAAGGTGCGCGCGGCATTGCGTGCGAAACGCTGGCCCGAAGTGCAGGCGGCGATTGATGCCATGACGCCGAAAGAAGCCGAGGACCCGGCCTGGCGGTACTGGAAGGCGAGGGCGCTGAAGGCCTCCGGCCGTGAAACCGAGGCTGTCGCATTGCTCAAGCCTTTGTCGGCCGAATTCAATTTTTACGGCCAACTCGCGATTGAAGATCTTGGCGGCGGCGTGCAGTCCCCGCCGCAGGCGTACAAACCGGTCGAGCAGGATATTGCTGCTGTCGCGGCGCGCCCGGGCATCCAGCGTGCGCTGGCTTTGTTCCGTCTCGATGTGCGTCTGGAAGCAGTGCGCGAATGGCTGTGGGCGATCCGCGGTATGACCGACCGCCAGTTGCTGGCGGCGGCGGAAGTGGCGCGGCGCAACGCGGTGTATGACCGTGCGATCAATACCGCTGACCGTACGGTGTTCGAGCATGATTTCGCAATGCGTTATCTCGCACCCTACCGTGACCAGCTGAAGGCCGCGGCACGCCAGGTCGATCTCGACGAAGCCTGGGTCAACGGACTGATCCGTCAGGAAAGCCGTTTTATCGCGCAGGCCAAATCGCGCGTCGGCGCCGGCGGGCTGATGCAGCTGATGCCGGCCACCGCGAAATGGGTCGCCGGCAAGATCGGACTGAAGGACTGGCACTGGTCGCAGGTCAGCGATGTCGAAACCAATCTCAGTCTGGGTACTTACTACCTGAAGCATGTGCTTGATACGCTCGACGGCAGTCCGGTGCTGGCGTCTGCCGCATACAATGCCGGCCCCGGCCGCGCCCGCGCCTGGCGCGCCGATCAGGTGATGGAGGCTGCGGTTTATGCCGAGAGCATCCCGTTCAACGAGACGCGGGATTACGTGAAAAAGGTGATGGCCAATTCCAGCTATTACGCCAACAATTTCAGCCAGCAGATGCAGTCGCTGAAAGCGCGCATCGGCGTCATCGAGCCGCGCGTGCGCGATCGCGAAAAGCCGCTGGGTGATACGCCCTGACACCGGGCGCAACAGAAGTACAACGGAGAATTACCGGAAATGATCATCGAAAAAGTCTGTGTCATCGGCGGGTCGGGTTTTGTTGGCCGTCATCTGTGCCAGCAGCTGGCAGCGTGCGGTTTTCGCATGGTGGTTCCGACGCGCGACCGCGAGCGCGCCAAAGCGCTGATTCTTTTGCCTACGGTCGATGTGGTCGAGGCCGATGTGCACACGCCGGCCGTGCTGGCGAAGGTGGTGGCCGGTTGCGACGCCGTGATCAATCTGGTGGGTGTGCTGCATGACGGCGGCGGCCATCACGGTTTCCGTGCCGCCCATATCGAACTCGCGCGCAGCGTGGTTGAAGCCTGTCGTACCGGCGGCGTCAAAAGGCTGCTGCAGATGAGCGCGATCGGCGCTGCGACCGACGGCCCGAGCGACTACCTGCGCAGCAAGGGCGAGGCTGAGCGTGTGGTGATGGAGTCGGGGCTGGATGTCACGGTGTTCCGGCCTTCGGTGATCTTCGGACCGGATGACCGCTTCCTCAATCTGTTCGCCGGACTCGCGCGGCTGCTGCCGGTGCTGATACTGGCGCGGCCGGATGCGCGTTTCCAGCCGGTATACGTCGGGGATGTCGCTGCAGCTTTTGTTCATGCCCTGACCGACATCGCTACCTACGGGCGCCGCTATGATCTGTGCGGACCGCAACGTTACACGCTGCGTGAGCTGGTGGCGTTCGTGGCGCGGAACATCGGTCGCTCGCGTCCGATCATCGGCCTCAACCGCACGCTGTCCCTGTACCAGGCATTTGCGATGGAGTGCCTGCCGGTGAAACTGATGTCACGCGACAACATCCGTTCCATGGATGTCGACAGCATCAGCGACTCGGTGTTTCCTTTCGGCATCCGGCCCCAGGCACTGGAGGCGCTGGCGCCGTCCTGGCTGTCGACCAACGCGCCGCGAGCGCAATACGATCTGATGCGCAGCCGCGCCGGCCGCTGAACAACGCCATGGAAACCTACGTCGTCGGTGGCGCGGTACGCGACGAGATGCTCGGCCTGCCGGTGCAGGACCGCGATTATGTTGTTGTCGGTTCGACGCCGGAAGAGATGGTGAAACAGGGGTTTCGTCCGGTCGGCCGCGATTTTCCGGTTTTTCTGCATCCGCAGACGCACGAGGAATATGCGCTGGCGCGGACCGAGCGCAAGACCGCGCCCGGTTATCACGGCTTTGCTTTCCATGCCTCGCCCGATGTCACGCTGGAGCAGGATCTGCAGCGCCGCGATCTGACCATCAATGCGATGGCGCGCGACGGCAGCGGCCGGCTGATTGATCCATATCACGGCGCCGATGACCTCGGGGAAGGGGTGTTGCGCCATGTCAGTCCGGCATTTGCCGAAGACCCGGTACGCATCCTGCGCGTCGCGCGCTTCGCCGCACGTTTTGATTTCACCGTTGCTCCGGAAACCCATGCGCTGATGGTGCAGATGGTGCGGGACGGCGAAGCCAATGCGCTTGTCGCCGAACGCGTCTGGCAGGAGCTGGCGAAAGGCCTGATGGAAAAAACGCCGTCGGCGATGTTCGCGATCCTGCGTGATTGCGGGGCGCTGGCGCGCGTATTGCCGCAGATTGATGCGCTGTACGACGACGGGCAGGCCGGTGAGGCGATGATTGCACTGGATGCCGCCGCTGCAGGGACGGCGGCGCTCGACGTTCGTTTTGCGGCATTGCTGCGCGTGCTGGAGCCTGAGGCCGTCGAGGCCCTGTGCGCGAAACTGAAGGCGCCCGCCGCCTGCCGCGATCTCGCCCTGCTTGCGGCGCGACACGGCAACGCCATTGCCGATGGCGCGGAACTGGATGCCGAAGCGCTGATGCAGGTGCTGGAGGCGACTGACGCCTGGCGCCGTCCCGAGCGTTTCCGTGATCTGATGGAAGCGGCGCTGGCCGGCGTAGCCGATGCGGGTGCTTCGCGCAAACGTTTGTGCGTCGCGCATGACGTGGCGCTGGCGGTCGATGCGGGTGTGGTGGCCCGCACGCAGAAATCGCCGGATGGCATCAAGGCGGCGGTTGCCGAGGCGCGCCTCGCCGCGATTCGAGCCGCGATCGGATAATCAACCCCCCAATGGAGTTTGCGATGATCGATCTTTACACCTGGACCACGCCGAACGGCCGCAAGATTTCCATCATGCTGGAGGAATGCGGACTGCCGTACCGGACTCATGCGATCAACATCGGCAAGGGCGACCAGTTCAAACCGGATTTCATCGCGATCAATCCCAACAGCAAAATCCCGGCGATTGTTGATCCCGATGGTCCGGATGGGAAACCGATAGCCCTGATGGAGTCAGGTGCGATACTGATTTACCTGGCCGGGAAAACCGGAAAATTCCTGCCGCAGGCGGTGCGCGGCCGTTACGATGCCCTGCAGTGGTTGATGTTCCAGATGGGCGGCGTTGGTCCGATGTTCGGCCAGGTGCATCATTTCCTGCGTGCGGCGAAGGAGCCGGTGCCTTATGCGATCGAACGTTATGTCACTGAGACCCGCCGGCTCTACGGCGTGCTCGATGCACATCTGGCAAATAATGAATGGCTGGCCGGTGGCGAGTACACCATCGCCGAAATGGCAACCTATCCGTGGATTGCCCGCCATGAGTGGCACAAGACCGATCTGAATGATTTTCCGAACGTGAAGCGCTGGTATGACCGCATTTCGGCGCGGCCTGCCGTGCAGCGTGGCATGGCCATACCCAAGGTCTGACGCGGTGATACGCCTTGCGCGGCGGCGCCTGATGCTGGCTGCGGCCGGCGTACTGGTTGTGCCCGCGCATGCAGTCGCCGTGTGCCGGCCCACACCACGCGACGCATTGGGGCCGTTTTACAAATCCGGTGCGCCAGCAGTGGCTGAATTGTGTGCGGCGGCGGGCAAGGGTGCGCAGCGGCTGACGGTGACCGGCCGGGTGACCGGACTGTCCGACTGCCGTCCGCTGTCGGATGCGCGCATCGAGGTCTGGCAGGCCGATGCGCAGGGGGATTACACGATGGTCGGCGGCACTCGCGACGATCCGCGCTGCCTGCTGCGGGCAACCCTGACTAGCGATCGCGAAGGCCGATACCAGTACAGCACCTTGTTACCCGGCGAGTATCCGGGACGGCCGCGGCATATTCATTACCGTGTAACGCATGCAAATTACGCCGAGCTGGTGACCCAGCTGTATTTCGATGGCGGTCGAGGCATCGCCCCGCCATTGACGTCAACTTTGAAGCGCGATGGCGATAACTGGGTGGCGGTGTTCGATATCACCTTATCCCGCCGATAGTCGCAATCAACCGCGGTTATCACGGCGGGCGAATTGCTGCAGCAGGCGCAGGATTTCAGCCGTATCGAGTTCGGGGTTGGTGCGCAATTCGCGTACGCCGACAATGGTGGTGGCCCAGGCCATGTGGCCCTGCATGCGTTTGACGACCCGGGCCCATTCCTCAGCGGTGTGGCGTTGCGGGTCGGGCAGCGCATGGCACTGCGAACAGGCCAGGCTGTAAATTTGTCCGGCGCGGGTCTGCAGCGCAGGGTGTTTGGGATCAATTTCCCGCTGTGCATGTTTGCGCAGGTAAGCCGAAAGCGTCGCGACTTCGGCCGCCGATGGCGCAGTGACATTCGCCATCATGTCTTTCATCAATGCGCCCATATTTCCCTGGCCGCGCATGCGCCATACCATGCGATCGACCACCGAAGGCCAACGCGTTGCAGCATGCATTTGCGGGCTGGGCAGGTAATGGCATTGCACGCAATAACGCGACATCAGTTGCGCACCTTCGCTGCGGGGTTCCGGCAACTGCTGCGGTTCCAGGGCCGGCGGCAGGATGCGTTCCAGCATGGCGCCGTGCGGGCTTCGTGTCCAGTGGGTGCGGGCCTGCGAGGTTTCCGGTGATTCGGCGCCATGCGCGATGGCGCTGCCGTACAACGACAGGATCAGCATCAGGATGGGGTGTCCGGCAACCATGGCCCGGCCATGATAGCGGAATGGCAGGCCCGGTCAGAGGGTGTGGGATTTGTCGCCGCGGCTGAAACCCGACAGCGGCGCGGCGATGCCGCGGCCCATTGCGATGACCTTGAACAACTCGCCCATTTCCGCTGGCGACAGCAGTTGCTGCGCCTGTGCGGCGAGGGGCGCGTAAAACGCGACATCGGAGGCGGGGATTTCAGCGAGCAGCCCGGTGATGCCGCCGTTGATCAGGTATTGTGCCTGGTTGCTGTAGCCGAGCAGATCCAGCGCTGCGCCGGCCTGTGCGACGGCGCTGAAATCGACATGCGCGGTGATGTCCTGCAGGCCCGGCCAAAGGAAAGGGTCATCGTGCGCGTGGTGGCGGTAATGGCACATCAGCGTGCCGCGGTTACGCTGCGGGTGGAAAAACTCGCGCGCCGGAAATCCGTAGTCAATGAACAGCAGCGCGCCGTGGTCGAGGCGGCTGGCGAGATCACTGACCAGCGCAGGGGCGACAAGATTGATTTCGGTTTCGTAATCGTCGGGCAATGACAGTTGAGCGGCTGCAGCAGCGACTGCAGCACTTGCCGGTCGCGTGGTCCAGGCATATCCCTGCGCACCGGCAGTGACACCGAGTTCTTCGACACGGCTTTGGTTGCTGCGGATGCGATGCACCGGCAGGGCGTCGAGCACTTCATTGCCGATGACTACGGCATTGAGATGATCCGGAAGACGTTCCAGCCATTCGACACGATCAATATATTGCGGCAGACGTGTCCGCAGTCTTTGCTGTTGCCGTTCACGCAAATCGGCGCTGACTTCGAGGATGCGATAACGCTGCGGCAGTTGATCCAATGCCGCGAGTTCTTCGAGCACCACGGCGGCGAGTGCGCCGCTGCCGGCGCCGAGTTCGATGATGTCATGAACTCCTTGTGCCAGCAGTTCGGCCAACTGGCGTGCCAGTGTGCGACCGAACAACGGCGAGAGTTCCGGCGCTGTGATGAAATCGCCGGCCGCCCCGATTTTACGGCTGCCGGCGCTGT
Source organism: Burkholderiales bacterium (assembly GCA_030833315.1). Taxonomy (GTDB): domain Bacteria; phylum Pseudomonadota; class Gammaproteobacteria; order Burkholderiales; family SG8-41. Next base: position 9,159 of record JAURHM010000065.1, read on the forward strand.
AATATCCCAGACCCGGCGCATACAGCGCCATTTCCATATAACGCGCGAAACTGATCCAACCGCCGCCTTTTGCGATTTCGGCATGGATCAGGGTTTGCAGTTCCCGGCTGACGGCCAGTGCATCGGCATCCGGTTCAGGCAGGGCGGATTTCTCGGGCTGAAAAGTCACGGCGGGATAATACGCTAAAATAAACAATCATTTACGTCAGGTCTGCCAATTGGAAATGCCCCGATGAACGGATCACTGCAGGACAAGACCGCGCTGGTTACCGGCGGCGCACGTCGCGTCGGCGCAGCGATTTGCCGCCGGTTGCATGCAGCCGGCGCGAACGTGCTCGTGCATTGCAATCGCTCCCAGCATGATGCGCAAACACTGGTGCATGAACTCAACGGCATGCGGCCGGGATCCGCCGTGCTGGTGCAGGCCGATTTGCTCGAAGCCGGTGCGCCCCTCGCGCTGATCCAGCGAACGGTATCCGCTTATGGCGGACTGGATGTGCTGGTCAACAACGCTTCCAGTTTTTACGCGACGCCCCTGGGACAGATCGACATGAAAGTCTGGGATGACCTGATGGGTACTAACCTGAGGGCTCCGCTGTTCCTGTCGCAGGCATCGGCCACTGAACTGCGCCGCGCGCAGGGCTGCATCGTCAACATCATCGACATTCATGCCGAGCGGCCGCTGGCGGATCACATGGTCTACACCGCGGCGAAAGGCGGCCTGCTGGCGCTGACGCGATCACTGGCGCTTGAGCTGGGGCCGGAGGTGCGCGTCAATGGGGTGTCGCCTGGCGCCATCCTGTGGCCTGACGGGCCGGAATGGCAGAATGAGGACGAGCGTCAGCGCATACTGGACCGGTCGGTGCTGAAGCGCACCGGCGAACCCGACGACATCGCCGGCGCGGTCGAATTTCTGGCCACCGCACCATATGTGACGGGGCAGATCATTGCCGTCGACGGCGGCCGCAGTATCGTTTTGTAAGTTGCGCTGAACACCATTCAATGTATCAACAGGCGCGTTTCATTCTGCGCCGGAGTTAAACGCCATGGATACCCAGGTCATCAACATCACGCCGCGCAGCAACCGCGAACGCCGCGATCATTACGAGTCGAACAAGCTGGTCAAGCGCCTGCGCCGCCAGGCGGGACAGGCCATTGCCGATTTCGACATGATCCGCGAAGGCGACAAGGTCATGGCCTGCCTGTCCGGCGGCAAGGACAGCTATGCGCTGCTCGACATCCTGCTGCATCTGCGCAGCCATGCACCGATTGCTTTCGATATTGTCGCGGTCAATCTTGACCAGAAGCAGCCGGGATTTCCGGAACATGTGCTGCCGGATTACCTGAGCAAACTCGGCGTGCCTTTCCACATCGAGAATCAGGACACCTACAGCATCGTCAAGCGGGTGATTCCCGAGGGCAAGACGATGTGTTCATTGTGTTCGCGGCTGCGCCGTGGCGTGCTTTACCGTGTGGCGCAGGAACTGGGAGCAACCAAGATTGCGCTGGGTCACCATCGCGATGACGTTCTCGAGACCTTCCTGCTGAACATGTTTTATGGCGGCAAACTGAAAACGATGCCGCCCAAGCTGGTGTCGGACGACGGCCGCAATGTGGTGATCCGGCCGCTGGCCTATTGCGAGGAGACGGACCTTGAGGCGTATGCAGCACTGCGCCAGTTTCCGATCATTCCGTGCACGCTGTGCGGGTCACAGGAAAATCTCAAGCGCAAGGAAATGAAGGCCATGCTGCGCGAGTGGGAGAAACGCCAGCCCGGCCGGGTGGAAACCATACTGACCAGTCTGCAGAATGTGCGGCCTTCGCACCTGATGGATCGCACGCTGTTTGATTTTGCCGCGGTGCGCGCCACCGGCGAGCCAGTGGCCGACGGCGATACCGCGTTCGACAGCGAATAACGCAGGTTCAAGGCGGGCGCGCGCTGCGCCCGCCGCCAACACCAACGGCGCTTAAAAGTCCGGCTGGATGTTGTATTCCTTGACGGCCTTGCTCCAGCGCGCGATTTCCTGGCGCGTGAATTTGTCGAATTCCTCGGGTGTCGTCGGTACCGGCTCATAACCGCGGTCACGCAGCAGTTTGCCGGTATCGCCGTTCAGCACCTTGGTCACCGCCTTGTTGAGAACGGTGACGGCTTCTTTCGGCATTTTCACCGGACCCATCAGGCCGTACCAGCCGCTGATCGCAAAACCCTTGTATCCGGATTCGCCCAGTGTCGGCAGGTCCGGCAGCTGCGGCGTGCGTTTGGCGGTGGTCACCGCGAGTCCGCGCAGTTTGCCGGACTTGATCTGCGGAATTGCCGCGCCGGGGCCGGAGAACAGGGTCTGCACTTCACCGCCGACGGCCGCTGCCACTGAAGGACCGGAGCCACGGTAGGGAATATGCGTGAGCTTGATCTTGGCGGTCTGGAAAAACGCTTCCTGCGCAACATGCGCGGTGACGTTGCCCGAACCGAAGTTCATCGAGTTGGGTTTGCTTTGTGCGAGTTTGACGAATTCCGCCAGCGTCTTTGCCTGCACGCTGGGATGCACGGTCATGATGTACGGTTGCTCGATCAGCTGGCTGATGCCGACAAAATCCTTGGCGACGTCGAAGCTGAGTTTGGACATCAGCGCTGGCGCTACGGCGGTGGCGCCAATTTCCGAAATGACCAGGGTATATCCGTCAGGGTTGGCTGTGGCTGCAATGGCGGTACCCAGCGTACCCTGGGCGCCGCCGCGGTTGTCGATCAGGATCTGCTGCCCGAGTTCGGTACTCAGCGCCGGCTGCATGATCCGCGATACCAGATCGGTGCCGCCGCCGGGCGGGAAGGGCACGACCAGGCGGATTGGCTTGTTGGGGTAGGCATTGCTTTGGGCCGCCATCGCGGGGGCCGCCAGTACCGCACAGGCGGCTGCCAGTGGCAGGCAGATCAGTCGTTTCATGAGTGGTTTTCCTCGTTGTCAGTATTTTTAATGCCCCACATTATCATGACTTTACGGCAGAAAACATAGCCGAATCAGTGGCAGCGCATATAAAAAATATCATTTAAAACAATTGGTTACGATGAAATTCTGACGACAATATAGTCTTGTCAAATTAAATTGGTCATGATAAATTGCGGTCTGTTTCCGTCATCGTTCGCGGCATTCCGCGGCCCCGTCACTGAACATGAATTGCGCAACCCGTCTCGTTGATCTTTTTGGCAGCCAGGCCGAAGTCGCCCGTCGATTCCGCCTTGACCGTGCCGTGGTCAATCACTGGGTCAAGTCGGGTTATGTGCCGGCGCGCTGGGCCATGGAAGTCGAGCAGGTCACCGGCGGCGAGATTGCCGCTGTTGATGTGCTCAATGAAGCCACCGCGCGCAAGCCGCTGAAGCTGAAGTCGCGGCCGGACGGAGAAAATTTTTCAGCCAACGCCACCGCAGGGAGTGAATTCAACATGGACAGATACGCGCCGAGCAAACGCATCAATTCGTTCCACCCGCCGCAACGCACCTTGATGGGTCCCGGCCCGACGGAGATTCATCCGCGCGTGCTGACCACGATGAGTCAGCCGGCCATCGGTTATCTCGACCCGGTATTCGTCGAGATGATGGAAGAACTGAAATCGCTGCTGCGTTACACCTACCAGACCAAGAATCCGCTGACCTTCCCGATTTCGGGTCCGGGTTCGGTGGGCATGGAATTCTGCTTCGTCAACATGGTGGCGCCGGGTGACAAGGTCATTGTCTGCCGCAACGGGGTGTTCGGCGGGCGCATGATCGAAAACGTCGAACGCTGCGGCGGCACGCCGATCATCGTCGAAGACGCCTGGGGCGAACCGATCAGCCCGCAGAAACTTGAAGACGCGCTGAAGAAGAATCCTGATGTACGCCTGGTGGCCTTTGTGCACGCCGAAACCTCCACCGGCGTGCTGTCCGACGCCAAGACCCTGGTCGAGATCGCGCACAAATACAACGCGCTGACCATTGTCGATACCGTGACTTCGCTCGGCGGTTCGCCGGTGCTGGTCGACGAATGGAAAATCGACGCCGCTTACTCCGCCAGCCAGAAATGCCTGTCGTGCACGCCGGGACTGTCGCCGGTGACGATCTCCGAGCGCGTGGTTGAGCGCGTCAAGTCGCGCAAGGACAAGATCCACTCCTGGTTCATGGACATGAATCTGCTGCTCGGCTATTGGGGCGAAACCACCCGCACCTATCACCACACTGCACCGACCAACTCGCTGTTTGCGCTGCACGAAGCGCTGCTGCTGATCCGCGAAGAAGGTCTGGAAAACGCCTGGGCGCGTGTTGATCGTCATCACACTGCGCTCAAAGCCGGTCTCGAAGCCATGGGGCTCAAGTTCCTGGTGAAGGAGCCCTACCAGGCGCCGCAGATGAACGCCGTACTCTGCCCCGAAGGCGTCAACGAAGCGGAAGTGCGCAAGACACTGCTCTCCGAATTCGGCCTGGAAATCGGCGCCGGCCTCGGACCGCTCGCCGGCAAGATCTGGCGCTTTGGCCTGATGGGCTACTCCTGCCGTCCGGACAACGTCATGCTCTGTCTGTCCGCGCTGGGTTCGGTGCTCGAAGACATGGGTTATGCCGTGCACGTGGGTGATGCTGAAGCCGCTGCGCACGCGGCGTACGCGTCGATGCACGCCACCGCGGCACAAGCCAAGAAACGCAAGCCGGCCAAAGCCGCCTGATCGGTTCAGGGCTGAAAAAAGGCCGCCCGCGGGCGGCCTTTTTCATGGCTGTGACCCGTCCTATTCCAGGTTGACACTTTTGAAAGGGGTGTCAGATGGACAGAGGGAAGAAGCGCACACAGTGCGACTACACGCTGGCTTTTAAACGGGTGGTGGTGGATGAAGTGGTGGGGATTTGAGCTACAGGCAGGCACAGCGGCGCTACGGCATCCAGGGGCGCTCGACAGTGCTGACGTGGCTGCGCAAGCACGGCCGCTGCGACTGGGTTAGTGTGAGCGGTGGGAGTCCATTACGGAGCGGTTACATGAGTCGAGTACCCCGAGAGGTGAGCCGGCAAGGGTATTCCAGCAAAGCATGAATCATTGCAGACCGAAGAGGTTGCCCAAGCACTCAAAGCGGCGCTGGGCCAGCGCCGTGGGCGTGGGCCGCTGGTGCATCACTCGGATCGGGGGATTCAATACTGCGCGAGCTACTATCAGTCCATTCACACCCGGCACGGGCTGACCTGCTCCATGACCGACGGCTACGACTGCTACCAGAACGCGCTCGCGGAGCGGGTCAATGGCATTCTCAAGGTTGAGTTCCTGATCAGTCGTCCCCAGAACCTGGAGGAGGCGCGGCGCATGGTTGATCAGTCGGTGGCGATCTACAACGGCGAGCGGCCTCACCTGTCGCTACAATACAAAACGCCCGATGCGGTGCAACGGGCGTCTCAACAGTTTCAACTAAAATCGGCGATTCGTACTGCTTAAAACCGTCAACCTATTTTAGGACTAGTCACTGCGTTATTTCAGATCAGCAGCGTGGCCAGTCCCAGTAACAATCCCATACTGACCACATCGGTCGCCGTCGTCAGAAAAATACTCGAAGCAGTCGCCGGGTCAAAGCCAAATCGTTTCAGAGTCAGCGGCACCATGGCCCCTGAAATGCCGCTTGCGACGCAACTGCCGACAAGCGCAACCCATACCACCAGGCTGAGCATCAGAGCGTTCGGGTTGTGCTGGAGGGTGGCGACGATGTACATCCCCAGCGCGGCCACCACGC
>JAURHM010000048.1 GCA_030833315.1 Burkholderiales bacterium
GATCGTTTTTGCGGTAAGCTGGCTCGTCGCGGTCTGCCCCGCCATCCGGCTGAAGGACCGGTGGTTTATGCGCGCCGTGCGGCACAGTGGAAACCGGAGGCCGGGCCGGCGATTGAAACCATCACACAGCGGTACGTAACGTTGCGTTACGGCGAAGGCGCATCAGCACAGGATTTGCGCGAGTTTGAGCGAAGTGTCAGCCGCTTCGCAGCATAAAATTAATTAAACAAATGCTTTACTGCCAATCCTGATGGAGGATCACGCCGGCGGCAGCAGTGTTGCCGGGTCGATCGGTTTGCCAAGGCGGCGGATCTCGAAATGCAGTTTGACCTGATCCGTGTCGGTATCGCCCATCTCGGCAATACGCTGGCCGCGAGTCACCGTCTGCCCTTCTTTAACCAACAGCTCGCGATTGTGCGCATATACGCTGAGGAATTTATCGTTGTGCTTAATCACGATCAGCTTGCCGAGACCGCGTATACCGGTACCGCTGAAAATAACGCGTCCGGGCCCCGCAGCCACCACCGGCTGCCCCGCCTTGCCCGCTATACCGATTCCCTTGCTGGAGGTTTCATTGAACGGCGTGACGACTTTGCCGCTGACCGGCCATATCCACTCCACATCATCGCTGACGGCTACAGCAGGTTTACTCTCGGGCTGCAGCTGGGGTTCCGGTTTGGCAGAAGCCGCCGGTTCGGGTTTGATGCCGGACAACTGCGTGTACGCCTTATCCGAATACGGCACACGCACGCCACGCGGCTCGGTGCGGGCGCCGCCGGCTGTTGCACGGCCAGCGCCGTCCAGGGGTTGCGAATCAACAGTTACACCCGGCGTGCGCAGCGGCCTCGCCACGGCGCCTTTAGGGGGCGACAGCCGCAGTTGCTGGCCAACGCGGATGCGCGATGGATCAATATTGTTCCAACCGGCCAGCTCTCGATAATCGAGCCCGAATTCCAGCGCGATGGAATACAGCGTGTCGCCCGCCTTCACGGTATAACTTTCGGGGCGCGGCTGGTCGACCGGCGACACCGCACGCGCAACGGGCGCTGGTTTGGACTGTGTCTTGGTGGTGCTGCCCTGGGGCATGCGATCAACGACCGGTGCCGGCCGTGGCGTGGCACAGCCGGCAAACAGGGAGACTGCGGCGACCATCGCCATCCAAACAGTGCACCGCGCGCCGGCAACGGCGGCAATTGAAGTCACCGCGCGATCAGCCGAGGCCGGGCAGCAAGGGGACGAAAAGTGCATCTTCGACTTTGCGGTCGACATAACTCTGTGCTGTGCGCTCAATGACATGCAAAGACTGTTTGCCCTGTTGGGTCAAAGGAATGATGATTTTACCACCCGCCGCCAGTTGATCGAGCAGCGCCTGCGGAACATGGGTCGCCGCCGCCGCCACCACAATGCCGTCGAACGGTGAATGCTCGGGCCAGCCCATTTGTCCGTCGGCGGTACGCACGCGGACATTGTGTGCCCGGGCATCACGCAAGTGCCTGCGCGCCTTGGTCAGCAGCGGTGCGAGACGCTCCAGAGAATAGACTTCATGCGCCAGCCGCGACAGCACCGCAGCCTGATAGCCACAGCCGGTGCCGATCTCGAGCACCTTGTCGAGCGCACCGCCGCCACTGCGCAGCAACTCCAGCATACGCGCAACGGTATAAGGACTGGAAATGGTCTGACCGAAACCCAGCGGCAAGGCCATGTCTTCATAGGCCCGGCTCGCCAGCGCCTCATCAACAAAAATATGCCGCGGCACTTCGCCCATTACCGCCAGAATCACTTCGTCGGTAATGCCCTCTTTGCGCAAGCGCTCCACCATGCGCATGCGCGTGCGCTGGGATGTCATGCCGATACCGGAGTGTGCTGCGCTCATGCTGCCCTCGGGCGTTGCAGCCAGTTGCCGACCAGTTCCATCTGGCCGAACCGGGTCAGATCCATCTGCAACGGAGTCACCGAAACCATCTGGGCCGCCGTTGCGTGAAAATCCGTGCCTTCGCCGGCATCCTGCGCACGACCCGCAGCGCCGACCCAGTACACCGTATCGCCGCGCGGATTAGTTGCCTTGACCACGGGCTCAGCCTTGTGACGCTTGCCCAGGCGGGTGACCTTGCTGCCGCACAATGCGTCATAGGGCACATCGGGCACATTGACGTTGAGCAGGATGGGTTGATCGATACGATGCTGCGCGAAACGCTGTACCAGTTCGGCGGCAACACGTGCCGCCGTCTCGAAATGTTCATGCTCTCCGGATACCAGAGACACGGCCATCGAAGGGATACCCAGCAGGAAACCCTCGGTCGCGGCCGCAACAGTGCCGGAATAAATCGTGTCGTCGCCCATGTTCGCGCCGGCATTGACACCGGAGACCACGACATCCGGCAGCTCCGGCAACAGACCGGTGACGGCAAGATGCACGCAATCCGTCGGGGTGCCGTTAACGTAGTAAAAGCCGCTCGGCGCCTGACGCACCGACAGCGGCCGGTCCAGGGTCAGGGAATTGCTCGCACCGCTGCGGTCACGCTCCGGCGCTACGACGGTGACCTGGCCCAGCGGCAAGAGCGCGCGCTCCAGGGCGGCGAGGCCCGGTGCAAAATAACCGTCATCGTTGCTGAGCAGAATGCGCACTCTTTTTTTGCCGTTTCGGATGTTTGCTGCGCCCCGCCTGCTTGGCGGAGTTTTGTTGATTTTTTGTCGATCAAGTCGCCGGATATTGCCACCGATTTTAGCACGCACACCTGCAAAACCCGGCACCGGTGCTACGATATTGCCTCCTTAATCACCAAGTGACCTGATCATGGCGCCCATCGGCTTCCGCATCCTTCCCTTTGCCCCGCAACCCCCGGCCAAAACCATTGCCACACTGCGCAAGATTGCCACCGCGCACCTCAGTGACAACATGAACCGGCTGCATGCCATCGGCCCGGATCTCTGGCCCTGCCACAGCGGTGGCAGAATGGTCGGCACCGCCCTGACAGTCAAGGTCAGCCCCGGTGACAACCTGATGGTGCACAAAGCCATCGATATCGCCCGGCCCGGCGATGTCATCGTTGTGGATGCCGGCGGTATTTGCACCCAGGCCATCATCGGCGAAATCATGTCAGCCATCGCTGAACGCCGTGGTGCCGCCGGCATGGTCATCGACGGCGCCATCCGCGACGCCGATGCGCTGGCCATCTCGCCTTTCCCGGTCTACGCGCGCGGCGTCACCCACCGCGGCCCCTATAAAAACGGGCCCGGTGAAATCAACGTGCCTGTGGTCATCGGTGATGCCGTGATCAATCCCGGCGACATCATCATCGGTGACGATGACGGTCTTCTTGCACTGCCCCAGGCCCTGGCCAACGAAACCATCGCTCTGGCCCAGATCCAGGCCAAAAAAGAAGCGGCGATGCTCAAAACCATCCGCAGCAAAGGCAAACTGGACCGCCGCTGGGTCGACGAAACCCTGCGCGAAAAAGGCTGCTTCATTCCCCCCAAGATGCGCAGCTGAAGAAAAAACAGGAACGCCGGGTTCATCAGGGTCCGGCTTACTGACTGCTCCGCCATCCCAATGAATTTCGAATTCTCCGAAGAGCAGCGCGCGATACGCGACGCCGTTGCCCGTACCTGCTCACGCTTCGGCGGCGACTACTGGCTGCATCACGACCGGGACGGCGGCTTCCCGCATGAATTCCACGCCGCCATTGCCGCTGACGGCTGGTTGGGCATCGCCATGCCCGAAGCCCATGGCGGCAGCGGCCTCGGCATCACCGAAGCGGCATTAATGATGGAAACCATCGCTGCTTCTGGCGCCGGATTTTCCGGTGCATCCGCCGTGCACATGAATATCTTTGGCCTGCATCCGGTGGTGGTTTATGCCTCTGATGCGCAAAAGGCACGCTGGCTGCCGCCACTTATTGCTGGAAAAGACAAAGCCTGCTTCGGCGTCACCGAACCGGGTGCCGGACTTAACACACCCCGGCTGACCACCAAGGCAGTTCGCGACGGCGATGACTATGTCATTTCCGGACAGAAAGTGTGGATATCCACCGCTCAGGTCGCCAACAAGATCCTGCTGCTCGCACGGACCACGCCGATTGAAGAAACAAAAAATCCGGTTGATGGACTTTCGCTGTTTTATGCCGACATCGACCGCAAGACCTTTGAGGCGCGCGCCATCGACAAAATGGGGCGCAAAGCCGTCGATTCCAACCAGGTGTTCATCGACGGCATGCGTGTTCCTGTCGCAGATCGCATTGGCGACGAAGGCAAGGGATTCCGCTACATTCTCGACGGCCTCAACCCGGAGCGCATCCTGGTTGCTGCAGAATCTGTTGGTCTGGGACGGGTGGCATTGCAATGCGCTGCGCGATATGCCGGCGAGCGCATCGTATTTGACCGGCCGATCGGACAGAATCAGTCAATCCAGCATCCGCTGGCACAGCGCTGGATCGAACTCGAAGCCGCTTCTCTGCTGACCTATCGCGCCGCAGCGCTGTATGACGCGGGAAAACCCTGCGGCGCCGAAGCCAATGCCGCGAAATACTTTGCCGGTGAAGCGGGATTCAAGGCCAGTGAAACAGCCGTGCTGACGCATGGCGGCATGGGTTATGCAAAGGAATTCCATGTCGAGCGTTATTTCCGTGAAGCGATGATTCCGCGCATCGCGCCGGTCAGCACGCAACTGATCCTCTGTCATATCGCCGAGCGGGTGCTGGGCATGCCCAAATCTTATTGAGTTCGAGCGGACGCCGAAGGGATATCCATATAAGCATTTGTTTTATATAATTATTTTTCAATTACCGCATAAGGCCGGTCATGCTGCAGCGAAGGCATCATGCTGCGGATTTTCGCAACGCGCGCGGGATCGATTTCAGCATAGATGATGCCCGGCTCTTCACCCGCATCCGCCAGCACCTCACCCCAGGGATCCACAATCAGTGCGTGACCGTAAGTCTGGCGGTTGCCCCCATGATCGCCGCACATCGCCGGCGCCAGCACATAGGCGGCATTCTCTATTGCCCGCGATTTGAGTAGCGTGTGCCAGTGCACCTTGCCGGTCTGGCGCTGAAACGAGGACGGCACCGAAAGATATTCAGCCCCCTGCTGTGCCAGCGCACGATAAAGATGCGGGAAGCGCACGTCGTAGCAAATAGTCATACCCAGTTTACCCCATGGGGTTGCCGAGATCACGCCCTGCTCGCCCGGCCGGTATGCCGAAGACTCGCGGATGACTTTGCCGTCCGGCAGCGTAACGTCAAACATGTGAATCTTATCGTAGGTGGCAGCGATGCGGCCGTCAGCCGCAATCAGGCAGGAACGGTTGACGATACGGTCATCATCCGACTGCAGTGTCAGCGATCCGGCCAATAGCCAGATCTTCAACTGCGTTGCCAGCACCTGCAATTCAGACAGTATGCTGCCGCCATCGGCCGGCAATGCACCTTCACGCATGACACGGCCACTGCCGTCCATCAGCAGGCAATACTCGGGCGACAGTACAAATTGCGCACCGTTGCCGGCCGCTTCAGTGACCATCTGTTTGAGTTGCCGAAGATTGACTGAAAGATCGCTGCCGCTGTTCATCTGCAGGCAGGCGGCGCGGAATGGCATGGTCATTTTCAAATCCGGATTTCAGGAAAATGGATCTTACTGCAAACGGCATGTGACATCATCAGCGACAGACTTTAGGATATGCGTATCCATCTGAACTTCAAACAGGATATCTGTCATGCTTCTCCCGCTGCCCGGTCGCAACATCGCCTATGACATCGTCGGTCCGGAACACGCACCCGTGGTTGTCTTCTCCCATTCACTCGCTGCCGACCTTGGCATGTGGGCGGAACAGGTGCCGGCGCTGCTGGCAGCCGGTTATCGCGCATTACGCATGGATCTACGCGGCCACGGCGGCAGCGGCGCGCTGCCCGGACCTTACACTATTGATCAACTGGCAGATGACGTCATTCTCGTACTCGATGCCATCGGAGAAAAACAATGCCATTTTGTCGGGCTGTCCATTGGTGGAATGATCGGCCAGTCCTTGGGCATCCGTTACGCCGACCGCATCAAATCGCTGATGCTCTGTGATACGCAGGCCGCCTCTCCCGCAGATGCCGCGTCACGCTGGGGGCCGCGTATCGAAGCCATACTGAAAGCGAATTCCCTTGAACCCATTGCCGATGCAACCATGGCGCGCTGGCTGACGGCCGATTACAGAAAGGCACATCCGGGCCGCTGGCAGCAGATCCGTGACACCATCGCCGGTTGCACGCCGGCAGGCTACATCGGCTGCGCCCAGGCGATAGGCAATTTCAATTTCATCAAACAGTTGCCAGCAATCAAAACACCGGCGTTGGTGGTCTGCGGAACCGAAGACCCAGCAGGCTCGCCCTATGAGGTTAGACATATAGCCAGCCTGTTCGGCAACGGTCGTTATGGCGAATTCCCGGGCGCCCGTCACCTGCCCAATATGGAACAGCCTGAAGTCTTCAACACGATGATGCTGAAGTGGATCAGCGAGCATAAATAGCTGAAACGATACCGCAATGAAAAAGGGCTCCTTGCGGAACCCTTTGATTAAATTGGTCGGGGCGAGAGGATTTGAACCTCCGACCACCTGCACCCCATGCAGGTACGCTACCAGGCTGCGCTACGCCCCGAGGCGCGGATTATACAACAGGGGAAAGCCAAGCTCGAAGTGCTTCGATTTCAGGCGCGTAGTTGATCAATGATGTTTTTCAGATCCTGGCGCAGCTGCGTCAACGCTGGTTTGAGGGCGGCGGCCGAAGCAGCAGGCGCACGCGCCGAACGTGCCGGCTCGTTGGCCAGCTCATCTAGACGGTTGCGTGCACCGCTGATAGTAAAACCCTGTTCATAAAGCAGTTCGCGGATACGGCGAATCAGTAGCACTTCATGGTGTTGGTAGTAGCGTCGATTGCCGCGGCGCTTAACCGGGCGTAGCTGGGTGAATTCCTGCTCCCAATAGCGCAACACGTGCGGCTTGACGCCGCACAGTTGACTCACTTCACCGATCGTGAAATAACGTTTTGCCGGGATCGGCGGAAGCTGAGGCTTAAGGCTTGAGCTGGCTTCCATGGAAATGCTGTTCCACCATCGACTTGAGTTTCTGTGATGCGTGGAACGTCACAACGCGACGTGCGGAAATCGGAATTTCCTCGCCGGTTTTCGGGTTGCGGCCAGGGCGCTGGGGCTTGTCACGTAGTTGGAAGTTGCCAAAACCCGAAAGTTTGACACCCCTGCCATTTTCAAGCGTAGCGCGGACTTCGTCAAAGAAGGACTCAACCATGTCCTTGGCCTCGCGCTTGTTGAAACCCACCTTCTCAAACAAAAGATCGGCGAGTTCCGCTTTGGTTAACGTCATGTTGTCCCCTCTCAACGAAGCTTAGCGTTAAACTTTTCCTGCAGAATCCGGCGCAGTTCGACTACCGCTTTTTCGGCTTCTGCGTCCGTCAAGGTTTTTTGAGTATCCTGCAATAACACACTGAATGCAAGACTTTTTTTCCCTTCCCGCACCCCTTTTCCCCGGTATAAATCGAACAGTGTGACGTCCCTCAAAATAGCTGGTCCGTTACGCCTCAATTCGGTGCTGATCGCGTCAAATTGGACGCTCTCGTCGAATTCGGCGGCCAAATCACGGCGAATCGCCGGGAATTTCGCAATTTCACGGTAACCAGGCAAGGCACGGCGCTCCAGCGCCTGCAGCCCGATTTCGAACAATACCGGCGCAGTCGGCAAGCCATATTTGCGTTGCCACCGCGGATGCAGTTCACCGATCCATCCGGCGTCCTGCCCGTCGATGACGATCACTGCTGATTTTCCCGGGTGCAACGCCGGGTGTTCCTGTGCTCGCAGCGTAAAAAACTGGGGTGACAGCAAGACCTCAAGGTCAGCCTTGAGGTCAAAGAAATCCACCGGGCGTTCCGGCTGCCCCCACTGCATCGGTGTCGCGGCACCGAAGGCTATCGCGGCGACACGCCAGGGTTGTGGCAGCCCCTCGGCATTGATGAAGCAACGACCGATCTCGAAAAGACGCACACGCGATTGTTTATGGCTGCTGTTGAAGGCAATAGCCTGCACCAAACCGCCGATCAAACTCGAGCGCATGACGCTCATCTGGCTGGCAATCGGATTGGCCAGCGTCACCGGATCGGTATTAGCGCAGAAATCCGCCTCCCAGGCACGATCCACAAAACTGTAGGTGACGACCTCCTGGTAATCGAGGGTCGCAAGTGCGCGACGCACCATCGCCGGGCTGCGCCGGGTTTCCGCAATCGGTTGCAACGCTGCCTGCGCTGGGGGCAACTGCGCAGGAATATTGGCGTAACCATAGACCCGGGCCAGCTCTTCAATCAGGTCTTCTTCGATAGTGATGTCAAAACGATGGCTGGGCGGAGTCGCTTCGATGCACTCGCCATTGAGCAGGGGTTCGCAACCGAGTTTCTGCAGGATTTCCAGCGCCTTCTCAGTACTAATCGAAAATCCAAGGACCCGCTTGGCACGTGCCAATCGCAGCATGACCTTGTTGCGCGAGGGCAATGTTCCCAGCACTTCACAGACCGGACCCGGTTGACCGCCGCAGAGTTGCAGGATCAGTTGTGTCGCACGCTCCATGGCGTTTTGCGTCGCTGCAAAATCCACGCCGCGCTCAAAACGATAGGATGAATCGGAACCGAAACCCAGCTCCCGCGATTTTCCCGCGACAACATCCGGCGCAAAAAATGCACTCTCGAGAATGATGTCGGCAGTTGCACCGGTTACACCGCTGTATTCGCCGCCCATGATGCCGGCCAGTGCCAGCGGCTGCAGCTCATCGGCAATGATCAGATGGTTCGGCGTCAATTCCAGCGTAGAGCAGTTCAGCAACCCGATTTTTTCGCCGGCACGGGCGCGGCGTACGTGGATGCCGCCCTGCACTTTTGCCGCATCAAAGGCGTGCAGCGGCTGCCCCATTTCCAGCAACACATAATTGGTGACGTCGACAATCGCGCTGATCGAACGGATGCCGCTCCGGTTCAGCCGCCGCACCATCCACTCCGGCGTCATCGCCGCCGCATTCACGCCACGGATCACACGGCCACAGTAACGCGGGCAATCAGCAGCCGCTTCGACCTTGATGCCGATTCTTGTGTCATGCGCCGGCGCGACTGCCGCAGGCGTTTTCCATTTGATCGTCGCCCCGCTCAATGCCGCGACCTCGCGCGCCATCCCGAGCAGACTCAGGCAATCGCCGCGATTGGGGGTGGGTTTGGTGGTGAGAATCTGATCGTCCAGATCCAGCAGCTCACGCACGCTGGCGCCAATCATGACATCCGTTCCAAGCTCCAGCAGCCCGGAAGCATCGTCACTGAGCCCCAGCTCGGTGGCGGAACAAAGCATGCCATGCGATTCAACACCGCGAACCTTGGCCAGCTTGATTTCCATCCCGGGCAGTCGCGCGCCGACCAGCGCTGCCGGAACCCGCATCCCTGCACGTACATTCGGCGCGCCGCAAACAATGGTCAGCGGTGCAGCACCGGCATTGACCTGACAGACGTTGAGCCGGTCGGCCTGTGGATGTTTTTCTACACTGAGGACTTCAGCCACAACAACACGGTCAAAAGCCAGTGCCGCCGGCTCGACAGCCTCGACTTCGATGCCGCCGAAGGTCAGCAGGTCGGCAAGTTGCGCCGTCGATAGCGCGGGGTCAACCAGTTCACGCAGCCAATGTTCAGAAAGTTTCATCGGATGTCGCGCCTCAAACGAATTGCTTCAGGAAGCGCAAATCGTTTTCGTAAAACAGCCGCAGGTCATTCACGCCATAGCGAAGCATGGTGAGCCGGTCGGGACCAAGACCGAAGGCAAATCCCTGGTAACGCTCGCTGTCGATATTGACATTGCGCAGCACATTGGGATGCACCATGCCGCAGCCGCCGACTTCCAGCCAGCCGTCGCCGAAACTCATGTCAATTTCGGCAGAAGGTTCGGTGAACGGGAAAAACGACGGGCGGAAACGGATCTGCAGCCGGTCGTCCTCGAAAAACCGACGGAAAAAATCAACCATTAAGCCCTTTAGATGGGCAAAGCTGATGTGTTCATCGATCCACAGTCCTTCGACCTGATGAAACATCGGCGAATGCGTGGCATCGGAGTCAACCCGGTAGACGCGACCAGGCGCAATAACCCGGATCGGTGGCTGGTTTTTCTCCATGTAGCGGATCTGAATCGGCGAAGTATGCGTGCGCAGCAGATACTTGCCGTCGGCGAGATAAAAGGTATCGTGCATGGAACGCGCCGGATGATTCTCGGGCTGATTCAATGCGGTGAAATTGTAAAAATCGGTTTCGATCTCGGGACCATCCGCTACATCAAAGCCGATCGAGCGAAACAGCTGCTCGATACGTTCCATGGTCCGGCTGACCGGATGCAGGCCGCCCATGCCGCGGCCGCGACCGGGCAGAGAAACATCGATGGATTCTTCGGACAGTCTGGATTCGAGCGCACGTTCTGCGATGCGCTCACGCTGCTCATTCAGTGCCTGCTCAAGCGCCTGCTTGGCGACGTTGATGCGTGCTCCGGCCGCCGGTTTTTCCGCTACCGGTAGCTTGCCCAGCCCCTTCAGCAGTTCGGTCAACGCGCCGCTCTTGCCGAGATAACGCGCCTTGGCCTGCTCCAGCGCATCGGCATTGTCGATGTCTGCGAAGAGCGCGGTTGCTTCGGCTACGAGCTTTTCAAGATCCTGCATAGATATGAATGGTAACGGAATCCGGCGAAAAAAAAGGAGGCTCGAAGAGCCTCCTTTTTCTTTGGGTTACTGCTCAGGCGCCGAGGCTCGCCCGGGCCTGCTCGACAAAACGCACAAAGGCGGGTTTGTCGAACACGGCGATGTCGGCGAGCACCTTGCGATCAACCTCGATCGCAGCCTTTTTCAGGCCGTTCATGAATACGCTGTAGGTCATGCCGTGCTCACGGGCAGCAGCATTGATACGGGCGATCCAGAGGGCGCGGAACTCGCGTTTCTTTGTGCGGCGGTCGCGATAGGCATACTGCCCGGCGCGCATCACCGCTTCATTGGCGATACGGAATACGTTTCCACGACGGCCGCGGAAACCTTTGGCGGCCTTCAGGACCTTTTTATGCGCCTTGCGGGCGATGACACCACGTTTAACTCTTGGCATGGTTCATCTCCCTCTTAGTACGGCAACATCGCGCGAACGGCGCGTTGGTCGGAATCATGCACCATGGTCGTGCCGCGCAGGTGACGCTTGCGCTTGGTGCTCTTCTTGGTAAGGATGTGGCGCAGGTGTGCACTGCTGCGCTTGAACGCGCCGCTGCCCAGCTTCTTGAATCGCTTGGCCGCGCCGCTCTTGCTCTTCATCTTCGGCATGGATAACTCCTGTTTTAGCCTAGCGTCGGGCGTCCGCGGATCGCAGAACTTAAGGCCCGATCACTACTTCTTTTATTCAGCTGCAGCGTCTTTCGCTGTTGCGACATCTGCTGCAACCACCGTGCCCGGCGTTGCCGCCGGTTTTGCTGCCTCCGGCGAAACCGCCGTCTTTGCCGCTGCGGGCTTGTCACCCGCCGCAGGCGAAACTTTTGCCGGTGCCGCTTTAACGGGCACCACTTTCTTCTTCGGCCCCAGAACCATCACCAGCTGGCGGCCTTCCATCTTGGGCCATTGTTCGACAACACCCACTGCTTCCAGGTCACCTTTGACCCGTTCCAGCAGTCTCATGCCGAATTCCTGGTGGGCCATCTCGCGGCCCCGGAATCGCAGCGTGATCTTGGTCTTGTCGCCTTCCTCAAGAAAACGGGTCAGATTGCGCAGCTTGATCTTGTAGTCGCCTTCGTCCGTTCCCGGCCGAAACTTCACTTCCTTGACGACGATCTGCTTCTGCTTGAGACGCGCTTCATGCTGCTTCTTGCTTTCGCGGTATTTGAACTTGCCGTAGTCCATGACGCGACATACAGGCGGGTTCGCCGTCGGGGCAATCTCAACCAGATCAAGTTCCGCTTCTTCTGCCAGTTTGTTCGCGGCAGCGATGCTGATCACGCCGACCTGTGAACCGTCGGCACCGATGACCCGCACTTCCGGAGCGGTGATTTCACCATTGATCCGGGCTTCTTTTTCCTGAGCTATGCGACAGACTCCTTAAATACGTTCATCTCAGACTGCGCGCCCCTTTTTGGCAATTTCGCCATTTAACAGCGACAAAAAGGCATCCAGAGGCATTTGCCCCAGATCTTCGCCTTTGCGGGATCGCACAGCCACCAGTTGCGCCGCTACTTCCTTGTCGCCGATGACGAGCTGGAATGGCAGCTTTTGCAGACTATGTTCCCGAATTTTATAGGAAATTTTCTCATTTCTCAAGTCGGCAACGGCCCGGAAACCCGCCTTTCTCAAGGTTTCGGCCACCCCGGCAACATGTTCCGCCTGGGCCTCGGAGATATTCATGACCACCACCTGGACGGGTGCCAGCCAGACCGGCATTGCCCCGGCGTAGTGTTCGATCAGAATTCCGATGAAACGCTCCAGAGAGCCCAGAATCGCCCTGTGCAGCATCACCGGGATGCGCCGGGTGTTGTCCTCGGCCACGTATTCCGCCCCCAGGCGGCCCGGAAGCGCGAAATCCAGCTGCAGAGTACCGCACTGCCAGACCCGGCCCAGCGAATCTTTCAGTGAAAACTCGATTTTCGGGCCATAAAACGCGCCTTCGCCCGGATTCAGGTCCCATTCGAGACCCTTGGCGTCCAAAGTCGCCTTCAGAGCGGCTTCCGCGCGATCCCAAACTGCATCCTCGCCAATCCGCTTTTCAGGACGGGTCGACAGCTTGATCAGAATCTGCTCAAAGCCGAAATCGGCATAAACCTTTCGCAGCAGGTCAATAAACGCACCCGCCTCGCCCTGAATCTGCTCTTCGGTGCAGAAAATATGCGCATCGTCCTGCACAAAGCCGCGCACGCGCATCAGGCCGTGCAGCGCACCGGAAGGCTCATTGCGATGGCAGGAACCGAACTCGGCGATACGCAGCGGCAGATCGCGGTAACTTTTGACACCTTGGTTGAATATTTGCACATGCCCCGGACAGTTCATCGGCTTCACCGCGTAGTCGCGCTTTTCCGATTCGGTGGTGAACATGTATTCGCGATAGTTTTCCCAATGACCTGAACGTTCCCACAATACGCGGTCCATCACCTGCGGTGTTTTCACTTCGCTGTAATTCGCAACGGTCAGCAAACCACGCATGTATTGCTCGATGGCCTGCCAGATCACCCAGCCGTTGGCGTGCCAGAACACCATGCCCGGCGCTTCGTCCTGCATGTGAAACAGATCCAGCTGACGCCCGAGTTTGCGGTGATCACGCTTCTCCGCCTCTTCCAGGCGGTGCAGGTACTGGTCCTGCTCTTCCTTTTTTGCCCAGGCCGTGCCGTAAATCCGTTGCAGCATTTCGTTTTTTGAATCTCCGCGCCAGTACGCGCCGGCGACCTTCATCAGCTTGAACACCTTGAGCTTGCCGGTTCCCGGCACGTGGGGGCCGCGGCACAGATCGATGAAGTTATCCTGCCTATACAGGGAAATCGGCTCGTTCGACGGAATTGAGGCGATGATTTCTGCCTTGTATTTCTCACCCATGCCGGAGAAAAATTTCACGGCCGCGTCACGCGGCATTTCCTGACGTTCAACCTTGATATCGCGTTTGACGATCTCCGCCATGCGTTTTTCGATCGCCGCCAGATCTTCCGGCGTGAACGGGCGTTTATAGGAAAAATCGTAGTAATAGCCGTCTTCGATGACCGGACCTATGGTTACCTGCGCCTCGGGAAACAGCTCCTTCACCGCGTGGGCCAGCAGATGCGACGTTGAGTGACGCAGGATCTCCAGTCCTTCCGGATTGCGGTCAGTAATGATCGAGAGCTCGGCATCACTGTCGATGCGATGCGAGAGATCGACCAGTTGCTTGCCTACACGTCCGGCCAGGGCGGCCTTCGCGAGACCGGCGCCGATGGACGCCGCGACTTCAGCAACCGTCACCGGATGATCAAAACTGCGAACCGAACCGTCGGGTAATTTGATATTGACCATGTCATTCATTCCATAAGCACAAATAAAAAAAGTGCGGCAAGCCGCACTTTTTCCGCTACCAGGAAAACTACGCAGCTATCGCCGGATTTCAGTGAACTTCCAAGTTCGCGGTGTCATAACGCTCGCTTCCTGTAATGCGCCGGCTGATGTTACGTAATAAAATTGGTAGGCGCGATTGGACTCGAACCAACGACCCCCACCATGTCAAGGTGGTGCTCTAACCAGCTGAGCTACGCGCCTGCAAGGGCGGTATTCTAACGGAATGGAACCACTCGTTCAAATCGCCGGCTTCACCGCTGCACCCCGCCCTTCTGCGCCCCTGTTAATGGCCACTGTTCTTGTCATTCTTTTTTTCGGATTTTTTGCGTCGCCAACCGTCAAAGCGCAGCCAAACGACCCGCAGATGGTCAACATCCCGCAAGGTCCGTTTACGATGGGGCGCAATGACGGTCCTGCCGATGAGAGACCCGCGCACACACTGACGCTGCACAACTATTCGATTGACCGTACGCCTGTTACCAATACGCAATACGCCGCATTTCTGGAAATTTCAGGCGTCAAAGGGCCTTCGGGTGAACGGTTTTACGACCATGACGATCCCGACGCCCGGATTCATCGCGTCAATAACCGCTGGACCGCAGACCCGGGTTCTGAGCACCATCCGGTTATCGAAGTAACGTGGGCCGGAGCACGAGCCTACTGCGGCTGGCGCAAGGCCCGGTTACCAACCGAAGCGGAATGGGAAAAAGCCGCGCGCGGCACCGATGCTCGCCTCTATCCCTGGGGCAATGAGGCGCCGGACGGACGCCGGGCACGTTTTGGCGCCGGATGGCATGACACGGCACCGGTAGATGCCCATCCGGCTGGCGCCAGCCCTTACGGCGTTCTGGATATGGCCGGCAATGCCTGGGAATGGGTTTCCAGTGTTTATCGCCCCTACCCCTACCGTCTGGATGACGGACGCGAAGATCTTTCGCCGGGCCCGGTGCGAGTGACCCGGGGCGGCGGACAGGATTCATCCTCAGCCGAGATCACGACCACGCAACGCGGCCGCAATCTCTCACGCAACCCTGCGGCGGGGCATCACAACATCGGATTCCGCTGCGCACGTTAAACGCTGCGCTTTTGCTCAGCGCCGCGCGGCGCCGACCACTCCCTTCACCTCGCGAATCAAGGCGAGCACGCGTTGCAACTGGTCCAGATTGATGATTTCAACCGTGAAGCGCATCCGCGCGCTGAGGTCCGTCGAATTGGTACGGGTCGCCGTGACATTGATGCGTTCCCGCGACAGCACTTCCGAAATGTCCCGCAGCAGTCCGGTGCGATCCACGGCATCGACAACAATTTCGACCGGAAAAGTTGAAGTCCCGGGTTCACCCCATTCTGCGGCAATGCGTCTTTGCGGATCGAGCCTCGCCAGATTTGAGCAATCGGCTCGATGCACGCTGACACCGCGACCGCGAGTCACAAAACCGACAATCGGCTCAGGCGGCGCCGGACGGCAGCATTTGGCCGGTGAGGTCAGCAGTTTGTCGACGCCGACAACCAGCACGCCCCCGCCACCGCGCGTCGGACGCCGAGTGATGATCGCCGCCCCTTCCGTAGCCGCTTCAGGCTCGTCCGGTTTCAGCGCAACGTCAATGGCCTTCGGCCCGATCTCGCCACGGCCCAGCCCCGACAACAGATCGCCAAGGCGCTCAAACCCCATATCCGCTGCCAGCTGATCCAGATTGGTTTTACTCTGACCGCGACGCTGCAGTTCCTTCTCAAGCACGATGCGGCCCTGGGCCATATCGGACTCCAGATTCAGTTTGTTGAACCATTGCCGGACCTTGCTTCTGGCGCCCTGACTCTTCAGAAAACCGAGTTGGGGATTCAACCAGTCGCGACTCGGTCCGCCCTGCTTCGCAGTAATCACCTCGACCTGCTGACCGTTGGCCAGCGCTGTGTTGAGCGGAACCATCAAACCGTCCACACGCGCGCCGCGGCAGCGGTGACCCAGTTCGGTATGCACGTGATAGGCAAAATCCACCGGTGTGGATCCTTTGGGCAGATCAACCACACGCCCCTGCGGTGTCAGCACATAAACAGTGTCTTCAAACAATCCGGTACGGAACTGCTCCGCCAGTTCACCGGCATCGCTGACATCATCCTTCCATTCCAGCACTTGTCGCAGCCAGGCAATTTTTTCCTGGTAACTGCGGTTAGTGCGTCCACCTTCCTTATACTGCCAGTGCGCCGCAACGCCCAATTCCGAATGCTCATGCATTTCAAGGGTACGGATCTGCACCTCAACCGATTTGCCTTCGGGGCCGATCACAGCGGTATGCAGCGAGCGGTAGTTGTTTGCCTTGGGCTTGGCGATGTAGTCGTCGAATTCCTTGGGCAGCGGCGACCACAGGCTGTGCACGAGGCCCAGCACCGTGTAGCAGTCCTTGATGTCCTGCACCAGGACGCGCACCGCGCGCACATCGTAAAGTCCTTCAAAATCAATGGCTTTACTCTTCATTTTGCGGTGAATACTGGCAATATGCTTGGGCCTGCCGGTTACTTCGGCGGCAATACCGGCACGGGTCAGTTCGCCCTTTAACTGCGCGACGACATTCTCGATGTAATGCTCGCGGTCCTGACGCTTCTCGTCGAGCAGTCTGGCAATTCGCTTGTAACTGTCCGGCTCAAGAAGGCGCAGTGACAGGTCTTCGAGTTCCCATTTGATCTGCCAGACGCCCAGTCGGTTGGCCAGAGGCGCAAAAATGTCACGGGTCAACCCGGCCAGTTCCATCTGTCGTGCGGTATCTCCCGACTTGACGACGGCGCGCAGCTCCCGCAGATGATCTGCGAGCTTGATCAGCACAACGCGTACGTCCTGCACCATCGCCAGCAGCATCTTGCGCAGGGCCTCCAGCTGCATGGCCTGTGCTTCGGGACGCTCCGGCGCAAGCGCCTTGCCCGAAAGCGCACCGATCTCGCCCATGCGCAAAACACCCTCGGCAAGATCGATCATGCGTACACCGAAACGCTCGCGCAGCGGGCGCGCCGATTCCGGGTGCGCCCGCAGTTGCGGCACCAGCCATGCCGCCGCAACGCATTCATGATCCAGTGCCAGATCGAGCAGAATTCCCGCGGTTTCGTCCGCCACGTTGCATGCATCCGGAGTGGCCTGCCGGACATATTCAATAACCTGCTGCAGCAACTGGCGCGACTGGTCATCGAGATGCGTAATTTTGCTCTCGGGCCAGTTGCCGGACTCCTGCCCGGTCACCAAATGCAGCTTTGTCTTACTGCTCATGTTTGCAGTGTTCCTGTTTACTGCCGTCTGTTGCAAGATTCATCGTTCATGCTCCAGACCGGTGCATATTATCCACAACAACCGCATGCGCACCAAAGTGGTGCGCATGCGGTTCTGGTATCACGGCCACACGCTGGGACCGATGACAGCGCCACCTGAAATCCATAACCCGGCGTCCCCGCTGACGCCTGATCTGCGCTGGCAAGCCACGCTGACTGAAAAAAATCGTAAATATTTGTTTTTATTTATTTTTTCAGTAAAACGGGGCGCCGCATTGCACGGCGCCCTTCAACACCCTAAGCAACCCAGCGTCGTGCGTTGCGGAACATGCGCAGCCACGGGCCGTCGTTGCGCCACTCCGCCGGATACCAGGAGTTCTGCACCGCACGGAATACGCGCTCCGGATGCGGCATCAGAATGGTGAAACGGCCATCGGCAGTGGTCAGTCCGGTAATGCCCTGCGGTGATCCGTTGGGATTGAGCGGATAAGTTTCCGTAGCCGCGCCGCGGTTGTCGACATAACGCAGCGCCACCAGCGGCTGTGCTGCCGCCAGTGCCGATGCATCGGCAAACTCGGCATAGCCTTCACCATGCGCCACGGCAACGGGAATACGGCTGCCGGCCATACCGCCGAAAAACAGCGATGGCGATTCCTGCACTTCCAGCGTGACGAAGCGGGCTTCGAACTGCTCGGAACGGTTGCGCACAAAATGCGGCCAGCCTTCGGCACCGGGAATCAGTTCGTGCAGATTGCTCATCATCTGGCAGCCATTGCAGACGCCCAGCGCAAAACTGTCCTTGCGGCCGAAAAACGCCGTGAACTCATCACGCGCACGGGCATTGAACAGAATCGATTTGGCCCAGCCTTCACCGGCACCCAGAACATCGCCATAGGAGAATCCGCCGCAGGCCACAAAGCCCTTGAAATCAGCCAGGCTGATGCGACCGGCAATGATGTCGCTCATGTGGACATCCACCGTAGCGAATCCGGCACGGTCAAACGCCGCCGCCATTTCGATCTGGCCGTTGACGCCCTGCTCGCGCAGGATCGCCATGCGCGGCTTTGCGCCACGGTTGATAAACGGCGCAGCGACATCCTCATCCGGATTGAAGCTCAGCTTCGGCGTGACGCCGGGATCGCCGGCATCGAGCAAACGGTCATATTCCTGCTCTGCGCACTCCGGGTTGTCGCGCAGCTGCTGCATCCGGTAAGTCGTTTCCGACCACGCGCGGTGCAGGTCAATGCGGGACTCATCCAGAAGAGACTTGCCGGCGGCACGGATTACCAGACGATCACCGCTGCCGGCACTACCGATGACGGAACAAAGTTTCGCCAGTCCCGCCGCATCCAGTGCATCCAGCACGCGCGAACGATCGGCACGACGGATCTGCACCACAGCACCCAGCTCTTCATTGAACAGCCAGGCCGCAGGGTTATCGCCGCTCACAGCCACTTCAGCACCGCAGCGACCGGCAAAAAGCATTTCACAAAGTGTCGCCAGCAAACCCCCATCCGAACGGTCGTGATAAGCCAGCAGCAGACCATCGCGGTTCAGTTTCTGGATAGCCGCAAAAAAGGCCTTCAGTTCTTTTGCCGCAACGACGTCCGGCGTGGCGTCGCCGGTTGCGTCGTAAACCTGGGCCAGTGCGGAGGCGCCGAGCCGGTTGCGACCGCCACCGAGGTCAATCAGCAGCAGGTCGGTATCACCACAATCCATACGCAGTTGCGGAGTCAGCGTACGACGTGCGTCGTTGACCGGCGCGAAGGCCGACACAATCAGCGATAACGGCGCCACAACTTCCTTGCGCGTCGCACCATCGCTCCATGTCGTCTTCATCGACAGCGAATCCTTGCCCACGGGAATGCTGATCCCCAGCTGCGGACACAATTCCAGCGCCACCGCACGCACCGTGTCGAACAGCGCTGAATCTTCACCCGCATGGCCGGCCGCGGCCATCCAGTTTGCAGAGAGCTTGATATCGCCGATTTTCTCAATGGACGCCGCTGCAATATTCGTCAGCGCCTCGCCGACCGCCATGCGACCGGATGCTTCCGGATTCAGCACCGCCAGCGGCGTGCGTTCACCCATCGCCATCGCTTCGCCGCAGGTCTCGTGGTAACCCATCAGGGTCACCGCGACATCGGCCACCGGCACCTGCCAGGGCCCTACCATCTGGTCACGCGCAGTCATGCCGCCCACCGTGCGGTCACCGATGCTGATCAGGAAGGTCTTGTCAGCAACCGTCGGTAGCCGGAGTATGCGATACAAGGCTTCGCGGACATCAATGCCGCCGGCGTCGAACACCTGGCCCTCACGAACAATGCGTTTGACATCGCGCAGCATTTTCGGCGGCTTACCCAGAAGCACCGACATTTCCATGTCGACCGGATTGTTGCCGAATACCCGGTCATGCACCTGCAACTGGCCGTCCGCCGTCGCAGTGCCGACCACCGCAAACGGGCAGCGCTCCCTGTCGCAAATGGCACGGAAATGCTCCAGGTCCTTCGGCGCAATCGCCAGCACATAACGCTCCTGCGCTTCGTTGCACCAGATCTGCAGCGGCGACATGCCCGGCTCTTCACTGGGCACCTCGCGTAAATCAAAGCGCGCACCGCGATGCGCCGTATGCGCCAGTTCCGGCAAGGCGTTCGACAAACCACCGGCACCAACGTCGTGGATCGACAGGATGGGATTGCCTTCACCCAGACCCCAGCAACGGTCGATGACTTCCTGCGCGCGCCGTTCGATTTCCGGATTGCCGCGCTGCACGGAATCAAAATCAAGGTCTTCCTGGTTGGAACCGGTATCCATACTGGAGGCCGCGCCGCCGCCCAGACCGATCAGCATGCCCGGGCCACCAAGCTGGATCATCAGCGCACCTTCGGGCAGCGCATTTTTAAAGGTATGCTGCGCAGCGATATTGCCCAGACCGCCGGCAATCATGATCGGCTTGTGATAACCGCGCACTTCCTGGCCGACGCGCATTTCATAGCTGCGGAAATACCCTGCCAGATTCGGCCGGCCGAATTCATTATTGAACGACGCACCGCCGATCGGTCCGTCGAGCATGATCTGCAGCGCCGAGGCAATGCGCCCCGGCTTGCCCACCGGATTGGCTTCCCAAGGCTGCTCCGCGCCGGGAATGCGCAGATTGGAGACCGAAAATCCGCTGAGTCCCGCTTTCGGTTTTGCGCCGCGTCCGGTGGCACCTTCATCACGGATCTCACCGCCGGCGCCGGTTGAAGCGCCGGGGAACGGCGAGATCGCCGTCGGGTGATTGTGCGTCTCCACCTTCATCAGGATATGCGTCAGTTCACGACTGTAACCGTAACCGCCGCCATCCGCTGGATAAAAGCGGTCAATCTCCGCGCCCTCGATCACCGAAGAATTGTCGGAGTAAGCCACCACCGTGCCCTGCGGATGCTTTTCATGGGTTACACGGATCATGCCGAACAGCGAACGATCCTGCCTTTCGCCGTCGACAATCCAATCTGCGTTGAAAATCTTGTGCCGGCAGTGTTCGGAATTGGCCTGCGCAAACATCATCAGCTCGACGTCGGTCGGATTGCGGCCCATGCGCGTGAAGTTGTCGAACAGGTAATCAATTTCGTCATGCGACAACGCCAGACCCATGGTGCTGTTGGCGCGCACCAGCGCGCCACGACCGCCGCCCAGCATGTCCACACTGGCCAGCGGTTTCGGATTGATGCGCCGGAACAGCGCTTCAGCTGCATCCAGCGTATCAAGCACGGATTCGGTCATCCGGTCATGCAGATTCGGAATTAGTTTTGCCCGCTGAGCCGGACTCAGGGACTGGCCATTGACGCTGCACCACCAGGCAATGCCGCGTTCGATACGGGTTATGGCCGGCAGACCGCAATGGCGGGCAATGTCGGTGGCTTTCGAAGACCATGGCGAGATCGTACCCAGCCTTGGTGTCACCAGCAGCAGCGTGCCTTCCTGCGCAACCGGAGCTGTTGCCGGCCCGTAGGTCAGAACGCGCTCAAGCTGCTGCAGGCCCAATGCATCGAGCGTTTCCTGCAAATGTATGAAATGCCAGAATTCGGCGTTGATCTGCAGGCCGGAAAAATCGTCGGCCACGGCCTGAAGCAGTTTTTTCCGACGGAATGCCGAGAGGGCGTCGCGTCCTCTGAGCCTGAGGAATTGCGGCATGATGAGCAGATGATGGTAAAGCGCGATTTTACCCGAAACCGGACAGGGGCCGCGGAGCGTCATGCGTTAAAATTGCAGCCATGATGAATCTGCCGCATGCCGCACCGGTATTGCTGACCGCCGAACTGCGCATAGTCGAACAGGCTGCCCTCAATGGCAGCAAGCCCGCCCCGCTGATGGCCCGGGCCGGACTGGCTGCGGCCGAACTGGCCCGCCAACTCGCCGGCGACAGCGGCAAACCCATACTGATCATTGCCGGGCCCGGCAACAACGGCGGTGATGCACTGGTTACCGCCCTGCACCTCAAGCAATGGTGGCATCCGGTCACCGTGGTCTGCCCCGGCGGCACCGGTAAATACAGCGGCGAAGCCGCCGCAGCGCTGCGCGACTGGAAAGCCGCCGGCGGCACGTGGCTGCAAGACATCCCGGCAAACCAGGATTGGTCGCTGGTCATCGATGGCCTGTTCGGCATCGGAGTGCGGCGTGACCTCAGCGGCGATTACGCCGCACTGGTGGAACAGATCAACAGTCTGGATACGCTGGTGCTGGCCCTCGACATTCCCAGCGGTCTTGATGCCGACACGGGCCGGGTCATGGGCAGCGCGATCGTCGCCGACCACACCATGACCTTCATAGCCTTAAAACCCGGCCTGCTGACGCTGGACGGTCCCGACCATTGCGGCACGCTGCATGTTGCCGATCTCGGCCTGACGGATGCCGTAGCGGCAGCCCCTCATGGCGTACTGATTACTGAAGGCGTACTGCACCATCTGCTGCCGCAGCGGCCGCGCAATTCGCACAAAGGCACTTTCGGCAGCGCCGGCATCATCGGCGGCAACCACGGCATGACCGGAGCAGCTTTGTTGGCCGGTCGCGCCGCGCTGAAATGCGGCACCGGCCGTGTTTATGTCGGCCTGCTCGACAGCAACGCCCCGCTTGTCGACCCGCTGCAACCGGAACTGATGCTGCGCCCGGCAGATGGCGTGCTGCGGCTGGGTCACCTGAACGCACTGGCCGTCGGCCCTGGACTGGGTGATACCCCGGATGCCGCCGAATACCTCGACTGGGCATTGGAACAGGCGCTGCCGCTGGTCCTTGATGCCGATGCGCTGAATCTGGCGGCATCATTCGATCCCATAAAAATCAAATTAAAACAAATAGTTACAAAAAAGATTCTGACACCCCATCCGGCTGAAGCCGCACGTCTACTGGACTGCGAAACAGCTGATGTGCAACAGAACCGCGTCGCAACAGCACTGAAGCTCGCCAAAGCGTTCAATGCCGGCGTTGTTCTTAAAGGTTGCGGGAGTATCTGCGCCTGGCCGGACGGTCACTGGGCCATCAACACTTCAGGCAATCCCGGCATGGCCAGCGCCGGCATGGGTGATGTATTGACCGGCCTGCTTGTCGCTCTGCTTGCACAAGGTGTTGATGAACGGCATGCACTGACAGCCGCGGTCTATCTGCATGGCGCCGCCGCAGATCGCAATATTGATAAAGGCAACGGTCCGATCGGATTGACTGCGGGTGAAGTGATTGACGCCGCCCGCGCGCTGCTAAATCAGCATTGAATTACGCAGCCAGCGCGCGCACCGCAAAAATCCCCAGCAGCGTCAACGCCAGCGATCCGATCAGGTGGGTGCCGATCAGAGTCATCGCCCAGCCGTAACGCGCTCCCTGCAGCAGGGTCACGGCCTCCAGTGAAAAAGCGGAAAAGGTCGTCAGGCTGCCCAGAAAACCGGTAACAAAAAACAGCCGCCATTCCTGCGCCAGCGTCGCATGCTGCACGAAAAACTCGAGAGCCGCGCCGATCAGGAAACCGCCGACGAGATTGACGGTCAGCGTCCCCAGCGGCAAAGCCGGAACCCATTGATTCAAGGCTAGCGACAGACCCCAGCGAGACCATGCGCCAAGAACTGCGCCGATACCGACCGCGAAAAATCCCGCTGCGTTCACCTGCTTCGCCTCAACCCGTGACGCCGATATTCCAGGGCACGTATTCGTGATCACCAAGGCCGAGCAGCTCACTCTTGGTTTTTTCACCGGAAGCAATGCGCAGCATCAGGTCAAAAATCTGCTGCGCCTTGCCCGACAGTGAAATCGTACCGTCGAGAATTTCGCCGCAGTTGATGTCCATGTCTTCTTCGAGCTTGGTGAACATCGGCGTATTGGTCGCCAGCTTGATCGACGGCACCGGTTTCGCGCCGAACATCGAACCGCGGCCCGTGGTGAACATGATCATGTTGGCACCGCCGGCAATCTGGCCAGTGGCCGACGTCGGATCAAAACCCGGCGTATCCATGAACACAAAACCGCGCTCCGTCACCGGTTCTGCATAGCGATACACGGCATTCAACGGACCGGTGCCGCCCTTCATCGATGAGCCCAGTGACTTCTCGAAAATATTGGCGAGACCGCCGTGCTGGTTACCCGGGCTGACGACACCGTTGATCTGAGTATCGCGCCCGACGGTGTAAACATCTTTCCACCAGCGGATGCGTTCAATCAGCTTCTCGCCGACTTCGCGGCTTTTCGCGCGACGCGTCAGCGTGTGTTCGACGCCGTAGATTTCCGGTGTCTCGGAAAGGATATGCGTGCCGCCGTGGCGGGCCAGCAGGTCCATCGCCGCACCCAGTGCCGGATTGGCGGTGATCGACGAGAACCCATCAGAACCGCCACACTGCAGGCCGATCATCAGGTGGCTGGCGGATACTTTTTGTCGTACCACCTTGTTCGCCTCGGGCAGCATTTCCTTGACTGCGGCAATGCCGGCTTCAATGGTTTTCCGTGTGCCGCCGGATTCCTGCATCACAAAGGTCTTCAGTCGGTCGCTGATATCCAGACCCTCCTCCTTCATCAGCCCTTTAATCTGGTTGCGCTCACAGCCGAGACCGATGATCAGCGCACCGGCGAGATTGGCGTGGCGTGCATAACCCGCCATCGTCCGCCGCAGCAGATCCATCGGCTCACCGGTCATTTCCATGCCGCAACCAGTGCCGTGAGCGAAGGCGCAGACACCGTCGATATTGGGATAAGCCGCGAGGCGCTCCGGCGTAAAGTATTCGGCGATCTTGTGTGCCACCGTCGCCGAGCAGTTCACCGTTGCAAGCACGCCAAGATAGTTACGCGTCGCCACCTGACCGTTGGCGCGGACGATGCCCATGAAACTCGCGCGCTCCGCTTCCGCAAACATTTGTTCCGGCTTGTAATCGCGGGCGTAGGCATAGTCGCGGTCAAATTCGCGGAATTCGAGGTTGTGCGAATGCACGTAGGTGCCGGCAGGAATGTCGGCCGACGCAAAACCGATGGTTACCGCATATTTCAGGATCGGCTCGCCCTTCTGAATCGCCCTTGCAGCAATCTTATGACCCGCAGGCACCTGGCTTTTGGCCGTCAGGCCGCCGTCGAGTTTGGTGCCGATGGCAATATCGCCGCGCGCGATCAGCACATTGTCGCTTTCATGCAGGCGGATCACCGGACCAGAGGCCGGTTTATCCTTGTTGATGTGTATGATGCCGTCGTCCATGTTTATCTCTCCTAGAATTCAGCCTGCCATTTTAGCCGCAACGTTCCGTGCAGCAGGGCAACACCACATAAAAACCAGGCCCACATTCTATCCAACATCAAGGACATGCGTCCGCAAAACGGTTCCCCCCGAGACCTTGCCAACAACAGCATTGGCGCATCGGGCTTTGCTTTGCGATTGACGCTTGTTCCGGTTATACCGTTGTTTTCCGGAAAAACCTGATCATGAACACACACCTCGTCCAGAACTGGAATGTCAGCAAGCCCGCAGTGCGCTCGCGCGGCGGCATCGTAGCCTCGCAGAACCGCATCGCCAGCGAAGCCGGCGCCCGCATCCTGGCCGCCGGCGGCAATGCCGTGGACGCCGCAGTCGCCACCGGCTTTGCGCTGGCCGCAGTTGAGCCGTGGAACAGCGGCCTTGGCGGCGTCGGCTTCATGATGGTTTATCTGGCAAAGGAAAACCGCGTGAAGGTGGTCGACTTCGGCCCCGTATCGCCGGCCGGACTGAATCCGGCCGACTACCCGCTGACCGGCGGCTTCACCAGCGATTTGTTCACCTGGCCCACGGTCAAGGACGATCGCAATGTGCACGGTCCGCTGTCGATTGCCATACCGGGGCATGTCGACGGCATGGCCACCGCACTGCAGACCTTCGGCAGCCTGCCTTTCCGCGAAGTGATGCAGCCGGCGATCGCACTGGCCGACCAGGGTATCGCCGTTGACTGGTACCTGACTCTCAAAGTTGCCACCATGGCGCGTGAACTGGCGAAATACCCGACTACGCGTGACATCTGGCTGCCCCGCGGCATGCCTCCGGTCACCGCCGCCGGCGCGCCGCTGGGACGTTTGCAACTCTCCGGACTCGCCGCCACGCTGCGCCGGCTGGCCGACGCCGGCCCCCGCGATTTCTATGAAGGGGACATCGCCGCCGGCATCATCCGCGACCTGCAGGCGATGGGCGGCAATCTGGCGGCAGCGGATTTGAAAAACTTTCATGCACGCATTGTCGAGCCGATCGAGACCGAATACCGCGGCGCGCAAATCGCCCTGCCGCCCTCACTCACCGCAGGACCGACCCTGCTGCGCGCGCTGGCACCCCTGCGCGATCTGCAATTTCAGTCCGGAGGACCGCAGGCGGACGCATTTGTCGCCTACGCCGCTGCGCTGCGCGAAGCTTACGCTGAACGCCTCAACACTATGGGCGACAACAGCGACCGTCGTGATCCTGCCACCACGACGCATCTCAATGTCATCGACCGGCACGGCAATATGGTGGCATTGACGCAGACCCTGCTGTCGGTGTTCGGCTCCAAAGTCGTGCTGCCGTCGAGCGGCGTGCTGATGAACAACGGCATCATGTGGTTTGACCCGCTCCCCGGTTCGCCCAACAGCATCGCGCCGGGCAAACGCGCGCTGTCGAATATGTGCCCGCTGATTGTCAGGCGCGACAGCAAACCCTGGTTCTCGATCGGCGCCTCCGGTGGACGCAAGATCCTGCCTGCGGTTTATCAAATCAGTTCTTTCCTTATCGATCACGGCATGACGCTGGAACAGGCCTTCCACCAGCCGCGCATTGATGCCAGCGGTGGCGATACCGTCGGCGTCGATCCCCGTCATCCGCAGGCGGTTGA
>JAURHM010000021.1 GCA_030833315.1 Burkholderiales bacterium
GCGCAGGCCCATGGAGGTTTCCGATGGTTGTGCTGTTCACGATGCTCGCTGCGTTGGCGGTGTGCTGGTTCCTCGCCTATCACCGTCTGCCGGCGCTGGTCTGGATCGTGGTGTTTGCGATCCTGATCACGGCCTGCGCGAATTTCGGCTGGTGGCCCCCCGGACTGGTCCGGTTCGCGTTCTTCGCACTGGTTGTGGCAGCCATCGTCACTGTACCTTCGCCGCTGCGCCGGAGGCTGGTCGGCACACCGATGCTTGCCGTATTCCGCCGCATTCTGCCGCAGGTCTCGCAGACCGAACGCGAGGCGCTGGAGGCGGGCACCGTGTGGTGGGACGGCGAGCTGTTCAGCGGCAGCCCTGACTGGAACAAGCTGCTGGCTTATCCCAAGCCGCGCCTGAGCGCCGCCGAGCAAGCCTTTATCGACGGCCCGCTACGCGAGTTGTGCGAAATGCTCAGCGACTGGGAGATCACCCATGAAATGACCGATATGCCGCCGCCGGTCTGGCAGTTCATCAAGGACCACGGTTTTCTCGGCATGATCATTCCGCGTGAATACGGCGGACTGGGCTTTTCGGCGCTGGCGCATTCGCAGGTGGTGTTGCAGCTGACCACGCGCAGCGGCACCGCCGCGGTGTCGGTGATGGTGCCCAACTCGCTGGGGCCGGCCGAACTGCTGCTGCATTACGGCACAAAAGAACAGAAAGACTATTACCTGCCGCGGCTGGCCAAGGGGCTGGAGATGCCTTGCTTTGCATTGACCAGTCCGGAAGCCGGTTCCGATGCCGGCGGCATTCCCGACTTCGGTGTGGTCTGCAAAGGTGAGTGGCAAGGCAAAAGCGATGTGCTGGGCATTCGCCTGACCTGGGAGAAGCGCTACATCACGCTGGGTCCGGTAGCCACATTGCTTGGATTAGCCTTCCGTCTGTATGACCCGGATCATCTGCTCACTAACGGAGAAAATGGGCAGGACGACCTCGGTATCACGCTGGCACTGGTGCCGACCGACACGCCTGGCGTGCATATCGGCCGCCGCCATCGCGCGATGACTTCGACCTTCATGAACGGCCCCAACTGGGGCAAGGATGTGTTCGTGCCGATGGATTGCATCATCGGCGGCATCGAGCAGGCCGGGCAGGGCTGGACCATGCTGATGAACTGCCTCGCGGCAGGACGTTCGATTTCACTGCCGGCCAACGGCGTCGGCATTTCCAAACTGGCGGCGCTGACCACCGGCGCCTACGGTCGCGTGCGCCGGCAGTTCAAGCTGTCAATCGGCCGCTTTGAAGGGGTGGAGGAAGCGATGGCGCGCATCGCCGGCAATCTGTATGTAATGGATGCGGCGAGGGTGATGACGGCGGGCGCCATTGACCTTGGAGAAAAGCCGTCGGTGGTGTCGGCGATCGTCAAATATCACCTGACTGAACGCAGTCGTCAGGTTATCAATGATGCGATGGATGTTCATGGCGGCAAGGGCATCTGCATGGGGCCGAGCAACTACCTCGCCAGTGCTTACATACAGACGCCGATTGCGATCACCGTCGAGGGCGCCAACATTCTGACGCGTACCATGATCATCTTCGGCCAGGGCGCGATCCGCGGTCATCCCTGGGTGCTGAAGGAAATCGAAGCCACGCGAGAGACCGATCTGGGCAAGGCGGTGCGTGCGCTCGATCAGGCCTTCTTCGGTCACATCTCCTTCACGCTGTCCAACGTTGCACGGGTGTTGTGGATGGGGTTGACCGGCGGGCGATTGACCGCCGTGCCCGGCGCGCCGGAACTGCGCCACTATTATCAGCAGTTGACCCGGCTCTCCAGCGCCTTTGCGTTGACTGCGGATGTGGCGATGTTTCTCTGCGGCAGCACGCTGAAACGCCGGGAACGCCTGTCGGCGCGCCTCGGTGATGTGCTGAGCCAGTTGTATCTGGCGTCGACCGTGCTGAAGCGTTACGAGGATGATGGCCGTCCCGCTGAAGACCTGCCGCTGGTGCGCTGGGGCCTGCTCGATTGCCTGAACCGCATCGAGGAATCGTTTTATTCGATTTTTGAGAACCTGCCCTGGCCGGTCGCCGCCTGGCTGCTGCGCGTGCTGACTTTCCCGGTGGTGATGCCTTATGGCCGCGAGTTTGCACCGCCGCGCGATCCGCTGGGCCATGATGTCGTGCGCCTGATGATGACGCCGGGGCCGTCGCGCAATCGCCTAACGCGCGGCGTATTTATTTCCAGCGACGAAAACGACGCCTTGCGCACGCTGGAGTCGGCGTTGGCGGCGGCGATTGCCGCAGAACCGGTCGAATCCAAGCTGCGTGCCGCGCAGCAGGCCGGCCGTATCGCGGGCCGTTATGCCGATCAGATCGCGGCTGAAGGCTTCAGGTACGGCGTGATCACGCAGGAGGAATCCGATCTGCTGCAGTGTGCCGCCGAACTGCGTCGCAAGGCGATCATGGTGGATGATTTCCCCAAGGATTTTGGCCGCTCCGAGCTGTACCAGACCACGCAGGCGGTGACCTTCGAGGCGCTGGCGCGCAAAGGGGTAGCAGAAAACCTGAGCCGCCATGAGTGATCTGCGCGGCAAAACCGTATCATCACCGGCGCCAGCCGCGGCATCGGCCGCGCCATCCAGCTCACCGGGACGGCGGAAACGGCAGCCAAACGTTTCGATCTGATGTTCGGGGTCAACGTACGAAGTACTTTTCTGTGTTCGCAGGCCTGTTTGCCTTTCCTGGCGAAGGTGGCCAATCCGCATATTCTCAATCTCGCGCCGCGGCTGAACATGAAGACGCAGTGGTTCCAGGGGCATGTCACCCACACCATGGCAAATATGGCACGGGTATGTGTACGCTGGGAATGTCCGGCGAGTTTCGCTCGCAGGGCATCTCGGTGAATTCTATGTGGCCGCGCACTACGATTGCGACGGCGGCTATTGAAGTCAATTTCCAAGTGGCGATCATGAAGGCCAGCCGCAAACCCGCTATCATGGCCGACGCCGCGCACGCGGTTTTCCGGCGCGGCAGCCGCAGCGCCACCGGCCATTTCTAAATCGACGAAGCCGTGCTGCCGGAGGAGGGGGGGCACCGTCTTCGATGCCTATGCCGTCAGGCCGGACGGGCCGCTTCAACAGGACTTCTTTATCGACTTATTGCCCGGCCGCTGGAGTAGAAATGTGAATAAAAACGTTAATAAAAACAAAGATTTATCGCATGTCATTCCGATGGCTGCCGCCGTGACGGTAGATGGCCTGTTCGATGAACGGGTGAAACGCACGCCGGATCTGGTGGCCTACAAGGCCTATAACGACCAGCATCGCAACTGGCGGGATTACAGCTGGGCGCAGATCGACCGTCAGGTCGCGCGCTGGCAGGCGGCGCTGGAACGTGACGGCCTGCAACCCGGTGAACGTGTCGCGGTGATGCTGCGCAATTCGCCGGAGTGGGTGATGTTCGATCAGGCCGCCCTGGGCCTGGGCCTGGTGGTGGTGCCGCTATATCCCCAGGACCGCGCCGACAACGTCGCCTACATCCTCAACAACGCCGGCTGCAAGGTGCTGCTGCTCGAAGGTGATGAGCAGTGGCAGTCGCTGCGCGATGTTGCAGTTGATTTGCGCGGAGTGCTGCGCTTTCTGTCGGTGAACGCGCTGCAGTCTTCGCCCGGTGATGAACGTTTCAAATGGATCGGCGAATGGTTGCCGGCGGACGGCGGAAAGACGCGGCATGTCGCGCGCCCCGGTAACACGCTGGCGACCATTGTTTACACCTCGGGTACCACCGGCCAGCCCAAGGGTGTGATGCTGTCGCATGACAACATCCTGTCCAACACCGCCGCCTGTCTGCAGGTGCTTGCCACAGGCCATGACGATATCTTCATGTCCTTCCTGCCGCTGTCACATACCTTTGAACGCACCTGCGGTTATTACCTGACGATGATGGCAGGTTCGACGACGGCTTATGCGCGCTCGATCCCGCAGCTTGCCGAAGACCTGCAGACCATCCGGCCGACGATGCTGATTTCGGTGCCGCGCATTTATGAGCGCATCTGGGGTGCGATCTGCGCCAAGCTCGAGGAAGGTTCGCCACTGCGCAAAAAACTGTTCCTGTTCGCCGCGGAAACCGGATTTGCCCTCTTCGAGCATGCGCAGGGTCGCGCGCCCTGGCAGCCGTCCTTCCTGTTGTGGCCGCTGCTTAAAAAACTGGTTGCCGACAAGGTACTGGCACGTCTGGGTGGCCGCCTGCGTTATGCGCTGTCCGGCGGCGCGGCGTTGCCGCCTGGCATCTCCCGGGTGTTCATCGGCCTCGGTCTGCCCATCTTGCAGGGTTACGGCCTGACAGAAACCAGTCCTGTGGCCTGCGCCAATCCGCCGTGGAGCAATATACCCTCATCGGTCGGCCTGCCGTTGCCCGGCGTCGAAGTCAAACTTGGTGACAAGAATGCGGTGCTGATCCGCGGTCCCAACGTGATGATGGGCTACTGGAACAACGAGGAAGCGACGCGGTCGATGATCCAGTCCGATGGCTGGCTCAACTCCGGCGACACCGGCCGCATCGGCGAGCAGGGCCATGTCTTTATTACCGGGCGTCTGAAGGAAATCATCGTGCTGTCGAATGGCGAAAAAGTGCCGCCCTCCGACATGGAGGCTGCGATCATGCGCGATCCGCTGTTTGAGCAGGTCATCCTGCTCGGCGAAGGCAAGCCTTATCTGACGGTGATGGCAGTGCTCAATACCGACCATTGGCGCAAGCTGGCATCGCAAGCCGGCATCGATTCGCTCAATGAAAACCTGCTGCGCGGGGAACATGCCGAGCAACTGATCCTGCGGCATGTGGCGGCGCAGATCACCGATTTCCCGGGTTATGCCCAAGTACGCCGGATCACCGCGACGCTGGAGCCGTGGACTGTCGAAAACGGCTTGCTGACGCCGACGATGAAGTTGCGTCGCGCCAAGGTGCTGGAGAAATTCAACGCCGAAATCGACCGGATGTATGCCGGTCATTAAGCAAGGGGCATAAAAATACGATGAACACCGAGACGATTAGCTTGCCCGAAGGCAGGGAACCCACGTTACGGGTCATACCGATGCCTTCCGATGCCAGCCACACCGGCGACATCTTCGGCGGCTGGATGATGTTCCAGGTGGATCTGGCGGGGAGTTTGCTCGCGGTGCGGCTGGCCAAAGGGCGGGTGGCGACGGCGCAGTGAATTCCTTTATCTTCAAGCATCCTTCACGTTTCTTTTTGGTTTCACTGCCAACGGTTCGACGGTTCCCGGTGTTCTCGGTACGGGTAACGGCGGTGATGGCGGCGATCTGGCATTCATTACCAATACTTTTTTACAAAATGGATATCGGCCCGCAATTGTGTTTTGGTTTTGCGGTGAATGTAACCTTCGATCTCAGTGCGGAATTCTCTCCCTGTCTGGCAGGGCCAGACAGTCGCGCTCGATTCTTCAATCAAGTCCATCAACCTTAATCCTTCGCTGGGCTACAAAATCAACGATACGCTGTTGATCGCGCTGCTCGACTACCGGACCAGCACAGCACCTGACTGGCCTTCGTCGTTCAGTACAAGATGAAACAGTCCGGAACTCTGGATGTCGGTTACGCCCACGAGTTCGTCAAGGACGCGACAATCAATAATGCCGCCGCTGCGGGCCGCCCTTTTTTGCGCCTTGCCGCCTATGTTGCAGTGCGTGGGGCCGGCGGCACGCGTGCTAAAATCAACGCACGCATCAAGGAGCCCAATCCATGTCCCAATCCCCACTCGTGGTGCGCAAGGTCGCCGTTCTCGGCGCCGGCGTCATGGGCGCGCAGATTGCCGCCCACCTGATCAATGCGCGCGTCCCGGTCATGCTCTTCGAGCTGGCGGCGAAGCAAGGCGACCCCAACGGCAATGTGCTCAAGGCTATCGCCAACCTCAAAAAGCTCGAGCCTTCGCCACTGGCCACCAAAGACGTAGCGGACCTGATCGAACCCGCGAATTACGACCAGCATCTTGAAGCTCTGGGTGACTGCGACATCGTCATCGAGGCGATATCCGAGCGCATGGACTGGAAGGCCGACCTCTATCGCAAGGTCGCACCGTTCCTTGGCGAACACACGATATTCGCCAGCAATACCTCGGGCCTGTCGATCAACCGTCTGGCGGCGTCCTTCCCCGAGCAGCGGCGTCCGCGATTCTGCGGTGTGCACTTTTTCAATCCGCCGCGTTACATGCATCTGGTCGAACTCATCGCCTGCGACGGCACCGCCCCTGGCATTCTGGATGAACTGGAGCGTTTTCTCGTCACCACGCTGGGCAAAGGCGTAGTGCGTGCCAAGGACACGCCGAACTTTATCGCCAATCGCGTCGGCGTGTTTTCGATGCTGGCAACCATCCACCATGCCGAACGCCTGGGGCTGGGTTTTGATACCGTCGATGCGTTGACCGGCTCGCTGATCGGACGCCCGCGCAGCGCGACCTTCCGTACCGCCGATGTGGTCGGCCTCGACACCTTCGCCCATGTCGTGCACACCATGCGCGACACCCTGCCGGAAGATCCCTGGCACAAATACTATGGCGTACCGGCCTGGCTACAGGGACTGATAGATCAGGGCGCGCTGGGGCAGAAATCACGCAAGGGTGTTTACCAGAAGGTTGGCCGCGACATTCATGTGCTGGATTTGAATTCTGGTGCCTACCGCAATGCTGACGGCAAGGCCGATGACGCGGTAGTCGAGATTCTAAAAAATAAAAACGTCGCCGAACGTTTCGCACAGCTGCATGCCTCGACGCATCCGCAGGCCCAGTTCATCTGGTCGATTTTTCGCGACAGCTTCCATTACTGCGCGCTGCATCTGGCGTCAATTGCCCACAACGCGCGTGACCTCGATTTCGCGATTCGCTGGGGTTTCGGCTGGGACACCGGCCCCTTTGAGATCTGGCAGTCGGCGGGCTGGCGTCAGATCACCGACTGGATTGTGGAAGATATCGCCGCCGGGCATACCATGGTCAATGCGCCGCTTCCGGCCTGGGTGCTCAATCCCTCGCGCGCTGGCGTGCACCGCCCCGACGGTTCCTTTGCGCCGGTACCTGATGCCTACCAGCCGCGTTCGGCGCTGCCGGTATACCGCCGCCAGCCTTTCCCTGACAAGCTGGTGGGGGAGGAGCGGCGTTACGGTTCGACCATTTTCGAAACCAACGGCATACGCTGCTGGCACACCGGCGACGACATCGCCATTGTCAGTTTCAAAAGCCGCATGCACACCATCGGCGATGAGGTGCTGGAAGGCGTGCAACAGGCGATCGCCGAAACCGAGCGCAATTACGCCGGCCTTGTAATCTGGCAGACCGAAGCACCGTTTTCGGTTGGCGCCAATCTGAAAAAGACGCCGGCAGGCGGTGGCGAAAAGCGCGCGGCGCCCTCGGCGCTGGGCAAGCTTTTCAAGAACGTCAGACGCGAGGCTGAA
The DNA here is from genome assembly GCA_030833315.1 of Burkholderiales bacterium. Lineage (GTDB taxonomy): Bacteria > Pseudomonadota > Gammaproteobacteria > Burkholderiales > SG8-41. Next base: position 7,437 of record JAURHM010000021.1, read on the forward strand.
TCGCTGGCGCTGAAGGCGGCGCGGCACATCGGCGTTGCCGACCAGCTGATGGCCGAAAAACTCGCCGAAGTCGAGCATCTGGTCGAGCAGTTCCAGGTGACAACGCAGATGCTCAAGTACTCGATGGTGCCGACAGTGGCCGCTGTGGATGGTCTGGCTTTGGGCGGCGGTTGCGAATTCATCATGCATTGCGACCGTGCGGTGGCGACGCTGGAAAGTTATATCGGGCTGGTGGAAGTCGGCGTCGGCCTGCTGCCCGCGGGCGGCGGCTGTAAGGAATTTGCGATGCGCGCTGCGGCGGAAGCCAAGGGCGGCGACATCTCGCCATTTCTGCAGAAATACTTCAAGGCAGTGGCAATGGCCGAAGTCAGCCGCAGCGCCGAACATGCGCGCGAGATCGGTTATCTGCGGCCGACTGACCGCGTGGTGATGAATCGTTTTGAGTTGTTGGAAATCGCCAAATCCGAAGCGCGCGCGATGGCGGCTGCCGGTTACCGGCCGCCGATGCGCGCCAAAGCGATTCCAGTGCTGGGTCGCAGCGGCATCGCGACCATCCGTGCCTTTGTCGAGAATATGTATGCCGGCGGTTATATCTCCGAACACGATCGCCTGATCGCCGGTAAGGTCGCCACTATTATGTGCGGCGGCGATGTCGAAGCCGGCAGCCTGGTTGATGAACAATGGCTGCTCGATCTCGAGTTGCAGCATTTCATGGAACTGATGGCGACCGAGAAAACGCAAGCGCGCATTGAGCACATGCTCAAGAACGGTAAACCCCTAAGGAATTGAGATGAGGGAACTGAGATGAGCAAATCCCTGCAGGACGCTTATATCGTTGCCGCAACCCGTTCGCCGGTGGGCAAGGCGCCGCGCGGCATGCTGAAAAACGTGCGCCCCGACGATCTGCTGGCCCATGTGCTGAAAAGCGCGGTGGCGCAGTGCCCCGGGCTTGATCCGCATGAAATCGGCGATGTTATCGCCGGCTGTGCGATGCCGGAGGGCGAGCAGGGAATGAACGTCGCCCGCATCGGCCTGCTGCTCGCCGGACTGCCCTATACCGTGCCGGGCATGACGCTCAATCGCTTCTGCTCATCGGGACTGCAGGCGGTGGCCGATGCCGCTACACGCATCCGCATCGGCGAGGCCGATGTGATGATCGCCGCCGGCACCGAAAGCATGAGCATGGTGCCCATGGGCGGCAACAAGCCGAGCTTCAGCCCGGACATTTTCGCGAAAGATGAAAATGTCGGCATCGCCTACGGCATGGGTATCACCGCCGAACGCGTCGCCGCGCAGTGGAAAATCAGCCGCGAGGACCAGGACCTGTTTGCCGCGGAAAGTCATCGCCGTTCGGTATGGGCCACTGATGGTGGTGAATTCAAAAACGAGATCACGCCGTATGACATCAACGACCGGCTACCCGATCTGAAAACGCGCGAAATCACCGTCAGGACCCGCCGCGCCGAACAGGATGAGGGTCCGCGCCGCGATACTTCGCTGGAGGCACTGGCGAAACTCAAACCGGCCTTCACCGTCAAGGGCAGTGTCACTGCCGGCAACAGCTCGCAGATGTCGGATGGCGCCGGCGCCGTGGTGCTGATGAGCGAGGCTGCGGTGAAACGTTACAACCTAAAGCCGCTGGGCCGTTTTGTTGGTTACGCGGTGGCGGGCGTGCCGCCGGATATCATGGGTATCGGTCCGGTCAAGGCGATCCCGAGGGTGCTGCAACAGACGGGACTCAGCAAAGAGCAACTCGACTGGATTGAACTCAACGAAGCGTTTGCCGCGCAATCGCTGGCGGTGATCCGTGAGCTCGGACTTGATCCGGCGACAGTTAATCCGCTGGGCGGTGCGATTGCGCTCGGTCATCCGCTGGGTGCCACCGGCGCAATCCGCGTTGCTACGCTACTGCACGGGCTGCGCCGCCACCAGAAGCGTTTCGGCATGGTGACGATGTGCATCGGCACCGGCATGGGGGCTGCCGGTGTGTTTGAGTCTTTTTAAAAAGTTATTTAAAAACAAATATTTATGAAATGCTCTGCGCGGGTCGGAGGATGCGGTCCGCTCAGGCTTTTCTGTCCAAGACCTTGCTGATCGGACTGGGGCGGTCGATGCCGAAGCCTTGGGCGTAATCAATCCCGGCTTCCTTCAGTGCCACCAGCGTTTTGTCATCCTCGACGAATTCGGCAATGGTGCGCACGCCGAGTTTTTCGCTGATCTCGACGATGGCCTTGAGTTTGTTCATCATCATCGGCGTCTTGAACAGGTTCTGGATCAGCACGCCGTCGATCTTGATGAAATCGACCGGAAGCCCGCTGAGGTGGGCAAATGACAGCTTGATACTGCCGAACGCATCGACGGTGACGCGGCAGCCCACCGGTTTCAGCGCGGCGATAAAACTCGCGACGTTGGCATGGTGGGCAATGGTGTCGAGTTCGCCGATTTCGAAGCATAGCTGCGAGGCGGGGAAGCCGCTGCGCTGCAACTCGGTGCGCACATAACGCGCGAACTCCATGCTGCCGACAGAACTTTCGGACAGGTTCACGCAGTACATCGGGATGTCCCATTCCGGATGGTCCCGCTTCTGTTGCATCGACCAGCTGAACACCGTGCGGATCACCCAGCGGTCGATGTCTTCGGTGAGGCCGTAACGTTCCGCCACCGGAATGAAACCGCCGGGCGGCAGCAGGTTGTCTTCCTCCTCCTTCAGGCGCAGCAGGATTTCGTAGCTGCCGTTGTCGAAGGGCAAGGGTTTCAGCGGCAGGATTTTCTGCGCAAACAGGATGAATTCGTCGCGTTCAATCGCCTGGATCAGCTTGCCGCGCGGATCGTCACCGCCCATCAGCTGCTCGCCGATGGAGTGCAGGTACAGGGTTTCGCCGGAATCGCTGGTGATTGCTGCGTGCGCATCGGCGTACGTGCTGTTGTTCTCGGCGGTATTCTCGCGGGGTACGGTCGGCGCTGCTGCCGGCGCGTTCATCGACAGCATCACCATATAAAAGCCGAGCGGGTGGTCGGTGCCGACAGGGTGCGGTACATGCTTTACCCGGTAGTTCTCGCCGTTGGGCCAGAGGATCTGGTATTCGACCTTGGTGCCGGTCAGTGCTTCCCGGCAGTGCGGCAGGATTTCCATGTACTGCGCGCCGACGATGTCGCGCAACAGCTGGTTCTCGATGCGCACATCAGGGATGCGTGTCAGGGTTTTGGCGGCGGTGTTGTGTTCATGGATGCGCAGGTCGCGGTCGACGAACATTATTGGCGAGGGCATCAGGTCGAAGACCATGCGCATGCGGGTATCGGTGGCGCGAATGGCGTCTTCGGCGATCTTGCGCCGGGCGGCTTCGCGTTTGATATCCTCGCGTGCGCGCTCCAGTTGCGTGGTGCGGCGGATGATCAACCATTCCGCTTTCGAGGCCTGGCTCGCCATCGACAGCACAGCGGCAAACAGGACGCCGCCGAGGAAGGCCAGCCATTGCAGGTCGAACAGCGTGAAATAGATGGTCGCAATGACCATCAGCCCGAGCGTGAGCGTGAGCACCAGCGACAGCACGGTTTTTACCCGGCGCTTGCTCAGTAACAACGATAGTTTGAACAGGAATTTCATCCTGCTGCTGGCTCCATGGGGCCGCCAATGCCGCCGGCGGCCTTTGCTTGGTTACATATTGGGATAATTGGGGCCGCCGCCGCCTTCCGGCGTTACCCAGACGATGTTCTGCGTCGGATCCTTGATGTCGCAGGTCTTGCAGTGCACACAGTTCTGCGCATTGATCTGCAGCCGCGGATTGCTGCCGTCGTCGTTGCGCACGATTTCATAAACGCCGGCCGGGCAGTAACGCTGCTCGGGGGCGTCATACAGTGCGAGATTCACGTTAACCGGTACCGACGCATCCTTCAGCGTCAGATGGATCGGCTGGTCTTCATTGTGATTGACGTTGGAGATGAATACCGACGACAGCCGGTCGAAGGTCAGCACGCCATCCGGTTTAGGGTAGCTGATCGGCGTGTATTCGGTTTTCGGGCGCAGGCATTCGTGATCGGCGTGGTCGTGGTGCAGCGTCCACGGCGCCTTGCCGCGGAACAGCACCTGGTCTATACCGACCATCAGCGTGCCCATCCACAGGCCCTTGCTCATCCACGGCTTGAAGTTGCGCGCGCGGTGCAACTCGTCATGCAGCCAGCTTGATTTGAACGATTCCGGATAGGCCAACAGCTCGGGCGCCGGGGTTTCCGCAGCCAGCGCCGCGAAGGCCGCTTCGGCGGCGAGCATGCCCGACTTGATCGCGGCATGGCTGCCCTTGATGCGCGAGGCATTGAGGAAGCCGGCATCATCACCGACGAGACAGCCGCCGGGGAAGGTCAGCTTGGGCAGCGATTGCAGGCCGCCCGCGGCAATCGCACGCGCGCCGTAGGAAATGCGTTTGCCCCCTTCGAAGAATTTGCGGATTTCCGGATGTGTCTTGTAACGCTGGAATTCCTCGTAAGGGCTCAGGTATGGATTCTTGTAGGCGAGGCCGACGACATAACCGATGGCGACCTGATTATTCTCGAGGTGATACAGGAAGGAGCCGCCGTAGGTGTCGCTCTCCAGCGGCCAGCCGGCGGTATGGATCACCAAACCGGGCTGGTGCAGCTCCGGCTTGATCTCCCAAAGCTCTTTCAGGCCGATGCCGTAGACCTGCGGATCGACGCCTTCGCGGAGATGGAATTTTTCCTGCAGCTGCTTGCCGAGATGGCCGCGACAGCCTTCAGCAAAGAAGGTGTATTTGGCATGCAGTTCCATGCCGAACTGATGTGCGTCGGTGGGCTGGCCGTCGCGGCCGATGCCCATGTCGCCGGTGGCGACACCTTTGACGCGGCCGTCTTCGTGGAACAGCACTTCAGCGGCGGCAAAGCCGGGGAAAATCTCCACGCCCAGTGCTTCGGCCTGCTGGCCCATCCAGCGCACGACGTTACCGAGGCTGACAACATAGTTCCCGTGGTTCTGGAAGCACTCGGGTAGCAGCCCCGAAGGAATCTTGAAGGCGCCGGTTTCGCTGAGAATCATGAAACGGTCTTCGCTGACCGGCGCATTGAGCGGTGCTTCTTTTTCTTTCCAGTCAGGAATCAGTTCATTCAGTGCGATCGGGTCCATCACTGCGCCGGAGAGAATGTGCGCGCCGACTTCCGAGCCTTTTTCGAGGACGCAGACATTAACCTCGCGGCCCTGTTCCGCAGCCAGCTTTTTCAGGCGGATCGCCGCACCGAGGCCGGCGGGACCGGCACCGACGATGACGACGTCATATTCCATGGCTTCGCGTTCGGCCATTACCCTCTCCATGTTGATGATTTATTATGGGATTATACGCTGCCGACCCGCGGAATCAGCGGATCAGCCCGGCCGCGGCGATGCCGCTGCGAACTGCAGCCTCAATGGTCGCGGGGTAATCCCCGGCCACATAGTCGCCGGCCAGTACAAATCCGGGGCAGGGCGTCTCAGCTTCAGGGCGCTGGAGGCCTGGCGTGCAACTGAAGGTGGCGCGTTTTTCGGCGATCACCCGATGCCACAGCAGCTTCGGCAGCGGACCGAAAGCCCTGGCGATATCGGCGACCACCCGCTTTGCCAGTTCGTCCTGCGCTTCGCCGATCTGGTCTTCCGAGGCGCTGATCACCGCGCCGATCAGTCCGCGCTGGCCGCAGATCGCCTCGCGATCAAACAGCCACTGTGCGGGACTGTCGGCGAGGCCGATCATCGGCGCGGGCAGGCGAACGGCGCCATTGAACTGCAGCCATACCGAATGGATCGGTTCGTAGTGCAGCGCTTCGATCTGCTTCGCGGCGCCTTGCAGTTCCGCGATGTCCGCGAGCAGTGGCGAGACTCGATGCGGGGCGACGGCACAGATCACCCGATCGAATTGCCGTGCATGGCCTTGCACCTGCAAGGCAAATCGTGAACCGTCGCGCGTGATGCGCTCGACGGTAGCGCCGACTTCTACCTGTGCGCCGCAGGCGCGCACGTATTCGGCCGCCGGTTTCGGAAACAGCGCAGTGAGGTCGGATCTCGCCAGCAGCAGATCGCTGGCCGCGCGGCCCGCGCCGAGGCTGTCGCGCAGGACATTGAGGAAGACCTGTGCTGAAGCACGCTGCAGCGGCGTGTTGAGTGCGGCCAAACACAGTGGCGCCCATAAATAGTCAATTAAAACAATTGGTTGCTGATTTTCCGCGAGCAGGGCTTCGACCGTGCAGTCCTGCGCCAGCTGATAACGGATGGCCTTCATCGCGGTCATGAAGCGCGCGGCGGCGCGTTTGTCGTCGAACGACAGGCCTTTCGCGGTGAACAGCGCCCCGGCCACATGCAGCGGCGCGGGCAACTTGGGCGCGCGCAGATGAAACCGGTTGTGGATCTGCAGGTCCAGGGGGCGGCGCAGGAAGGAATCCCGCTTGGGTGCGACCTTGTCGATCAGGCGCAGCGTTTCCGAGTAGGCACCGATCAGTATATGCAGTCCGTTGTCGAGCGCCGTGTCATTGACAGTGACGCGGCGCGCGCGCCCGCCCAATGCGGGTGCTGCTTCAAACACCGAGACCGGAACGCCGTGGCCGGCGAGTTCCACCGCCGCGGCCATGCCGGCGTAGCCGCCGCCGATGACAGCGACTGTTTTAGCCGTCATCAATGAAGACTCAGGCGGCGCGCTTGGCAGCGGCCGATTTACCGGCCCAGATTTTCGACGGCACGTTGACCAGGCCTTCGAAAATACGGCGTGCGGTGCGCACCAGTGCGGCTCGGCGCAGCTCCTGTTTGCCGTTGCTGAAATCGGCATCCAGATCAATCAGGATCATTCCCGACGGATGTTCGATTTTCACCATGCCCTGCGGCGCCGGCTTCAGCGGCGCGATCTCCGCGGCCAGCGTGCCGGGGATCGCGCAGGCGGCGCTGATGCACACCGTGCCGGTGACCGGATGCGATTTGTGGCAGGTCTCGGGCACGAAATAACGCGAGCTGATCGTGCCGCCCTGGCGCGGCTGGGCGAGCAGGGCGATTTTCGGGACGACGTTTTTTGACACATCGCCCATGCCCATCAGCACGCCGGCCTTGCGGCGGATGCCTTCCATGCGGTCCATCAGCGCGCGATCAGAATCCAGTTCTACTGCGCTTTCATACCCGGTCTTGCCCATATCGGCTGCGCGCATCATCACGATGGGCATCGCGATATCGACGCAACTCACTTCCACCCCGTCGATAACGTCACGCGGCTTGCCGGTCGGCAGCAGCTTGCCGGTGACCGCGCCGATGGCCTCGCTGAAATTGATGCCCACCGGCGACGCGGTGCCAGGCACGCCGTCGATAGCAGCGTCGCCTTCGTACTGCACCTGTTTGCCGGGCGTCTGCACGATGGCCTCGACCAGCGCGCCGGTGTTGACGCTGTGGATACGCACTTTCGTTTCGCCGTCCTGTGCCGGCACCAGACCGGCGTCGATGGCGAAGGGGCCGACGGCGACCAGCATGTTGCCGCAGGTCGGTTTGGTGTCAACGAACTTCTCGTGGATCTGTACCTGCGCGAAAAAATAATCGATGTCGGCGTCGGGGCGTTTGGATTTGCTGATCATCGCGACCTTACTGGTCACCGAGTGTGAGCCGCCGATGCCGTCGACCTGGATTTCATGGGGGGAGCCCATGATGGCGAGCAGGACTTCATCCCGGGTTGCGGGGTCGCTAGGGAGGTCGTCCTGTATGAGGAAAGGACCGCGGGAGGTGCCGCCGCGCATGATGACGCAGGGGATTTTGGTTTGCATTTTGGACTCGCTGTGGTGCCTTGATGGTGGCGACATTATAGAAGGCGGATATGCGTAAGTGCTTTTTCCCTTTTCCCTTTAGCTTTACGGGGAGAGGGTTGGGGTGAGGGGCAACATAAGTGTTTACATCGGGGCTTCAACTTCGCCGGGGGTGGCCCGGCGGCCAGTTACTTTTCTTGCTCCGCCAAGAAAAGTAAGCAAAAGAAGGCGGCTAAATTTTGTATCGCGGGCTGTTTAAATTGTGATTGAGTTTTTTCGTGCCAAACCAACTTCTCACCTTCCCATTGATTCTCGTATTCATAGCTTGTTCTTCCGGGGATGCCTACATTGCAAAAGATGTATTAGTGGTCGTTATGGCGGTGATATCCATTTAACCAATCTCCGCCGCGCTGCTTCTGCCCGTGCCCGAGAAGGTTGCATACGTCTTCGCGCGTATATGTGAAGCCGACTGTGAGCATGCTGGATTTCGATGGCACTAGTTAACTTTTGCGCCCGAAACCTGCACCACCTTCGCCCAAAGCTTCGCCTCGCTGCCAATCAGTTTCGCAAACTGTTCTGAAGTTCCGCCCACCGGGTCCGTGCCAAGTTGTTTCAGGCGCGCCGCTGTCGCCGGCGTGTTCATCGCCTTCAGTGCGGCGCCGTGCAGTGTGGCGATGATCGGTTTGGGTGTTTTGGCCGGGACGAGGATGCCGTACCACGTATCAGTGGCGTAGCCGGGGACGGTTTCGCCGATGGTGGGGATGTCGGGGGCGATTTGCGAACGTTTGCTGCTGGTCAGGCCGAGCGGGCGCAGTTTGCCTTCCTTGATCAGCGGCAATACCGGCAGCAGGCCGTCCATTGCGAGTTGCACCTGGCCACCGACGGTGTCCATGCGCGCGAAGGTGCTACCTTTGTAGGGGATGTGCGTGATGTCGACACCGGCCATGGATTTGAACAGTTCCATGTTGAGATGCGTCGCCGAGCCGGTGCCTGCGGAGCCGTAGGACAGTTTACCCGGCGTCTTTTTCGCGAGGTCGATCAATTCCTTCAGCGTCTTCGCCGGCATGGACGGGTGGGCGACGATGATCTGGTAGGTATTGGCGATGTGGATCACCGCTTCGAAATCCTTGATCGGGTCGTAGGTCTTGCGGGTGTGCAGCGCGGGGTTGATGACGTGTGACGGGCTGACGTTGATCAGCGTGTAGCCGTCGGGTGCGGCACTGGCGACGGTTTCGGTGCCGATCAGGCCGCCGGCGCCGGGGCGGTTGTCGACGACGATGTTGGTATTGAGCTGTTTGCCCATTTCCTCGCCGACGGTGCGCGCCAGCGTGTCGCCGGTGCCGCCGGGGGCGAGGGGCACGATCATGCGGATGACTTTGTTCGGGAACTGATCGGCGGCGTGGGTGGTGATGCTGATCGCCAGCAGTGCGCCGGCTATGGTAGTGAGTGCGGTTTTCAAGATGGTCCTCGTGGTGGTTTGTAATGACCGCTTATGCACGCGGCCTTTGCTTTAAGCTTAGCCTTTGACGGGCTTCAGGTCGCCGCAGTCATTCGAAATCCATTTGGCCTGGGACTCCATATTCATGTTCTCGGCCTTACCTTCAACCTGTGCGTTGGTTTTCATTTTCATGGTGTAGTCCTCGGGGCTGAGCAGCGCGTATTCGCCTTCGCCGGTGGCGGGCGGATTGCTGCAGGTGATTGCGCTGTTCGGGAAGCATCGCCGCGAGCTGCTTTTGCATCTCTGCCTGGGCGGCGGCCATCTTGTTGCCCATGTCGCCGCTGCCGCCCATCCTGTTCTGGATTTCCCAGGGGCCGGGTTTAATGTTCTCTGCGGCGGCGGGGGCGGTACACAGGGCGAGGCCGATCAGGCTGCTGCCGGGAATCCAGGCGATGATGGTGTGGCGCATGGTGGGGCTACTGTGAGTCAATGGTGTGCTGCATTCTAGCCCTGAACGCCCGGCGGGGTGGCTGTGTTGCGGATACGGTTTTACATCACTTGATGATCGCCGGTTTGCGGTCACCACGGGCGCGGATTCCGCGGTATTCTCCCGCCACCTGCCGCGCCGCCCGCGCGAGTGAACAACAATGCATCCAAGGAGAGGTTCATGGTTCAAGCCGCGACCATCGCAGTCCAGCAGAACGTACCGGAGTTGAATTACAAGGTCGTGCCGGACATTTTCCAGTTGCCGGAGGGCATTAACTTCGGCCCCTGTTCGGCGGTGGCGGTTCGCGGCAACGGCAATATTCTGGTTTTCAGTCGCAATGAACATGCGCTGATGGAATTCAACCCGCAGGGCATGTACCTGCGTTCGCTGGGCCGCGGCGTGTTCGACAATCCGCACGGCCTCAGGCTCGATGCGCAGGGCAATATTTGGACCACGGATACCGTGGCGCATATTGTCGTCAAGATGAATGCCGAAGGCCGCATCCTGATGGTGCTCGGCGTGAAGGGGCGCGCCACCGATTGGCATCAGGCCGGGCATCTCCGCTGCTTCAATGAACCCAATGACATCGCTTTCGGACCGAAGGGCGAGTTTTATGTAACGCAGGGTCACGGCAAGGGCGAGTCGCGCGTGCTCAAGTTCGCCCCCGACGGCACTTTTCTCACGACTTGGGGTGGCGATGGCAAGGAAGCCGGCCAGTTCAACCAACCGCATGCGGTGCTGGTTGATCCGAAAGGGCGGGTCATCATCGCCGACCGTTCCAACCAGCGGCTACAGGTGTTTGATGCGGACGGCAAGTTCCTGCGCGAGAAGGCGCATCCGGGAACGCCCTGCGGGCTGTCTCTGATGAGCGACAGCAAGCACATCATGATGGCGCACGGCCACACCGGACGCATCATGAAGCTCGATCTGGAGCTCAATCTGCTTGCGGCGACCGGCGCTCAGGGCAAGGGCCCGAATCAGTATGGCGAAGCGCATTACCTCGCGCTGGATGCGCAGGACAACATCTACGTCGCCGATTCGCTGAACTGGAACGTGCAGAAGCTGGTCAAGGCATAAATTTTCATAAATATTTGTTTATATTGAACATTTATGGGTGCCCGCAGCTTCGGCCGCTATGACTATGTGATCGTCGGTGCAGGCAGTGCCGGCTGCGTGCTGGCGAACCGGCTGTCCGCCGATCCGAATAAGTCGGTGCTGCTGATCGAAGCGGGCGGCAACGATGACTGGATGTGGATCCGCATCCCCGTCGGTTATCTCTACTGCATCGGCAATCCGCGCACCGACTGGTGCTACAAGACCGTCGCCGAGGCGGGGCTCAACGGCCGTGCGATCAACTATCCGCGCGGCCGCGTGATCGGTGGTTCATCGTCGATCAATGCGATGCTCTATCTACGCGGTCAGGCGCGCGATTATGACGAGTGGGCGCAATTGACAGGTGATTCAAGTTGGTCGTGGGCGCAGGTGCTGCCGGTGTTCATGGAGGCCGAAGACCACTGGCGCGGCGCCGATGAAAAACACGGCGCCGGCGGCGAGCTGCGCGTGGAAACGCCGCGCGTGCAGTGGGACATCATCGACGCTTTCAAAAACGCTGCCATCGAAACCGGCATTCCGGCGACGGAGGATTTCAATCGCGGCAACAATGAAGGCGTGTCGCGCTTCGAGGTCACTCAGAAAAGCGGCGTGCGCTGGAGTGCTGCGCGGGCTTTTCTCGATCCGGCGCGTTCGCGGCCGAATCTGAAAGTGGTCACGGATGCGCTGGTGCATCGCGTGACTTTCGACGGCAAACGCGCGACCGGCGTGGAGTTCTCGCGCAACGGCGTTGTTGAACATGCCACATCAACGCGCGAAACGATTCTATCGGCGGGCGCCATCGGCAGTCCGCAGATCCTGCAATTGTCCGGTGTCGGACCGGCGGCCTTGTTGCGGCAGCACGGTATTCCGGTGGTGGCCGATCTGCCGGTGGGCGACAACCTGCAGGACCATCTGCAGCTGCGGCTGGCTTTTCGCGTCAAGAATGCGCTGACGCTGAACACGCTGCTCGATTCCTGGTGGGCGAAAGCGAAAATGGCGCTGGAGTATGCGTTCAAACGTACCGGCCCGCTGACGATGCCGCCGTCGCAGTTGGGTGCCTTCGCCAAGTCCGATCCCGCGCAGGCGACGCCGAATCTGGAATATCACGTGCAGCCGATCACGCTGGACCGCTTCGGCGAGCCGCCGCACAAATTCCCGGCCTTCACCGCCAGCGTCTGCAATATCCGGCCGACTTCGCGCGGTTCGGTGCGGATTACGTCGAATGATCCGCGCGCTCACCCGGCGATTGCGCCGAATTACCTGTCCACCGAAGAAGATCGCCGGGTGGCGGTTGAGGCGATCCGGTTGACGCGGCGCATCGTCAATAAATCCGCGGCATTGAAGCCGCATGCCCCGGAAGAGTTCATGCCGGGCCCGCAGTTTCAATCGGAGGCGGAACTGGTGCAGGCCGCCGGTCAGATCGGCACGACGATTTTCCATCCGGTCGGTACCTGCAAAATGGGCCGTGCGGATGACTCTGCGGCGGTGGTCGATCCGCAACTGCGGGTGCGCGGTATCGATGGATTGCGCGTGATCGATGCGTCGGTGATGCCGACGATCACCTCAGGCAATACCAATGCGTCGGTGATGATGATTGCCGAGCGGGGCAGCCGGATGGTGCAGAATAAGGCGCGATAAAACAGGGGGGGGCGCGATGAACAAAAAAATCAGTCTGACAGTGGTGTTACTGGTGGGGGCGGCGGCGAGCGGCATGGCTGCTGCGCAAGGCAGTTGGAAGCCCGAACGCAATATCGAGATCATCGTCGGTTCAACGCCGGGTACCGGCACCGATCGCACGGCGCGGCTGATACAGAAAATCTGGCAGGAGCAGAAATCAATGCCGGTGACCTCGACGGTGGTCAACAAACCGGGGGCGGGCGGTGCGGTGGCATGGGCCTATATGGGTCCTAAAGCCGGTGATGCGCATGTGTTGCAGGTGACGTCATACAACATCGTTACCAATCACATTACCGGCCGCAGCACGCTGTCCTACTCGGATTTCACGCCGATCTCGCTGCTGATCAGTGAATACATCGGCTTCGCTGTGAAGGCGGATTCGCCGTACAAGACGCTGGCTGAACTGGCGAAGGCGCTGCGCGAAAACCCAGAATCGGTGCCCATTGGTACTTCGAGCAGTGCGGGTGGCGCCAATCACATCGCCGCAGGCCTGCTGGCCAAGGCGGCAGGCGCCGACATCAAGAAGCTGAAAGTGGTGATTTACGGCGGTGGCGGCGAAGCGCTTACGGCAACACTGGGCGGGCATGTCGCGGTCTGGGTCAATTCGGCGTCATCGATCGCCTCTGCCCAGGCGGTCGGCACCATTCGTCCGCTGGCGATTGCTGCACCGCAGCGACTGCCGGGGGCGCTGGCTAAGCTGCCGACGGCTAAAGAATCGGGTTTTCCGATGGTGGCGGACAACTGGCGCCTGCTGATCGCGCCAAAAGGGCTGAATCCGGCCCAGGTCGCTTATTGGGATAACGCTTTCAAGACGCTGACCCAAAGCAAGGAATGGAGCGACGATCTGGCGGCTGCGCAGATGACCAACAGCTACCGCAACAGCGCGGAAACGACCAAATACATTGCCGAGGAATACGGCGACATCAAGGAAATCCTGACTGACCTGGGGTTGGCCAAAACGGCCAGGTAAGGGTGACCAATTTGTAAGTGGATGTAACAGCCCGGGTATGGTCGTCGCTGCCTTGCGACAGGGTATTTTCGTGGATACCGGCGCAAGCTGCTGTTTTCGTTTAAGATTCGACCCACGCGATTCGGTCAGCAGGGGAGTTTCGCCGGGTGCCTGCGGAGCAGTGCGGGATTATCGGCTGTCAACCAGTGAGCTGTCTGCGCGTTTTTCGGTTCCAGTGGCTGTAATAGCAGCCGCCGTGTTTCAAACTTAATTTTCAAGGAGCTCCAAATGAACAAACTGTTTGCCGCCATCATCGCCGCCGCCTTCGCCGCTGTCAGCTTTGGCGCCATCGCCGCCAAGCACGAAGAAGGCATGAAGAAAGACGCGCCGAAAGCTGAAGCCAAGAAAGACGCGCCGAAAGCTGAAGCCAAGAAAGACGCGCCGAAAGCTGAAGCCAAGAAAGAAGAGAAAAAAGCCGACAAGAAGTAATTCTTCTCAGCTTGTAAAAGGCAGGGCTCAGGCCCTGCCTTTTTTATTTGTACTGCTGACATGTTGATGAATTCAATTTTGCGGTGGCTGGCATTGCTGCTGATCAGCGGCACGGTTTCGGCGGAACCTTTCCGTCCGACTGACGCCGCTACCGTGCTTGAGCGCCTGCCGATGAACCGCGGAGATGAGCGTGCGCGTGGCCTGGCTGCAGATCGCGCCCGACTGGCGGCGGCGCCGAAAGATCTCGAACTGACGATGAAGGTCGCGAGCGCCTATTACGCGCTGGCCGGCGCAGAAGGTGATCCGCGTTACATCGGCTACGCCGAAGCGGCGATGGCGCCCTGGGCGAACGATGCCAATGCACCCGCCGATATTCTCTATATGCGTGCCAAGCTGCTGCAGTGGCGCCATGAATATACCCCGGCACTTGACCTGTTTGCGAAGGCCTTGCAACGCGACCCTGGGCATTACGAAACGCTGAGCGGTCGTTCCGCGGTGCTGACCGTACTCGCCGATTACGCCGGCGCACGGCGCGATTGCGAAACCATGCGCCTGCGCGAAAAAGAACTCTACTGGTCGAGCTGCATGGCCTATATCGACGGCCAGACCGGGCAGGCGGCGAAGGCGGAACGCCAACTGGCTGATTTGCTGGCGCGTCATGCCGGCAGCAGTCCTGAAGGCCGGTTGTGGTTGCTGACGCGGATGGCAGATCTGGCGACACGTCTCGGACGCAATGCCGATGCCGAGGCCTATTACCGCCGTGCAATGGCGCTGAACATCACCAGCCAGTATTTGCTGTCGAATTACGGCGATTTCCTGATTGATACCGGGCGTCCCGCAGAAGCTGTTGCGCTGCTGCGCGACTGGGTGCGTTCCGACGTGCTGCTGCTTCGGCTGACCCTGGCGGCGCAGGCGACGAAGATTCCGGAATTCAAGACTTATTCACAGACGCTGCGCGAACGGTTTGCCGCAGCCGCGATGCGCGGTGACACGCTGCACCGTCAGGAAGAATCGCGTTTTCAGCTGAAGGTCGAGGGCAACAAGACCCGCGCGCTGGAACTGGCTGTGGCGAACTGGGCGATTCAGCGCGAACCCTACGATGCGCGCATCCTGCTGGAGGCGGCGGTGGCCGCTGGCCGTCGTGATGCGGCGCAGCCGGTGCTGGATTGGCTGGCGCAATCCAAACACGAGGATCCGATGCTGACGGCTCTCGCGCAGAAGCTGACCTTGGGCAAGCCGTGATGCGCTTGATTCTTATGCTGCTGTTCTTGGCGGTCAGCACGGTCGCCCAGGCGCACAAGCCCAGCGACAGTTATCTCGCGGTGAAGGTCGAGTCCAGCCGTATCGAGGGGCAGTGGGATATCGCGCTGCGTGATCTGGAATACGCGATCGGGCTCGATGCCGACGGAAATGGTGAAATCACCTGGGGTGAATTGTCGGCGCGGCATGACCAGCTGGCGGCTTATGCATTGGCGCGGCTGCAGCTGTCATCTGCAGATGCGACATGCAAGTTGCATGCGACGGATCATCTGGTCGACGGACACAGCGACGGCGCTTATGCGGTGATTCGTTTTGCCGCCGATTGCCAGGCGGCTGACAGTCTGAAAATCCGTTACGGCCTGTTTTTCGATCTCGATCCGACGCATCGCGGCCTTGCCCGCATCGAAGCCGGCGGCGTGACGCAGACGGCGGTGTTCGGTCCGGAGCGTGCCGAACAGACTTTCAATCTGGCGACGCCTTCGCTGGCCGAACAGATCGTGGCTTATGTTCGGGAAGGGGTGTGGCACATCTGGATCGGTTTCGACCATGTGCTGTTCCTGCTTTCGCTGCTGTTGCCCGCGGTGTTTATGCGCGAAGCTGCGCGCTGGGTGCCAGCGCAACGTTTCAAGCCGGCGTTCTGGGATGTATTGAAGGTTGTGACGGCATTTACCGTCGCGCATTCGATTACGCTGAGTCTGGCTGCGCTGGAAATCATCGCCTTGCCGTCAAGGCTGGTGGAGTCGGTGATTGCGGCGTCAGTCGTGTTCGCTGCGCTGAACAATCTGTATCCGCTGGTCAATGAACGGCGCTGGCTGATGGCTTTTACCTTCGGCTTGATCCACGGATTTGGTTTTGCATCGGTGCTGACCGATCTGGGATTGCCTCGCGATGCGCTGCTGTCTTCGCTGTTCGGCTTTAATGTTGGCGTCGAGCTGGGGCAACTGAGTATTGTTGCCGTATTCCTGCCGCTGGCCTTTGCGCTGCGCAGGACGCGCTTTTATTCCCGCGTGGTTTTTGCCGGCGGCTCTGTTCTCGTCGCGATCCTCGCCGCAATCTGGCTTGCGGAACGCGCTCTCGACATCAAGTTGTTGTCGTAACCTTCCGGCGGTTTGCCGGATCAATCGTGTCTGAAGAGACTGTCTTTCGGGGTCTGCGCCCGTTCGGTCATGCCGTAATCGCGGATCACGCCGGCGGCGATATCGAGGTATTCCTGTTTGCGGTCAGATTCGGGCCACACTTCGAAAATGACCGCAATCATCGGCATTATTTCCGTCAGAACGCGAAACGGCGCATGCCGCCGTCGACCGGAATCACGGTGCCGGTGACATAGCTGCCGCGGGGCGAGGCGAGGAATACCGCCATCGCTGCGATTTCCTCGGGCTCGCCGTAACGGCCGACCGGGATTTCGTGCTGCTCTTCGTGAGCACGGAATTCGGGGGAGTATTTGCGACGGATCTGTTCGCTCATGATGCGGCCGGGGGCGAGGCAGTTCACGGTGATGCCGTGTTTGCCGACCTTGCGCGACAGGCCTTTTGACCAGCCGTGAATCGCAGCTTTGGCTGGCGTTGCGGCGAGCAGCGAGTCGGGCTCGGATTTGCCGGACAGGTTGATCACGCGTCCCCAGTTGTGGCTGATCATGTCGGGCAGCACGGCGTGGGTGAGTTGGCGTACGCGGACGAAGTTCAGCGTCATCACGCTTTCCCATTCTTCTTCGGGCGCGTCGACGGGAATCGCCGGGCGGCTGCCGCCGGCGCTGTTGACGAGAATGTCGATGTGACCCAGCGCAGCGCGCGCGGCCTCGGCCAGTTTTTGCGGCGCACCCTCCTGCATGATGTCGGTTTCGACGATGGCGGGGGCGATGCCGCCGGCTGCCACGATTTCTTTCGACAGTTCTTCGAGCAGGTTTTTGCGGCGCGCGGCGATGCATAGCCGCACGCCTTCGGCGGCGAGCATTTTGGCGATGCAGCGGCCGATGCCCTGGCTGGTGCCGGTGACGAGTGCGGTCTTGCCTTTGAGTTGCAGGTCCATCTTGTTGCTTCCCCCCTTATTCCTTTATCCAGGTCTTGAATGCGATCCACAGCTTGCGTGCCGGTGGCAGCGAAGTGCGGTGTGTAAGTACGCGACAGCCGTCGTCGCGGATTTCTTCGAGCAGAGTGCGATAGATTGCGGCCATGATGATGCCCGGCAGCTGCGGTTTGCGGTCGGCGGCCGGCAGTTTGGTGAAGGCGGATTCGTAAGCGGTCTGTGCACGTTCGACCTGTCGTATCATCAACTGGCGGAAGGCGTCGCCCGACTGTACGGTTTCACTGGCATGGACGATCTGTGCTGCTTCGATGCCGGCGGACGCGAGTTCATCCAGCGGCAGGTAGACGCGGTTGCGGCGGGCGTCTTCGCCGACGTCGCGGATGATGTTGGTCAGCTGGAAGGCGAGGCCCAGCTCGGCGGCGTAGTCCAGGGTGCGCGGGTCACTGTAACCAAAAATGCGCGCCGACATCAGGCCGACGATGCCGGCGACGCGGTGGCAATACAGCTTCAGCGTGTCGTAATCCGGGTAGCGGTTGTAGTCGAGATCCATTGCCATGCCGTCGATGACCGTCAGCAGCTGGTTGTCATTGATGCTGAAGTGATGCACGACATCGGTCAGGGCGCGCGCGACCGGGTGTTGGGCTTTGCCGGCGTAGAGCCGGGCGATTTCCTCGCGCCACCAGGCGAGCTTGGTGCGGGCGACGCCGGGATCGGTGCATTCGTCGACGACGTCATCGACTTCGCGGCAGAAGGCGTAGAGCGCGGTGATCGCACGGCGGCGTTCCTTCGGCAGGAACAGGAAGCTGTAATAGAAGCTCGAGCCGCTGCCGGCGGCCTTATCCTGGCAATACTGATGGGGGTCGATCATGACAGGATCAAGACATCATTGAGCGGAACAGCATCAGTGCCCAGTCGGGTTTGGTCAGCACGGGGCGGTGGCGAAACACATCGCCGCGCACCGCAGTGATTTTTTCGAGAATGCGGTCGCCGCCGGCG
This sequence comes from Burkholderiales bacterium, assembly GCA_030833315.1. Classification (GTDB taxonomy): domain Bacteria; phylum Pseudomonadota; class Gammaproteobacteria; order Burkholderiales; family SG8-41. Next base: position 25,596 of record JAURHM010000021.1, read on the forward strand.
ATGATCATGCGCATTTCCAGGCCGATACGGCCTTTGAGCGCGCGACCGAGCGGACTGCCGGAATACAGCAGCTCACGCGTGCGCTGCACTTCGAAATTCATCAAGTCCTGCCAGTTGCCGCCGATATCGCCGGCAGCGATCTGCGCTTCGCTGACGCCGTGGTGCAGCATGTCGTTTTGGGGAAAGTAGACACGGTCTTTTTTCCAGTCGATGGCTACGTCCTGCAAGAAATTGATCAGTTGCAGGCCGCTGCAAATGGCATCGGAGTATTGCAGATTCTGTTCGCTGGCGGCGTCGTAAAGATACAGCAGCAGACGGCCGACCGGATTGGCCGAGCGCCGGCAGTAGTCGAGGACGCCGGCGTAGTCGGTATACCTTTTTGTGGTGACGTCCTGGGCAAAGGCCGACAAAAGGTCATGGAAGAGCTGGATCGGCAGGCCGTGTTCGTGAATGACCGCGGCGAGGTCGGCGAACCACGGGATTCCCGGCGGCTCCTTGCGCTCGATGCGTTCCAGTTCAAGGCTGAAGGTCGACAGCAGGGCCAAGCGCTCGGCGTCCGGCAGGTTGCCCTCGTCGGCAAAATCGTCCGATTCCCGGGCGAAGCGGTAGATCAGCCCCACCGGGCGCCGCAGGCGGGCCGGCAGCAAGACGGAGGCAACCGGGAAATTTTCGTAATGGTCGACGGCCACGGGGTGCGGAAAAGAGAGTTCCATCAAGGGCTTGGCTTATTTTTGGGGTGCTGCTGCCAGCCTGAGGCCTTGCTTGGCAGCAATTATATTACAATCAAGGGGTTGCAAAAGACGCCGGCGCCGGCAATTGCAGGCTTAGACGGGCCCGGGCGCCGTTGTTGCAGCGCGAAAGTGGCGGAATTGGTAGACGCACCAGATTTAGGTTCTGGCGCCGAAAGGCGTGTGGGTTCGAGTCCCTCCTTTCGCACCAGGGCGCTACGGATTAACTAATAGGGAATTTTCGATGCAAGCGAATTTGGAAACGCTGGGTTCACTCCAGCGCAAGCTGAACATTACGGTACCGATGGCGGATATCGATGTCGAAGTGCAGAGCCGCCTGAAGCGGCTGACCCGTACTGTCAGGATTGACGGGTTCCGTCCGGGCAAGGTGCCGCTGACGGTGGTGGTCAAGCAGTTCGGACCGCAGGTGCGCCAGGAAGTGTTGGGCGACACCCTGCAGAAAACCTTTGGCGATGCCGTTACACAACAGAACCTGCGCGTTGCCGGCCATCCGAAGTTTGATGCTGCGCCGCCAGCTGATGGCGCCAACGAGTTCAGCTATAGCGCGACTTTCGAGGTTTACCCGGAAGTGGTTGTGGGCGACTTGGCCAAGGCGAGTGTGACCCGGGCGACGCTGGAGGTGACGGAAGCTGAAATCGACAAGACGCTGGAAATCATGCGCAAGCAGCGCGTTAGCTACGAGGCGGTGGACCGCGCCGCCGAAAACGGCGACCGCGTGACCATGGATTACGTCGGCACCATCGACGGCGTGGAGTTTGCCGGCGGCAAGTCGCAGGACCAGAGCGTGGTTCTCGGCGACGGCCGTTTCCTGCCGGAGTTCGAAAAGAGCCTGCCGGGCATGAAGGCCGGAGAGAGCAAGAAGTTTGATCTGAAGTTCCCGGACGATTACGCCGGCAAGGAAGTGGCGGGCAAGACCGCGGTGTTTGAGGTGACGGTGAAAGCCGTTGCGGCGCCGAAACTGCCGGCGATCGATGCCGGGTTTGCGAAAAGCCTGGGCGTCGAGGATGGCGACCTGACCAAGATGCGTGCGGAAATCCGCGGCAATCTGGAGCGCGAGGTCAAGGCACGGCTGAAGGCGAAGACCAAGGAGCGCGTGATGGACGCGCTGGTGGAAGTGACCAAGATCGAGGTACCCAAGGCGCTGGTCTCGATGGAGATCGAACGGTTGCAGCAGACGGCGCGCCAGGATCTCGCCGCACGCGGCATTCCGGTGAACGAGAACATCCCGCTGCCGGCGGACATTTTCGAGAAGCAGGCGCAGCGTCGTGTGACTCTCGGCCTGATCCTGTCGGAAGTGGTGCGCGGGCAGAGCCTGCAGGCCAAGCCGGAACAGGTTCGCGCCCTGGTCGAAGAGCAGGCCCAGAGTTACGAGCATCCGCAGGAAGTGGTTAAGTGGTTCTACCAGTCGCCGGACCGGCTGCGTGACATCGAGTCGGTGGCGCTGGAAGAGAATGTGGTGAACTGGGCGCTGGCGACGGCACAGGTCAAGGATGAAGCCGTGACCTTCGACGAACTGATGGGGAATGGCCAATGAGCTTTACCGAGCCGTACGGGATGATGCAGGAACCGCAGAACCTCGGCCTGGTGCCGATGGTGGTCGAGCAGAGCGGCCGTGGCGAACGCGCCTATGACATCTACTCCCGCCTGCTGAAGGAGCGCGTGGTGTTCCTGGTTGGTCCGGTTAACGATGTAACGGCCAACCTGATCATTGCCCAGCTGCTGTTCCTAGAGTCCGAGAATCCGGACAAGGACATTTCGTTCTACATCAACTCGCCCGGCGGTTCGGTGACGGCCGGCATGGCGATTTACGACACCATGCAGTTCATCAAGCCAGATGTGTCGACGCTGTGCGTCGGCCAGGCGGCGAGCATGGGTGCGCTGCTGCTGACGGCTGGCGCCAAGGGTAAGCGATTCTGCCTGCCCAACTCGCGCGTGATGATTCACCAGCCGATGGGCGGATTCCAGGGCCAGGCCTCGGATATCGAGATTCATGCCAAGGAAATTCTCTACCTGAAGTCCAAGCTCAACGCGATTCTCGCCAAGCATTCGGGCAAGGACGTCGCCGAGATCGAAAAAGACACCGATCGCGACAACTTCCTTTCCGCGGAGCAGGCGGTAAACTACGGTCTGGTCGACAAGGTTCTGAGCAGCCGCGGCGAAGCCGTTGCGGCCTGAGGCGGATACCGGATTTATTGAAGCGGCGGTTGGTCTGATTTACACAGTGAACAAAGGGTTGCGGGTATGACGGAAAAAGTGAGCGGTGAAAAGTTGCTGTACTGCTCGTTCTGCGGCAAGAGCCAGCACGAGGTGCGCAAGCTCATCGCAGGACCGTCGGTGTTTATTTGCGACGAATGTATTGAGCTGTGCAACGACATCATTCGTGAGGAAACCCAGGGCGGCGACGCTGCCAAGGGCAGCAAGTCCGACCTGCCCGTGCCGCACGAAATCCGCGACATCCTCAACCAGTATGTGATCGGCCAGGACACCGCCAAGAAAATCCTGTCGGTGGCCGTGTACAACCACTACAAACGCCTGCGCAACGTCGGCAAGAACGATGACGTCGAGCTGGCGAAATCGAACATCCTGCTGGTCGGTCCAACCGGATCGGGCAAGACGCTGCTGGCGCAGACGCTGGCGCGGTTGCTCAACGTGCCTTTCGTGATGGCTGACGCCACCACGCTGACCGAAGCCGGTTATGTCGGCGAGGACGTCGAGAACATCATCCAGAAGTTGCTGCAGAAATGCGACTACGACGTCGAGAAGGCGCAGCGCGGCATTGTCTACATCGACGAGATCGACAAGATCTCGCGCAAGTCGGATAACCCGTCGATCACCCGTGACGTGTCCGGCGAGGGTGTGCAGCAGGCGCTGCTCAAACTGATCGAGGGCACCACGGCTTCTGTGCCCCCGCAGGGTGGCCGCAAGCATCCGAACCAGGAATTCGTGCAGGTCGACACCACCAACATCCTGTTCATATGCGGCGGTGCATTCGATGGCCTCGACAAGGTGATCCGCGCGCGCTCGGAGAAAAGCGGCATCGGTTTCGGCGCGGACGTGCGTAGCAAGGACAACAGCCGCGACACCGCGATGGTGCTGCGCGACTGCCAGCCGGAAGACCTGATCAAGTTCGGTCTGATTCCCGAGTTCGTCGGCCGTCTGCCGGTTATCGCGACGCTGGCCGAGCTGGACGAGGCGGCGTTGATCGAAATCCTCACGCAGCCGAAAAACGCGCTGCTCAAGCAGTTCCAGAAGATGTTCAGCATGGAAGGCGTCGAGCTGGAAGTGCGTGACGGCGCCTTGAAGGCCATTTCGCGCAAGGCGATGGAACGCAAGACCGGCGCGCGTGGCCTGCGCTCGATCCTCGAGCACACCCTGCTGAATACGATGTTCGATCTGCCGTCGATGGAAAACGTCGTCAAGGTTGTTGTCGACGAAGGCACCATCACCAGCGACGCAGCCCCCTTGCTCATCTATTCGGACCAGCCCAAAGTTGCCGGATCAACCGTCTGACCGGAGGCGGGTGCTCCAGGCCCGCAAAGCAGTTCAACGATCCGGCAAGGACGGCATGGGAGCGGTTTCCCCGCTTTCGTGGGATGATTTGTGCGCGGCGCTTGATTTACCGGCGCATGCCCCAAGCTGCATTACTGTTGAAACTCTCAGGTGACCCCGATGAATGACCAAATCAGCAATGAAAACAGCAAGTTGGAGATGCCGCTGCTCCCCTTGAGGGATGTCGTGGTGTTTCCGCACATGGTCATTCCCCTTTTTGTGGGACGGCCAAAGTCGATTAAAGCCCTGGAAACCGCCATGGAAGCGGGGAAAAGCATCGTGCTGGTGGCGCAGAAATCCGCCGCCAAGGACGAGCCTTCGCCCGAGGACCTGTATGACGTCGGCAGCATCGCCAACATCCTGCAGATGCTGAAACTGCCGGACGGCACCGTGAAGGTGCTCGTCGAGGGCAGCCAGCGCGCGCGCATCCACAGCATCGAAGACGTCAAGACACACTTCACCGTGCGGGCGACGCCGATCGAGGTCGAACCGGACACGGACAGTGAAACCGAAGCCATGCGCCGGACGATGATTCAGCAGTTCGACCAGTACGTGAAGCTGAACAAGAAGATTCCGCCAGAAATCCTGACCTCGCTCGCTGGTATCGACGAAGCGGGCCGCCTGGCCGACACCATCGCCGCGCATCTGCCGCTCAAGCTAGAGCAGAAGCAGGAAGTGCTGGAGATGACCGGCGTCAAACAGCGCCTTGAACATCTGCTGAAGGTGGTTGAGGGCGAACTCGACATCCTGCAGGTGGAAAAGCGCATCCGCGGCCGCGTCAAGCGCCAGATGGAAAAGAGTCAGCGCGAGTACTACCTGAACGAGCAGGTGAAGGCGATCCAGAAGGAACTCGGCGAAACCGAGGAAGGCGCGGACATCGACGAGATCGAGAAAAAGATCCGTTTGGCGCGCATGCCGAAGGACGCGCGCAAAAAAGCCGATGCCGAGCTGAAAAAACTCAAGCTGATGTCGCCGATGTCGGCCGAAGCCACCGTCGTGCGCAATTACATCGACGCGCTGATCGGGCTGCCGTGGCGCAAGAAGAGCAAGATCAGCACCGATCTCAAGCTGGCCGAGAAGGTGTTGGACGAGGACCACTACGGTCTTGAGAAAATCAAGGAACGTATCGTTGAATATCTGGCCGTGCAGCAGCGCGTCGACAAGCTGAAGGCGCCGATCCTGTGTCTGGTTGGCGCCCCCGGCGTCGGCAAGACCTCGCTCGGCCAGTCGATCGCCCGTGCGACCAACCGCAAGTTCATCCGCATGTCGCTGGGCGGCGTTCGTGACGAGGCCGAGATCCGCGGCCATCGCCGCACTTACATCGGTTCGATGCCCGGCAAGATCCTCCAGAACATGGCCAAGGTCGGTGTTCGTAACCCCTTGTTTTTACTGGATGAAGTGGACAAGATGGGGATGGATTTCCGGGGTGACCCGGCTTCCGCGCTGCTCGAGGTCCTCGATCCCGAGCAGAACAACACCTTCGTCGACCATTACGTCGAGGTCGAATACGACCTGTCGGACGTGATGTTTGTTGCCACGGCCAACACGCTGAACATTCCGCCGGCGCTGCTCGACCGGATGGAGATCATCCGCCTGTCGGGTTACACCGAAGACGAGAAGATTCACATCGCCGAGAACCACCTGCTGCCGAAGACCATGCAGAACCATGGTCTGAAGTCGGACGAGCTGGTGGTTTCCGACAGTGCGCTGCGCGACATCGTGCGTTATTACACGCGCGAGGCTGGTGTGCGCAGCCTTGACCGCGAGGTCTCCAAGATCTGTCGCAAGGTGGTCAAGGAACTCGTCAGCGGCGGCAAGGAACGCAAGATCACGGTGAATGCACGCAACCTCGACAAGTACCTCGGGGTGCGGCGTTATTCCTTCGGAATCGCCGAAAAGGAAAACCAGATCGGTCAGGTCAACGGTCTGGCCTGGACGGAAGTCGGCGGCGAATTGCTTTCGATTGAAGCCGCAACCATGGTCGGCAAGGGCAAGATGACGACCACCGGCAAGCTCGGCGAAGTCATGCAGGAATCGGTGCAGGCGGCGATGTCGGTTGTCCGTGCGCGTTCGCAGCGCCTGGGCATCCACCCGGACTTTTACCAGAAGAACGACATCCACATTCACCTGCCGGAAGGTGCCACACCGAAAGACGGCCCCAGCGCAGGTATCGGCCTGTGCACGGCAATGGTGTCGGTACTGACTGGAATACCGGTGCGCGCCGATGTGGCGATGACCGGTGAGATCACACTGCGCGGCGAAGTGCTGCCGATCGGTGGTCTGAAGGAGAAGCTGCTGGCGGCGCATCGCGGCGGCATCAAGACCGTGCTGATTCCGGAAGAGAACGTGAAGGACCTGAAAGAGATTCCGGACAATGTGAAGAACAAGCTCGACATCCATCCGGTGAAATGGATTGATCAGGTGCTGGAGCTGGCGCTGGAACGCAAGCCTGAGGCGCTGCCGGAGCAGGCGGCGGTCCCGGTGCCCCCGGCGGGCGAAGGTGTAACGCCGGCGGCAATCAAGCATTAAGCACCGCAAAGCTGGAAATCGGGGCCGGAGTGGGCTACAATCCGGCCCTTTGTTTCACACGGTATTTCGCAGATGGTGATGCGGGGTGCTTAGCTCAGCTGGTAGAGCGTCGCCCTTACAAGGCGAATGTCGGCGGTTCGATCCCGTCAGCACCCACCAGCAATACGGTAGCACTGGATACTTATTAAATGGTAGTAAATAAGCGGAATACAGCAGCAAATGGAGTGGTAGTTCAGTTGGTTAGAATACCGGCCTGTCACGCCGGGGGTCGCGGGTTCGAGTCCCGTCCACTCCGCCAACATTAGAAAAAAAGGCGAACCTGGTTCGCCTTTTTTATTATCCGCAGACCGTTTGCGGACCCTGGAGAGAGAGCCATGTACGATTTTGTCCATAAAAACAAACGTCTGATGCAGCTGTTGCTGGCACTGATTACGCTGCCTTTCGCCTTTTTTGGCATTGACTCCTATTTCCGTGCCGGCGGCAGCGGCGCCAGCGTGGCCTCGGTGGGCGACTACCGCATTACCCAGGAAGAATTCACGCAGTCCCTGCGCGAGCGTCAGGACGCCCTGCAGCGCATGGCCGGCGGTCGTGTCGATCCGTCGATGCTCGACAGCAACGAGCTGCGCTTTGCCGTGCTCGACAACCTGGTGCAGCAGCGACTGCTGTTCGAACGCGCAGCCAAGGCCGGGCTGGTCATTACCGACCGTCAGATCCAGGATATCGTCTCCAGCGTCGACGCCTTCAAGGTCGACGGGAAGTTCTCCTATGAGCAGTACGAGCAACTGCTTAAGGCGCAGTCGATGACGCCACTGATGTTCGAGCAGCGCATCCGCCAGGACATGGTCAGCGAACACGCGGCTCATCCCTTTGTCGCGTCGACTTTTGTGTCGCGTTCCGAAGCCGCCAATCTGCTGCGCATTTCCGAGCAGCAGCGCGAAGTCAGCTATTTCACGCTGCCGGTTGACCGTTTCCTGCCTCAGGTCAAGCTGGAAGCCGACGCGGCGAAAAAATACTTCGACACCCATCAGGACGAATTCCGCGTTCCCGAACAGGTGCGTATTGAATACGTCCTTTTCAGCGGCGAAGCGCTTCTTGCGCAGATCCAGCCCTCGGCTGCCGACGTGCGCAAGGCCTACGACGAAAACATGAAGCGTTTCGAGGTCAAGGAGGCCCGCCAGGCCAGCCATATCCTGATCACGGCTGAAGGAAATGCCGACTCCAAGAAAAAAGCCAAGGCCAAGGCTGATGAAATCTACGCGCAGGTGAAAAAGAACCCGAAAGATTTTGCGGCGCTGGCCAAGCAGTATTCGCAGGATCCGGGGTCGGCGGCCAATGGCGGCGATCTGGGTTTCTTCGAGCGCGGTTCGATGGTCAAGGCCTTTGATGACGCGGTGTTCACGATGAAGTCGGGCGACATCTCGCAGCCGGTCGAAACCGAGTTCGGTTATCACATCATCCGCCTCTCCAACGTGCGCGGCGGCAAGGCCAAGTCCTTCGAGGAGGCGCGCCCCGAAATCGAGGCGGACCTGAAAAAACAGCAGGCCGGCCGCAAATTCGCCGAAATGTCGGAGAGCTTCAGCACCACGCTGTTCGAGCAGTCGGACAGCCTCAAGCCGGCCGCCGACCTGATCAAGGCCGTGCCGCAGAAAAGCGGCTGGATTTCGCGCAACGGCGGCGACAGCCCGCTGCTCGCCAATCCGAAACTGCTGAATGCCGTTTTTTCGGAAGACGTGCTGAACAACAAGCGCAACAGCGAAGCCATCGAACTGGCGCCCGGCGTGTTGATGGCGGCACGGGTGATCGAACACAAACCTTCGGTAATCCAGCCCTTTGACCAGATCAGCGCTGCACTGACCAAGAAGCTGACCCTGCAGCAGGCGGGGCAGCTGGCGGCGCAGGATGGCCGCGCACGCCTTACGGCCCTGCGGGAAGGCAGGGATCTGGGCAAGGACGCCCAGGTGACCTGGAGCGCACCGTTGCTGGCCAGCCGCGGTGATCCCAAGGGCGTTCCGGTGGAAGCCCTGCGTCAGGCCTTCAAAACCGACGTCAGCAAGGTTCCGGCCTATGCCGGTGTTGAAGTTGCCGGCGGTTCTTACATGCTGGTGCGCATCAGCAAGGTCCAGGATGCCGGTGAAGGCGCCAAGGACAAGCAGAACGCCATTGCCCAGACCCTGCGGCAGGTGGCGGGGCAGGCGGAACTGGCGGCTTACCTCGCCAGCCTGAAGCAGAAATCAGATGTGAAAATCCGCAAGGATCAGGTCGAGAAAAAATCCTGAGCCGCGTTACAGGCATGAAAAAGGGCGGCCTCGGCCGCCCTTTTTTATTGCGTCATCAGAATGCCGTTCAGGCTCCCGCCCCCATGCCGCCGACAGTGGTGTTGAAACCGTTGTCGACATAGGTGATTTCGCCGGTGACGCCGGTGGCCAGATCGGACAGCAGGAAGGCGGCGACATTGCCGACTTCGTCGATGGTGACATTGCGCCGCATTGGTGCGTTTTCCTCGACATATTTCAGGATCTTGCCGAAATCACCGATGCCGGCCGCTGCGAGGGTCTTGATCGGGCCGGCGGAGATGCCGTTGACGCGGATACCCTGCGGTCCGAGGTTGGTCGCCAGATAACGCACGCAGGCTTCGAGGCTGGCCTTGGCCAGGCCCATGACGTTGTAATGCGGCACGGTGCGGATGGCGCCAAGGTAGCTCAGCGTGATCAGGGCGCCCTGGCGTCCGGCCATCAGCGGCATCGCGCCCTTGGCCAGTGCGGCAAAGCTGTAGCTGCTGATGTCGTGGGCCATCTTGAAAGCATCGCGGGTCAGGCCGTCGAGGAATTCGCCTTTCAGCGCCTCGCGCGGGGCAAAGGCGATGGAATGAACTACGCCGTCGAGGTGACCCCATTCCGACTTTAGCGACGTGAACAGCGCATCAATCTGCTCGTCCTGAGTGACGTCGCAGGGCAATACCGGAGCGCTGCCGAAATCGGCGGCGAGTTTCTGCACCCGTTCGCGGATATCCTCGCCCTGGTAGGTAAATGCCAGCTGCGCGCCTTCGCGGCTGGCCGCCTTGGCTATACCGTAGGCGATCGAACGGTTGGACAGCAGGCCGGTAATCAGGATTTTCTTGTCTTGCAGGAAAGCCATGGTGTTCCCTTAGCGTAACGGATCAGAATGGATCAGAAGCCGGCCGATTATAACCAGAAGCCGCACCTGCCAATATCGGCTACACTTTTGTGCGATGACTTCGCTTCGTGACCGACGGCCGCATTTGACAACGCTACTGGCGCCGCTGTTTGTTTTGATCCTTGCCGCGGGCTGCAGCGAATCTCCATGGAATAACCCCTATCCGGCGGCGGAAGCGGGTTCCAATACCCTCTACACCTCGTTTTCCGAACGTCCCAAGCATCTCGATCCGGTGCAGTCCTATGCCGAGAACGAGTTTGCCTTTATTGCCAACATCTACCAGCCGCCGCTGCAGTACCACTACCTGAAGCGGCCTTACGAATTGATCCCCTTCGGCGCCGAAACTGTGCCCGTGCCGGTTTATCTCGATGCTGCCGGGCGCCGGCTGCCGGACAGCGCACCCGCTGAACGCGTGGCCTTCAGCGAATACGTGATTACCGTCAAAAAAGGCGTGCTCTACCAGCCGCATCCGGCGCTGGCTGTGGATGAAGCGGGCAAGCCGCGCTACCACGCGCTTAGTGAAGCCGACCTGCGCAATATCGATACGCTGGGCGATTTCAGGCATACCGGCAGCCGCGAACTGGTCGCCGCCGACTATGTGCACCAGATCAAACGGCTGGCGCATCCACGGCTGCATTCGCCGATCCTGCAGTTGATGGGCGAATACGTGGTTGGCCTGAAGGAGCTGGCGGCGGAACTGGGAAAGGCCGCCGCCGGTCTTCCGGAGCATGCTTTTATCGACCTCGATCCGCATGCCCTGTCCGGCGTCCGGGTTATCGATCGCCATACCTATGCCGTGCGCGTGCGCGGCAAGTATCCGCAGTTCGCCTATTGGCTGGCGATGCCGTTTTTTGCGCCGGTGCCGCCGGAGGCCGACCGTTTCTACGGCCAGCGCGGATTGGCGCAGAAAAACATCACGCTGGACTGGTACCCGATCGGCTCGGGGCCGTACATGCTGACGGTGAACAATCCGAACCGGCAGATGGTGCTCGAGCGCAACCCCAACTACCGCGGCGAAACCTATCCGGTTGAAGGTGAGCCGGGTGATGCGGAACGCGGCCTGCTGAAGGATGCCGGCAAGCCGCTGCCCTTTATTGAACGCGTGGTGTTCAGTCTGGAGAAAGAGCAAATCCCGTATTGGAACAAATTCCTGCAGGGTTATTACGATGCATCGGGCATCGCCTCCGACACCTTTGACCAGGCGGTGCAGTTTTCGGGGCAGGGCGATGTCACGCTGTCGGAGGACATGGTCAAGCGCGGCATCAGTCTGCAGACCTCGCTGGCGACCAGTGTGTTCTACATGGGATTCAACATGCTCGATCCCCTGGTCGGGGGGCAGGGTGATGATCAGATGCGGGAAAGAGCGCGCAAGCTGCGGCTGGCGGTGACCATTGCCGTTGATCAGGAAGAATTCATTTCGATTTTTCGCAACGGCCGCGGCCTGCCTTCGCACGGGCCGGTGCCGCCGGGCATTTTCGGTTACCGCGATGCCGATGCCAAGGGTATCAATCCCTATGTCTATGAATGGCGCAACGGCGAGCCGCAGCGCAAAGGCATCGATCAGGCGAAGCAGTTGCTGGCCGAAGCGGGATTTCCCAACGGCCGCGACGCCAAAACAGGACAACCCCTGCTGCTGCATCTGGATACGACGTCCAGCGGAGCCGACAGCAAGGCGCGTCTCGACTGGTATATCGCGCAGTTCGCGAAGCTTGGCATCCAGTTGGTGATCCGCGCCACCGACTTCAACCGCCTGCAGGACAAGCTTCGCCGAGGTACTGCGCAGTTGTTCTTCATGGGCTGGAACGCCGACTATCCCGACCCGGAAAACTTTTTGTTCCTGTTCCATGGCCCGCAGTCGCGCGCAAAAACGCAGGGTGAAAACGCCGCGAATTACAGCAATCCCGAATTCGACCATCTGTTTGAACGCATGAAACACATGCCTAACGGCGCGGAGCGGCAGGCCATCATCGACCGCATGGTTGCGCTGCTGCGTCATGACGCTCCCTGGGCCTGGAGCTTTTTCCCCAAGGACTACACGCTGCATCACGGTTGGCTGATCAACCGCAAACCCAACCAGATGGCCAACAACAGCCTCAAGTACCAGCGTCTGGATGTGGCAACGCGCGCGCAGTTGCGGCGGCTGTGGAATCCGCCGGTGTTGTGGCCGCTGGGTCTGCTGGCGGCCGTGCTGGTGCTGGTTGCCTGGCCAGCCTGGGCGGCTTATCGCCGGCGCGAGCGGCGCACCGCTGTCGCAGGGGGGGTGTCATGACCGGTTACCTCATCCGCCGCCTGATCTATGGCGTATTCGTGCTGATCGGCGTCAATGTGCTTACTTTCGCGCTGTTCTTTTTCGTCAACACGCCAGACGACATGGCGCGGGCGCAGCTCGGTGCGAAGCGTGTTACCCCCGAAGCTGTGGAAAAATGGAAGCAGGAGCGGGGTTATCATAAGCCATTGTTTTTAAATGAAAAATTAAGCGGCATTCAGCGGGTCACCGACACCGTGTTTTTCGACAAGTCGGTGCGACTGTTTGCCTTTGAATTCGGATCTTCCGACCAAGGCCGCAATATCGGTTACGACATCAGCACGCGCATGTGGCCCAGTCTGGCCGTGCAGCTGCCGGCTTTCCTGATCGGCTTGCTGGTCTATATCTCGTTTGCCTTGCTGATGGCTTTTTTCCGTGCCACGGCACTCGATTTCTGGGGCGTGGTACTGTGCGTGCTGATGATGTCGGTATCGGCGCTGTTTTACATCATCGGCGGCCAGTTTCTGTTCGGCAAGCTGTGGAATCTGGTGCCGATCTCCGGTTACAACGGCGGCTTCGATGCGATCAAGTTTCTTGCGCTGCCGGTGCTGATCGGCGTGGTCAGCGGCATCGGCGGCAATGCGCGCTGGTACCGCACGATTTTCCTGGAGGAAATCAGCAAGGACTACGTGCGCACCGCACGCGCCAAGGGTTTGAGTGAAGCGCGCGTGCTGTTCCGTCATGTGCTGCAGAACGCGATGATCCCGATCCTCACCGGCGTGGTGGTGGTGATTCCGCTGCTGTTCATGGGCGCGCTGATCACCGAATCCTTTTTCGGCATTCCGGGGCTGGGCAGTTACACCATTGACGCCATCAGCCAGCAGGATTTCGCCATCGTGCGGGTGATGGTGTTTCTCGGTTCCGTGCTTTATGTGATCGGTCTGATCATGACCGACCTGTCCTATACGCTGGTCGATCCGCGGGTGCGTTTCTCATGAACCTGCTGCCTTTCCGCTTCGAGCTGCTGTGGACGGATGCGCTGGTCTGGGTGCTGGTGGCTGCCGTGATCGGGTATGCGGTATACGCGCGGGCCCGGCCGCATCTGCGTGCGCCCTGGTCGCGCGTCAGCCGCAGCGCCAGCGGCATGGCGGCGGCGGTGATTCTTGCTGCTTTTGTGTTGGCCGGCCTGCTTGATTCCATCCATTACCGTCCGGCGCTGCCGCCGCAGGACGGCAAAGCGGCATACGCCACCGAATTGCGCAGCCTGCTCGATCTCACGCTGCAGCCCTTGCGCGACAAACGGGAAAAGACTTATTCCGCACCTCTGGCCACGCATCTGTATGCCAAGGAGACCGTGCTGCTGCCTGATGGCCGCGAAGTGCGTGAATTCCCGCGGTTGCGCCATGGCGGGGCGCATCTGAAAAATCCCGCGGCTGACTGGGCCGGGGATGTCGCCCTGCGCGGATTCCGCGGACTGGCGGTGGCACTGCTGATCTGGTTCAGCGTTGCGTTAGCGCTGAGCGCAGCAGTGGCGCAACGCAGCGGCAACGGTATTGAACAGTCCTGGGGCGACATCTGGCGCGGTCGCACGGCAATACCCTGGCGCGCTGCGCTGTGTGCACTGGCGGCGCTCGCAGTGTTTGCCGGGCCGGTCATCGCACTGGCGCCGCTTTACCATGTGTTCGGCACCGACAAGGTCGGGCAGGACGTGTTGTACCAGGCGCTGAAAAGCATTCGCACGGGCATGGTGATCGGTACACTGGCAACGCTGGTGATGCTGCCATTTGCGCTGCTGCTCGGGGTGATGGCAGGTTATTTCAAAGGCAGGGTGGACGACATGATCCAGTATCTTTATACAACCTTGTCCTCAATTCCCGGGGTGTTACTGATAGCGGCCTCGGTGCTGATGATGCAGGTCTATATCGAAAACAATGCGTCGCTGTTTCCGAGCAGCGAAATCCGCGCCGACGTGCGCCTGATCGCGCTGTGCGTGATCCTCGGCGTGACCAGCTGGACGGGGCTGTGCCGGCTGCTGCGCGGCGAGACGCTGAAGCTGCGTGAACTCGAATACATCCAGGCGGCGCATGCCTTTGGCGTCTCGCACTGGCGCATCATGATGCGCCATGTGATGCCCAACGTGATGCATATCGTGATGATCGCGCTGGTCATGGATTTCAGTGGTCTGGTGCTGGCGGAAGCGGTGCTGTCCTATGTCGGGGTCGGCGTCGACCCGTCGATGATCAGCTTCGGCACGATGATCAACAGCGCACGCCTGGAAATGGCGCGCGAACCGATGGTCTGGTGGTCGCTGGCTGCGGCCTTTGTGTTCATGCTGGCGCTGGTGCTTGCTGCGAACCTGTTTGCGGATGCGGTGCGCGATGCCTTTGATCCGCGGCTGGTGCGGGCGGGGGCAGTGGCATGAGTAAAAAAATATTGTTGAGCGTACGTGACCTGCGCACTCAGATCCGCGGCGATGGTCCGCCAGTGCGCGCCGTTGATGGTGTGTCTTTTGATATTGCCGCCGGGGAGACTTTTGCGCTGGTCGGTGAGTCGGGTTGCGGCAAATCGATGACGGCGCTGTCGATCATGCGTCTGCTGCCGGATGCCGCGGCAATTAGCGGTGGCACGGTGGAGCTCGACGGCGAAAACCTGATGGCCTTGCCGGAAACGCAGATGCGTGATGTGCGCGGCCGCCGTGTGGCGATGATTTTCCAGGAACCCGGCCTGTCGCTCAATCCGGTGATGACTATCGGCGCACAGATTGCCGAATCGGTGCGCCGGCATACTGCGCTGACCGGGGCTGCGGTCGATGCGCGGGTGATCGAACTGCTGGAGGCGGTGCGTATGCCTGATGCATCGCGGCGCGTCGGCGAATACCCCTTCCAGCTCTCCGGCGGCATGAAGCAGCGGGTGATGATCGCGATGGCGCTGGCTTGCGACCCCGCGCTGCTGATCGCCGATGAGCCGACCACCGCGCTTGATGTCACGGTTCAGGCTCAGGTACTGGAGCTGCTGCGCGACCTGCAGCGTTCACGCGGCATGGCAATGCTGCTGATCACCCACGATCTCGGCGTCGTTGCGCAGATGGCGCAGCAGGTGGCGGTAATGTATGCCGGCGAAATCATCGAGACGGGGCCGGTGCAGACCTTCTTCGACGGTCCCGCACACCCGTATTCACGCAAGCTATTTGATTCGCTGCCGGAACGTGCCGGTCGCAATCGCCTGCTGGCGGCGATACCCGGTGCGGTGCCGCCGTTGAGCCGGCGTTTCGAAGGCTGCCGTTTTGCCGAGCGTTGTGACCGCGTGCTGCCGCATTGCGCCGGCACGGTGCCGGCCTGGCATGCGGTAGGTGAAAAACATGATGCCCGCTGCCATTTATATGCCGATGCTGACGGGACGTCTGTGGTGAAGTCGGCGACCGCCTCCGGCTCAGGTGCGCAGATCGCAGTGCGACGTGCGGAAGATGAGTGCAGTGCTGCCTTGCTACAGGTGAAGAATCTGCAGGTGCATTTCCCGATCCGCAAGGGTTTGCTGCAGCGGGTATCCGGCCATGTGTACGCGGTTGATGGCGTGACGCTGGACATTTTTCCCGGCAGGACGCTGGGGCTGGTCGGTGAGTCGGGCTGTGGTAAGACCACTGTCGGCAAAGGCCTGTTGCGGCTGGTGGCGCCCACCGGCGGGCAGGTCTTGCTGGGTGGAGGGGATTTTCTCGCCCTCGGCCGCGACGCGCTGCGTCGACGGCGCCGTGATGTGCAGATTATTTTTCAGGATCCTTACGCCTCACTCAACCCGCGGGTGCGCATCGGCGATGCACTGGAGGAAGGACTGCTCGCGCTGGATGTCGGTAGCGGCGCTGCGGACCGCCAGCAGCGCATTGACGCCTTGCTGACCGAGGTGGGATTGTCGCCCGAAGTCAAAGGCCGTTATCCCCATGAATTTTCCGGCGGCCAGCGCCAGCGCATCGCGATTGCCCGCGCCTTGTCCGTGGAGCCGCGGCTGATTGTCTGTGATGAACCGACCAGCGCGCTGGATGTGTCGGTGCAGGCGCAGATATTGAATCTGCTGAAACGCCTGCAGCGTGAGAAGGGGCTGGCCTATCTGTTCATCAGCCACAACATGTCGGTGATCGATTACATGGCCGATGAGGTAGCGGTGATGTATCTGGGCCGTATTGTCGAGCAGGGTTCGGTGGATGATGTGCTGCGCGCGCCGCAGCATCCCTATACCCGCTCGCTGCTGGCGGCGGTGCCGGTGGCGGATCCGCAGGCCGTCAGGCCGGTATTGCGACTGGCGGGCGATCTGCCCTCACCGGTGAATCCGCCGGCGGGTTGCCATTTTCATCCGCGCTGCGGTGTGGCCGTGGCAGCATGCGCGACCAACTACCCGGTCGAGCAACGTTTCAGCGCGACCCATCTTGTGTGCTGCCATCTATGCAAAAAGACGGATTAACGGCGGGTTTGCGAGGCGACCACTGCGGGCTTGTCCTGCCTGGGTTTGGGCGTCGCTTTGACCGGGGTCGTAGCGCGTTTCGCCGGCGAACGTTTGGCTGCCATGGTTTTGGTGGCGTGTTTCACCGGTTTGCTGCCGGCGCTGGCGTGGGTGGTGCGTGCAGCCTTGTAGGCCTTGGGCAGTGACACCGGCGTCGCCGGCAGATCGGGCAGATTAGGCGTCGCGCCGTTCTTGACCGGAACCAGCAGCGGCAGTCCGGTGCGGAACTTGTTGCTGGCGGTGATGTTATTGACCTGCTTCAGTTCGTTCACGCTCATGCCGTAATTAGCGGCGATTTTTTCCGGTTTTTCGCCGGCTTTAACCGTATGTGCTTGCCACGACACCAGCGGCTTGTCGCTGTTTTCGATATTGGCCCGGAACAGGGAAATACGGTTGCGCGGCAGCACGATGGTTTCACTGCCGTCGGACTTGATCACCGGCTTGTTGTGCGCGGGATTGAGGAAGCGGAATTCATCCAGCGTCATGTCGGCAAACCTCGCGGCGAGTTTGATGTCGATGTGGCGCTTGACGCTGATCACTTCGAAGTAGGGTTCGTTGGGGATGCTGGCCAGCTTGACACCGAAACGCGCCGGGTCGGCGATGATGTTTTTGACTGCAATCAGCTTGGGCAGATAGTTGCGCGTCTCCGCCGGCATGGTCAGGCTGGCGTAATCGGTCGGCAGGCCTTTGGCCTGGTTGCGTGCGATGGCGCGGCTGACTGCACCTTCGCCCCAGTTGTAGGAGGCCAGCGCGAGTTCCCAGTCGCCGAACATGCCGTAGAGTTTTTCCAGGTAGTCCAGCGCGGCATTGGTAGCGGCGATGACATCGCGTCGGCCGTCATACCACCAGTTCTGGCGCAGGCCGTAGAGCCGGCCTGTCGACGGGATGAACTGCCACAGGCCCGATGCATGCGCTTTGGAGTAAGCCTGCGGGTTGTATGCGGATTCGATCATCGGCAGTAGCGCCACTTCGGCCGGCATCTTGCGGCGTTCGATTTCTTCGATGATGTGGAACAGGTAATGGCTGCTGCGATCCACCATGCGCGCGAAATAATCGGGCTTGGCGGAGTAGAAGTTTTCCCAGTGGCGAACCAGATCGGTATCCATGGGTTTCATGGTGTAACCGTTGCGTACGCGTTCCCAGACGTCTTTGGGCGGTGCCTTGACCTGGGGTTCCGTAACCACTGCAGCTGCTGCGACCGGACTTACCGGTCCGGCCTGAGCGGCGATTATGACGATCGGATCCTGAGTCTGGGGCTGCAGCCCGGAGGCACCCTCGGTTGCGGCCATTTCACCAGGCAATTGCGCGCAGGCGGCCGCAAAGACGACGAAGCTGATGAGGGTGTAGCGCGCAGCGATTTTGATCATGCAGAAGATTCCGGTGGCAGCCTGACAATGGGCGGATGTTAGCCGCCGGGCGGCGGGCTTGTCAAACCGGATTATTCTTCAAAATCAAGGTTTTACTAAAAAAATACAGGGGTTTGGCGTGAAATGCGCCACAACACGCTCAGAAATTATTCTTCCAGTCGCGGATTTCAGCCAGAACACTGACCGGATCGGAAAGTGTTTTGCCGGCGCGCGCGCTTGCGGTTTTGATGACGCCCGGAGCATTGACCCGGACAAACGGGTTGGTGGCTTTTTCCTGGGCGATGGTCGAGGGCAGCGTCGGCAGGTCCTGGTCGCGCAGCGCCTGCATGCGGGCTTCGAGCGCCGGCAACTGCGTATTGTCGGGTTCCGCGGCGCGGGCGAACTTGATGTTGGACAGCGTGTATTCGTGACCGCAGTAGACGCGGGTGTCGTCGGGTAGGCGTGCCAGCCGGGTCAGCGAATCGTGCATCTGCCGCGGCGTGCCTTCAAAAAGGCGACCGCAACCGGCGGCAAACAGTGTGTCACCGCAGAACAGCATGCCGCCGCCGACAAAAGCGATATGCGAGCGGGTATGGGCGGGTATTTCCAGTGTTTCCATGTCGATGTCGAAGTGGGGTAACTGAAAATGCTGGCCGTCGGCGAGCCGGACGCTGACTTCGGGAATACGTTCGTCGCGTGGACCGAATACCGGTGCCGGTGCATAAGCTAGCAGTGCGGCATTGCCGCCGACATGGTCGGCGTGGTGATGGGTGTTGAGGATGGCGGCTAGCGTCAGTTTTTCGCGCTTCAGGTAATCGATGACCGGCTGCGCTTCACCTGGATCAACAACAACGGCATGTGAGCCGTCGCGGATGGTCCAGATGTAATTGTCGGCGAAGGCGCGCAGCGCCACGACTTCATAGGCAGCCATTTATTGCTCCGTTACAGATGAGCGGCCGATTATGATTTAAACTTGCGTCATGTCAATTGCCGACGGGATGACCGCAGCGACGCAGTGGCTGGAGACGCCGCCCGGCCGGTATGTGCTTGCGCGCGAGCAGGTCTATTTTGACAATGCCGTTGCCGATATTTTCGGTTACCACGCGCTGCAGCTCGGCATGGAGGAACTCGATCTGCTGCGCGGCAGCCGCATTCCGCTGCGTGTGCATGTGGGGCGCGGCGCCAAGGCCGGGCTGCGTGCCGATTTCCGCGATCTGCCGATTGAATCGAACAGCGTCGATCTGATGGTGTTGCCGCATACCCTGGAGTTTTCCGATCATCCCCACCAGATCGTACGCGAAGTGGCGCGCGCATTGCGGCCCGAAGGTCAGGTGGTGATTGCCGGCTTCAATCCGGTGAGCCTGTGGGGGCTGCGCCGCGGTTTCGGGCGGCGTGACGAATATCCCTGGCAGGGGCGTTTCATTCACCTGGCGCGGGTCAAGGACTGGTTCGCGCTTCTGGGACTGGAGATTGTTGCTGGCTCCATGGCCTGTTACGCGCCGCCCTGTGCCGACCAGAAATGGCTGGACCGTTTTGCGTTCATGGAAAAAGCCGGCGACCGCTGGTGGCCCATCGCCGGTGGTGTATTTTTCCTGCAGGCGATCAAGCGCGTGCGCGGCATTCGCCTGATCATGCCGAAGTGGAATGACAGCGTGGTGCCCAACAAGAATCTGGCGCCGATGCCGGAGCGTGTAAGCGACAAGGAAGGAATGGCGGCGAGGACGCGCGTGCAATGAGTGAGACCATCGATATTTACACGGACGGTGCCTGCAAGGGCAACCCCGGCGTTGGCGGCTGGGGCGCGCTGTTGCGCAGCGGCGGGCATGCACGCGAGATTTTCGGCGGCGAACTGCAGACCACCAACAATCGTATGGAACTGACTGCGGTGATCCGGGCCCTGGAGGCTCTGAAGCGGGAGAGTTTTGTGCGGGTGCATACTGATTCCAAATATGTGCAGCAGGGCATCTCGGAATGGATACACTCCTGGAAAAAGCGCGGCTGGAAAACGGCAGACAAGAAGCCGGTTAAAAACGAAGATCTGTGGCGCCATCTGGACGAGCTCGCTGCTAAGCATCAGATTGAATGGTTATGGGTGAAAGGTCATGCAGGGCACGACGGCAATGAGCGTGCCGATGCGCTGGCCAATCAGGGTGTTGAAAGCGTGATCAACGGGAAGATCGGTTAATGGCGACGCGGCAGATCATTCTCGACACGGAAACCACTGGTCTTGAGCCCCGGCTCGGTCATCGCATCATCGAGGTGGCCGGTGTTGAAATGGTTAACCGGCGGCTGACCGGCAAACATTTTCACCGCTACCTCAATCCCGGGCGGGAAAGCGATGAGGGTGCGCTGCAGGTGCACGGCCTGACCACGGAATTCCTCAGTGACAAGCCGCGGTTCGCGGAGATCGTCGATGAACTTCTGGAATACATTGCCGGTGCGGAGCTGATCATCCACAACGCGCCCTTCGACATCGGTTTTCTGGATGCCGAGCTGGCACTGGTGCGCAAAAAGAAACTCGCGACCTATTGCCCGGCGGTCATCGACACGCTGCGTATGGCCAAGGAACTTCATCCGGGCAAGCGCAACGGCCTGGATTCATTGTGCGATCGTTACCAGATCGACAACTCGGCGCGCACCCTGCACGGCGCCTTGCTGGATGCCGAGCTGCTGGCAGAAGTCTATCTGGCGATGACTCGGGGGCAGGACAGCTTGATCGGGGAATCCGACAGCGCACGTTCGGAAACCAAGGTGGCGAAATTCGAACGCGGTAATCTCAAACTGATCGTGCTGCGCGCCACCGAAGAAGAGATCGCAGCCCATGAATCGCAACTGGCTGATATCGACAAGGCCAGCGGCGGTTCGGTCTGGCGAAAGCTGGCTGGTTGACGGTTCGGCCGGCGGTCAGCCGGCAGTCAGCGCCAGCAACTGCTGGAACGATTCCTCGAACATTTTCAGGCCTTCGGTCTGCAATTGCTCGCCCGCAGCATCCAGGTCGATGCCAAGCCTTTGCAGCGCTGCGAACTGTGCGCGTGCTGCTTCAATATCCCGGGTCAGGGTTTCTTCCGCCTTGCCGTGATCACGGAATGCCGCAAGCGTGCCGTCGGGCACGGTGTTGATGGTACGGGCACCGATCAGCGATTCGACATACAGCACGTCGCTGTAAGCCGCATTTTTGGTGCCGGTGCTGGCCCACAGCATGGTTTGCGGGCGTGCGCCGCGTTTCGTCAGTTCACCGAAGGCGGCGGCTGAAAAATAACCCAGTGCATCCTGATAGGCGATGCGTGCCAGCGCGACCGCCGTGTGTCCGCGTAGCGCCAGTGCATCACCGGCGATGGCTTCGAGACGCTTGTCGATCAGCGTGTCGACGCGGCTGAGGAACAGGCTCGCCACTGACCGCACCTTGTGCAGATCGCCACCGCTGTCGGCCAAGTGCCGAATGCCGCGCAGATAGGCCATCGCCACCTCACGCACATGGCGCAATGAAAACATCAGCGTGACGTTGACCGAACAGCCCTGGGCGACAAGTTCCTCGATCGCCGTCAGTCCGGCAGGCGTGGCTGGCACCTTGATCAGCAGGTTGTCGCGACCGACAGCGGCTTTCAGACGCAGCCCGTCGGCGACAGTGGCTTTAGCGTCATGCGCCAGCACCGGTGAAACCTCGAGGCTGACATAGCCGTCATCGCCGTTGCTGCTTTTATAAATCGGCTGCAGCAGATCGCAGGCGCTGCGGATGTCGGCGACGGCGAGTGTTTCATAACGCTGTTCGGCGCTGAGGCTGCTGTCGGCTTTCAGGGCTTGCAGTTCGTCGCGGTAATAGGGGCTTTCACTGATTGCCTTGTAGAAAATCGTCGGGTTCGACGTCACGCCGGCAATGCGGTCCTCAGTGATCAGTTTCTGTAATTCACCTTCGCGCAGCAGCGTGCGCGACAGGTTGTCGAGCCAGATGCGTTGGCCGATGGCGTGCAGTCGCAGCAGCGGGTTCATGTTGGGCATGTTCATGATTGGTTATCCATCGGAAATCAGTTGCGGCGCGGATGTTTGCGCGCGAGTTCGGCGGCGACCGTGGTGATCAGGCGGCGCGAGATGCTGACGCTCGGCGGCAGGTTGGGCAGGGCTTCGGCATCGAACCAGGCGGCTTCTTCGATTTCGACGCCGTCAGGTTTGACTTCCCGCCCGGCGTATTCGGCGGTGAAGGCCACCATCAACGAGTGCGGGAAGGGCCAGGGCTGGCTGCCGAAGTACTGAAGGTTTGTGACTTCGACGCCGACCTCTTCGAGGGTTTCGCGGGCAACGGTGTCTTCGAGCATCTCGCCCGGTTCGACAAAGCCGGCAATCGCCGAATAACGTCCCGGCGGCCATACCGATTTGCGCGCGAGCAGCAGCTCGCGGCCGCGGGTGATCAGGACCATCACTGCCGGTGAAACCAGCGGATAGGTGGTAAAGCGACAGGCGGGGCAGGCGCGCGCACGTTCATCGGTGCGCGCCTTCATCGGCGTGCCGCAGCGGCTGCAGAACTGGTGATTGCGTTCCCAGTCGATGATCTGCAGTGCGCGGCCCGACAGTGCGGCCAGCGTGCCGTCGACCATGCCGAACAGATCGCGCAATCCCAGCGTCGCCCAGCCTTCGGGCAAGGGATGTCCTTCTTCGACGTCGGCGGCGTAACAGTGCTGGTCGCCGAGCAGGCCTAGGTAATGGCTGCGTAGCGTATTAAGGCCGTGTTCGGCGAGATTGCGGCAGCAAGGCAGCGTGACGGAAGTCATGTCGCAGACGATGATGTGCGAACGCTGGAAGGCAAACCAGACGGCAGGGGCATCCTGTGCCGGCGGCGGTGTCACGAGCGGGGTGTATTGTTCAGGCACTATGGCAGCTCTGAAGGGGATTCGCGAGTATAGCCTCTGACGGATAACCGGGGCTGAGAGTGCTGAAACGGAGGTTGCTGAAATACAGGGAGAGTGGTGGGCGGTACTGGGATCGAACCAGTGGCTTCCACCGTGTGAAGGTGGCACTCTACCGCTGAAGCCCAAAAAAATACCAACAAATCAATCCATTACACAAACAGGTTTTCCGAAAAACTCCCACTGCCTGTGTAAAAAATGTGTATCAATCATAACA
>JAURHM010000008.1 GCA_030833315.1 Burkholderiales bacterium
TATTGGCAGGCGCGACTCACGAAGACCACAACGGTTGATCAGACACTGTCGCTGATCACCCACTATTGCACCAATCAGGGCAGCGTGGCGTCCTGCGCCAATCAGCTGATCAACGATTTTCGCGTGGTCAGCGGTGACTTCGTCAGCGCCATCCGGCAGGCGCTGAACTGATCATGACCAAGGGCCAGTCACGCGCCAATCGCAGTTCCTGCACTCGCCCTCAACGGCAAGCGGGGCAGGCGCTGGTTGAATTCACCATCGCGGCGATGACTCTCCTGGTGCCTTTGTTTTTCATGATTTCATATGTTGCCAAATACCATGACATGCAGGCGGCGACCATACAGGCCGCCCGCTATGCCGCCTGGGAGCGTACGGTCTACTTTGGCGAATCCGACTGGGCCAGCGGCACTGCCCAGAAAAGCGACAGCACCATCCAGTCTGAAATCAGGAGCCGTTTTTTTTCAGGGCCGGGCAGCGGTTTCCAGAGCGGCGCAGCCAACCCGCTGTGGGTTGACCACGCCGGCGCTCCCATTCTTGGCAGCTGGGGCGAGGTGTCATCGAACGGACAAACACCGGGAACTGGGGATTTCATTTTGGGCAAGGTGACCGAAGTCATTTCAGTGATCGGCAAGGTGCTGGGTGCGGATGGTTTCAAGCTGGACATGAATACGCTTTATACCGCACAGGCCAGCATGACGCCTGCAGAGAGCGGTGCGATTGCGCGGATGTTTACCGGCGGCGCGGGAGCTTTCAGGCTGCCCGCGCTATCCGAGCGGCATATGGTGGTGGCGAACGGCTGGTCGGCCAACGGCCCGGATTTTGTCAAAAAACAGACCGAATCGCTTTCCCTGACCAGTGTGTTTTCCAGGAGCCCGTTGCAGGAGGTTCTGAGCGTGATCCAGGGTGTTGGGGGTACGTTCATGGAAGAACTGAAATCAGACAGCCTCAAGCTCGGCGGCGATATTCAGGTCGACCGCGTTCCCAGCGATCGTGTCAGTGGTGGCAATGCCCCCGCACCCACCAAGGCCAAGGTCCCGGCCAGTGATCGGATGAATCAGGAGCAGGGGAACCAGCAAGGGGCTGCCACCCAAAACAAAGACGCTTTCAAAAACACGATGACTAATTTCGAGAATGAGTACAACTCTATACAGAACAAAATTGCCACCTGCCAGCAATCCAAGCAGGATGAAATGTGGGGGAATTATTACGGTAAGGCGCAAGGAACGCGCTGGACGGTGAACGGATGTTCGCGAAGAGAGTATTACTGCAATGATGAATGGTTGGGCATTTGCTGGGGCGGGGAGGGTTACAGGACCGTTTACTACGATTGCAGTGTTCCGTACAACTATGAATACATCAAAGACAAGCCGGGTAGTTCCTGGACCCCGAACTTTGATGCGGACTACAGCTGCCATGGCGGGCTGGATGCACGCATCAACCAGCTCCAGATCAATCTCAATAATGAACAGGTGATCAAGGATGCACGTGCCGGTTGTGCGGGAAGTACCACGCCGGATTGCACGGATATGAACAACAAGCTGAACGAGCTTGATGCCAAGATCAGCAAGCAAAAGTCAGACAGAAATGCGCTTGATACCCCCTTCAGTTCATGCAACTGCCGGGCGGGCGAGGGCACCAGCTGCACTACCGCCAGGTCAACAGCGATCGGAAAGGTTACGAATTATTGCCAGTAGCATTGCCTGCGTTTCACTTAGAACTTTTTTATCTAACCAAGGAGAAAATACATGAGGCTCATCAATCGCTGGTCGATACGTCTTGCCCTGATCGGGGTGGCATTGGGGTTCCTGCAGAGCTACAAGGTGCTGACCCTTCCGCACTTCATGATCGGTTTCGGGATTCCTTTTGCCATCGTTCTTGCCGCCATCGGCGTGCTGATTGATTTTTCACTGGCCAAGAAAAATGGAACAGGTGGCGGCGCGATGAGCGGCCGACTGATGAGCAAGTGGTCAATCCGCCTTGGTCTGCTCGGTCTGGCTATCGGCATGGCGCAGCATTTTCTTGCGGGTGGTAACAACCTCGCAGCGATGATCGGCTTTTCGATTCCCTACGCGGTGGTGCTGTCCGGGATCGGATTGTTGGTTGATTTTTCAGTTAACAAAAAGAGTCAAAAGGCTTAATCGCGCGCCGCTGACCGCTTCTCAGTCTGTTATTGATTTAGATCCTCCAAAATCAGGAAGAAAAGATGTCTCCAGAAATTGCGGGCGAGTTTACCCAAACGTTTCATTCCCTCGCTGCAGAACTGAGCGCTAGCGACCTTGATCGGTTCCTGCATGCCACCTCGCTGATCGAAGTGCCTGCAGGCCGAAAACTGATCAAGGCCCGGATGCCGGTTGACTCTATCTATTTGGTGCTTTCAGGCAGGCTTGATGTTTTTGCAGAAAGCAAGGAAGGGGCAATAAAGGTCAGCGAGATTGGCCCTGGAGAGTGGGTAGGCGAGATTTCCGTCCTCAGCGGCGACGACCGGGCAAGTGCAACGGTTTCCACTGCGACAGATGTCCGTCTTCTGCGGCTGAGGCACGAAGCTTTCGAGAACCTGATTATTGGTGAAGGTGAGCTACCGGTTCTGATGCTTCAGCACCTCGTGCTGTTGATGTCAGCACGCTTGTCGGAACTTGTCGAAATGCTGTCGAAGTTGATTCTTGACAGGTCGGTGGTTAGCCGGGGATCGGAGACTGAGCCGGCAGGGATTGATGTGCGGGATCGGGCCGCTTATTGGCCTGAGTGCCGGCTGGCAGATGCCTCCGCGAGTTTCAGAGGGTTTCTCCATACTTTGCCCGGCGTTGAGAGCTTCTCTGCGGCTGATTTCGAAATGCTCTACAACGCAGTCAAGCTGACGCTGTATCCGGCAGGACATGTATTTACGTTGCAGGGGCAACGTGGCGATTCTATTTTTGTCGTGGTGGACGGTGCGGTATCCCAACGCACTCATAATCCAGTTGCAAATACCGTGAGCGAAGCAGTCCTCAATGTCGGTGAGTGGTTTGCACTGACATCACTGGCAAAAGAACTTCCGGAGTTTTCTACGGCATCGGCAATTAAGCCGGTATTTGTCGCTTCCCTGACACGCGACAGCTTCAACAGGCTTTTTGATGAATCTAGTGCGATCGCCCGCTTCGTCCTGTACATGCTAGTCAAAGAGTTGGCAAGGAAGGTCCAGTTGACACTCCTGTCGATACTGGCTGTCTCCGTTGAAAGCCGCTAGTCAACCCCGGTTGCGTCAGGTGATACGGAGCACATTTCTTCCGGACTGCCATGCCAGTTTGGCGGCTTTTTTTTCCGGTAATTCCTCAATCAGTGAATGCATTGCATGATGCTCAATCAGACCCGCAGTTATCTCCTGGCCGCTGCCCTCGCGATTATGGGCATTGCTCTTGCGCGACAGGAATGGTTGGTGTTTGAGCGAGAGTCGCGTCTTGATGCGGAGGGTGTTATTACGCAAGGTGCAGTGCGCAGTATCCGGGCGAATAAATATGAATCCATCGCATTGGTGGAATACGCTGTTCCTGGCGAAGGTTTTCGTGTCCGTGAGGTCCCGGTATCGAGGCCCTTTGCACATGAAGTGCAAGCCGGCGGAAGAGTGCCGAATGTCAAGGTAAGGTATTTGCCACAAGACCCCAAGGTTGCAGACGTTTTGAACGCATCACAATCCAGTGTATGGGGTGTGCCCGTGGTCTTGGGACTCCTCGCACTTTCTGCGTGGTCGTTCAATAGGGCGCGTCGCGCCGCAGTTTGAATAAAATGCTGCGTTCCATCACTGAATCAATCACTTGTTTTCTGGGCGTCAGTGTTTTCGGTTAACTTTCAGCCATCTCTCCATATAATAAGAGTCATGCGAGTTTTCTTTATCGTATTCGTTCAACTGAGGCCGTGTAAGTGATGAAAATGAGTAAAACTGTATTTATAACCTCGACTTTCATTAAAAGAGTGACGATCCCATTATTGTTTATGCCGGTTGCCAGTCTGACTTTTGCAGGTACGCCGGTGGATCATGCTGCGTTGGCACTATTTGAGGCTCAAAATTCCGCGCTGGAAAAAAATACTGATGGCAAAGGTTATGGACCTCAGTCACCCCGTGATTTGAATGTTCGTAAAGGCCTGAACAAGAGGATTTTTTCAACGGCACCTGACTATAGGCAGATGAATCTGTGCAATATTCACTTTCACAAGAATGCCGAACACAAAGGTGGAGAATTCACCTCATTCGCAGGATATGGCGACGGTCATGGCAATGACTCAGGCTACAAGTACTCAGGAAAGCTCGGTGCGCTTGAATCCAGGCCGCTTGAGTCAGATGTTTGTAAGAGTGGCCATGGCGGGCTGAACACCGGTGATACCATTGAAGTCCACTATGTTTACAGTAGCGCTCAGGTCGCACCTGGGCCAACCTTAAAGTCCTGCCTTAGCGAGTCTGATAACAATCCGCAACTCAGGGTGGAGGCAGTGGTTCTTGTGCTGGTTAATGACCCCAAAGCTGCCGATTTTGGCCGGCTGTCAAGTTTGAATGTGATTAAAGGCTATCACCAAGCGATTAATATCCCGAAAAATGCGGGTAAACCGGTTCGATATGCCGGATCCACAACCGGGCCTTCTTACAACGGTAAGGGCTCACCTTTACAGGTGTCTTGGAGTGTAAGGCCCAAAGTGCTTAAGGTGAACGCAGAAACTGTTGGTGATTGGTGCAAGAATAATATCTTTGGAGAAGATCACGCGCACGGGGTTCGAAATCTGATTTCCAACCAGAAATTGCTGTCCCAAATGAAATAGATATTCACTTCCGAACGTAAGCTTGCGACACCCTCTCCGCCAGAATACAAAAACGGCCCCTCAAGGGGTCGTTTTTTTGTACCGGACCTGCACGCAGGTATTCCGTAAGCACGACTGGCGGCTGATACGATACTCCCCTATCCAGTCGTGACAAGGAATCTGAATCCATGGCCAAGCATCTTCCCTACGAAGTCAAAACGGCAACAGGCGAGATTATTACCTTTGAATTTGCATTGCATGGTGAAACCCAGTCCGGAATGAGGGTATCCCAACTGCTGGATGCGGTTCTCGGAACTCTGGATCGCGAGTTACGAGTGCTGGGAAACACGGCCAATGGTGACGTGATGCAAGCGCTGGCCATGGCATTGGCTGTCCGAACGGCAATGCTGCACGCTCCATTTGAGGTGGGGCGTCAGCTTGCGGTCGATTTGGCAGCAACTGCGCTGGTAGCGGCCGGACATTCACTGCATGATCCGGGTGTCGTTGGCAATGCCTGAATAAACGTATTGTAGTTCCCGTGGCGCATGTTCTGGGGGGGGCGAAATTGAATTGGAAAAACGTAACCGCCGCACTGATCATGGCGTTGGCCAATGCACTTGTGCTGGCGTCCTTCCGGTCGAGTCCGAGCGGTCGGTAGATAATAGTCTTCGCATACAGGATGATCGGTATTACGACGTTGATCATCATTTGGATGCTTTTCCCAATAATGATTAACCGCAATGCGGGGAATCCAGAATAGGAGCTTGGCCTCGAATGGCTACTAATGAGCTTTTTAGTGAACGCAAACCGCTCGAGATTGCTGAACAAGGCTGCTTTTTTGTGGGTGGTCGTTATTCTGATGCAGCTGATGATCGCAGCATGCTGGGGCAAATGTTTGTCCAGTATCAGATTCCTGCAAAGCGCAAGTTTCGATATCCCCTGGTCATGATTCACGGTGGCGGGCAGACGGGAGTCAATTTTCTAGCTACTCCTGATGGCCGATCAGGCTGGGCTGATTATTTTGTGGCGAATGGCTACGCCGTTTACGTGGTTGATCAGCCGGGTCGCGGACGGTCCGGATACTTTTCGGGTTACGGCAAGTCGACCAGTCGCACGGCAGGTCCGATCGCAGAGCGTTTTTCTGCGCCGGAGCGGGTAAACCGATGGCCGCAGGCGGCGCTGCATACGCAGTGGCCAGGTGAAGGTATTCCTGGCGACGAGGATTTCGACCAGTTTTATGCATCGCAAGTCGCCAGCATGGACGACATCGCCAATCTGGAGGGCATGATGCGCGATGCCGGAGCTGCCTTGCTGGATCGTATTGGTCCCGCATTATTATTGACGCATTCTCAGGGCGGTCCCTTTGGCTGGACGATTGCCGATGCCTGTCCAAAACTGGTTAAAGGAATTTTGGCTATCGAACCCAATGGTGCTCCAGTCTATGAAGTTCGATTCAAAGGGGCTCCTGACTGGTTTGAGGATGATGCTGTGACCAGACCCTGGGGTATTACCCGGGGGGCACTGTCTTTTTCGCCTCCCGCAAAAGATCCTTCCGAGATGAAGTTCATCCGTCAGGACGCAGCCGACGGACCGGAGTTGACCCGGTGCTGGCTGCAATCCGGGGAGCCCCGCCAGTTGCCCAATCTGCAGGGCATTCCGATTCTCATTTTGACTGCGGAGGCGTCCTACCACGCGCCTTACGATCATTGCACCTCGCGGTTTCTCAAGCAGGCTGGGGTGGAGCATGATTTTGTGCGTCTGGCGGATGTGGGGATCAAAGGTAATGGGCATATGATGATGTTGGAAAAGAATAATCTGGAAATCGCTGCATTTCTTGCCGGCTGGCTGGTAAACAACGTGAAATGAGTTTTTACGCAAGGTGCACAGGTGAGAGGACTGCAATGAACCAAAGAATCATCATCAACAGCTTGGCCATGGTGATGGCCGGAGCATGTTCGTTGTTCAATACGTCAGCAGTGGCACAGGCTTATCCCAGCAAGCCGATACGGATAATTGTTCCTGCGTCGCCGGCGGGTGGGCTGGATATCATGGCGCGCGTGGTGGGGCAGCCGCTTTCATCGCAGTGGGGGCAGCCTGTGGTGGTGGAAAACCGTCCCGGAGCGGGCGTGATGCTGGGAACCGAAATGGCATCCAAAGCTTTTCCGGACGGTTATACCCTGTTGATGATCAACGCGAATCTCGCGCCTAACGCAATTCTGCAAAACAAGATCAGTGTTGTTAAAAATCTTGCCGCAGTCGTTAAGATTGCCGATCTGCCGAATGCTTTGTCAGTGCCGGCCTCGCTACCGGTCTCTTCGATGCAGGAACTTGTCGCCATGGCAAAGTCATCGCGACTGACCTACAGTTCTGCTGGAAACGGAACGGTCGGTAACATCCTGACTGAAATGCTGAAGCTGGCCATCGGCGCAGACATTACGCATGTACCTTACAAAGGTGGAAATCCGGCAATGAATGCGTTAATGGGGGGGCAGGTTTCGATGGGTGTGGTCAGTCTGGCCTCGACCATGGCGCACGTGAAAGCCGGTCGGGTGAAGATACTGGCTGTCAGCGGCAGCCTGCGTTCGCGCCTTGCGCCGGAAATTCCGACTATCAGCGAGACGGTCAAGGGCGTTGCTCTGGAAAGCTGGGTTGGGTTGCTCGTTCCTCGGGGCGTCCCGCCTGAAGTGATTCGCAAAATCAACAGTTCGGTTATACAGGCTGTCGCACTTGCCGATACGCAACAACGATTGATTTCCCAGGGTTATGACGTTATGGCGGGTTCGCCAGAAGCCTTCGACAAGTTGATACAAAATGACATGGTTTTGTATGGCAAGGTGATTCGTCAGGCGAACATCAAGGCTGATTGACCTGCGGTATCCGGTTGATTCGTTGGCGCTAATGAATCCCGGATATGCGCAGATAAAATAAATTGGTTCTCGCGCGGTGTATGGCGTCAGATTTTTTTGACGCGAAGACCCGCAGCCGTAAAGCCGCCATCCACGGATATGGTCTGTCCGTTGACGTAGCTGGCGTCATCCGATGCCAGGAATACCGCTACCGCTGCGACTTCATCGGGATCTCCGTAACGGCCCAGCGGTACGGCTTGTTGCCAGGCTGCACGGCGCTCTTCCGAGTGCTGATTGCGGTTGCGCTGGACGTCGATCGGTCCCGGTGACCTGCCCCCAAGAATTAGCCACAGGCCAATGTAGAGTCCGGGGTTAAATTACCTGAATTTCGTTGTGCTGCAAACTCCGCTGGGGTGAGATAGCCGAGCGCACTATGCGGCCGGCTGTGGTTGTAATCCTTGCGCCATGCGGCGATACGGGCTCTGGCCTCATGCAGCGTTGAGAACCAGTTGTCGTTAAGGCACTCATCGCGGAAGCGGCCGTTAAAACTCTCTATATAAGCGTTTTGCGTCGGCTTGCCGGGCTGGATGAAGGCCAGCTTGACCCCGTTTCGATATGCCCAGGCATCCAGCGCCAGGCTGGTGAACTCAGGACCGTTGTCGACCCGGATCACCGGTGGCAGGCCACGTTGAGCAGCCAACTGGTCCAGGAAACGAGCTACCCGGCTGCCTGACAGTGACGTATCCACCTCGATGGCCACGCTTTCCTTGCTGAAGTCATCCACAATGGCCAGGCAGCGAATCCGCCGCCCATCAGACAGGCCGTCATGCACAAAGTCCATCGACCATACCTGATTCACCGCACGGGCCATTAACGGCATTGACCGTTCGGTCGGCCCTATACGTTTGCGCCGGCGCTTACGCACAGACAGGTCGGCTGCGCGATAGAGGCGATGCACTCGCTTGACGTTCACTGGCCATCCCTCCCGGCGCAGCATGATATGGATTCGCCGATAGCCAAAGCGGCGACGCTCGGCGGCCAGTGTCTCAATCCGTCTCCGCAACTCGCCGTTGCCATCAGGACGTGCCCGGTAGCGCGCCACCGAGGTCGAGATGTGCATCAGCCCGCAGGCGCGTCGCAGGGAGATTGGGGTAGCCGCCATCGCCAGATCCACACCCTCACGCCGCTGCTGCGGGCTCACCACTTTTTTGCGAGCACTGCCTTCAGGGCTTCGTTGTCGAGCATCGCATCGGCCAGCAGCTTCTTCAGTCGGCCGTTCTCGTCTTCCAGGGCCTTGAGTCGCTTGGCGTCAGAAACATCCATGCCGCCAAACTTCGCCTTCCACTTGTAATACGAGGCGTCCGAGAACCCGTGTTTCCGGCACAACTCCTGCACTGATACCCCCACATCGGCTTCCTTCAAGAACCCGATGATTTGCTCTTCCGTAAAACGCTTCTTCATGTCCGACTCCTTTCAGCATAGTCGGACTCTACACGGCTGTGTAGCTACTCATGGGGGCAGGTCACCGGTGCCACGGCGTTTACGGTGATGTTGTAGAGGGCCAGATCTACGGCCATTGCACGGGTCATCGCGATAATGCCGCCCTTCGCGGCAGCATAGGCGGCCCGTCCGCTGCTGCCGAGCAGGCCGGAATGCGAAGAAAAATTGACGATGCGTCCGCCGCCCATTTCGATCATGTCGTGTGCGGCGGCCTGTGCGCAGAGGAAGGTTCCGACGACGTTCACTTCCAGCATCTGATGCAGCGTTGCCAGCGGCGTTTCCAGAAAATGCTTTTGTGAACCCAGTCCGGCGTTGTTGATCAGGATGTTGGCGGGGCCGAACATCTCACGGGAGTAATCAATCATCGCCTGTACTTCTTCGGGAATGCGGATATCGACCTTGGAAGCAGCCGCCCGGCCACCGGCTGCGGTGATTTCGGCGCACACGGCGTGAGCAGACTCTTCGTTGTTGTCGGCCAGCATCACGCTGGCGCCGGCTGCAGCGAGACGGTGTGCAATGGCGGCGCCGATACCGTTGCCGCTGCCGGTCACGATTGCGGTCTTGTCGGAAAATTGAACAGACATTCACGGCTCCAGAGGTTGCAGTGTCCGCATCGCGGAATATTGCGATGTCTGATGACAAGATCCAAGGCTAACACGTGCGCTGCGGCTGGTCGCTGTTTGGCTGATCCGTTATGCTGCATTTTTTGCAACACGCAAGGAAGTTTCAAATGACAAGTTCAGATTCGCAATACGCAGCGCTGTGGCCGCGCGGTCCGCGTCAGGCCAAGGTCAAGCCGCTGGCCAAACGGCTGGGCACGCTGGAAGGCAAGACCGTGGCTTGGGTCTGGGATTACGTGTTCCGCGGTAACGAGGTCTTTGAGCAACTGGAGGCCAGCATGCGTGAACGTTATCCCGGCGTGAAATTCCTGCATTGGGATCTGTTCGGTAATACCCACGGCAGCGACGAGCGCAATGTCGTTGCCAATCTGCCGCAAAAACTCAAAGAACTCGGGGCTGACGCCGTCGTCTCCGGGATGGGTTGTTGAGGGAGCTGTACGCCCGCCGTGTTGCGGGCCAGTGTGGCGGCCGAATCTGCCGGTATCCCGTCGGCGACGCTGGTGTGTGAGAGCTTCATGACCCTGTCCAAGGCAGCGTCGCAGGGCCTTGGTTATCCCAATATCGCGGTTGCCCCGGTGCGCGGCCATCCCGGTCTGCAAAGCAAGGATGTGCTGCAGCAGAACGTGCGCGAGCTGACGCTCGATCGTGTGCTCAATGCATTGTTCAAAATGCCGGCGGCAGCCACCGTGGGCGGTGAGCCCGGCGCGCGTGATGTGATCTGCAGCGGCACGTTTGACGAGGTCAATGAATATTTCCTCCAGCATGAGCTCTCCGACGGCCTGCCTATCGTGCCGCCGACTCTGGAAAAGGTGGAAGCCTTCCTGCGTCATACAGATCGCAAAGCCGGTGATGTGCTGGGTGTGATGTTGCCCGACAACCGTGCAGCGACGGTATGGAGTGTCGCGGTCAACGGCGTGATGGCGGGATGTCGACCGGAATACATGCCGGTGCTGATCGCAGCAGTGGAAGCCATGGCGGATCATGACTATGGCGTGGAGCACAGCGGCAACACGCCAGGCGGTGACAACCTGATCATTCTCAACGGGCCGGTGATCAAGGCGCTGGGTTTCAACTACACCCAGGGCGTGATGCGCGACGGTTTTCAGGCCAACACCAGTGTTGGCCGTTTCTGGCGGCTGTATTTGCGTAACGTCGCCGGCTTCCTGCCGCACAAGAATGACAAGGCGACCTTCGGCAACACATGGCGGGTTGTTGTTGCCGAAAACGAGGATGTTGTCGCCAAAATCGGCTGGACGCCGAATTGCGCGGATTACGGATTTGCTGCGGGCAGCAATGCGCTGTCGGTTGGGCGTTATACCGGCGGCAATCACATCTCGTCGGTTTCCGGTTCCACACCGGAAGAATTGATGCCCTATATCGCTGATGCCGTGGTGCGCCAGTACTCCTGGCAGATCATGTTCTCGGTGGGGCAGGGCTACGACACGCTGCGGCCGCTGCTGCTGTTGTCACCGATCATTGCCGAGACTATTGCCGCCGGCGGCTGGTCCAAGGAGAAGTTCCGTGAGGAACTGTTCAGGCAGGCGCGGATGCCCGCGCGCATGTTCGAAAAAATTCTCCGCGACTGGACGCAGAAACCGACCTGGAATCTGACCGAGGAGTATCAGGCGGGACGCATTCCGAAAATGTTCTGTGAATCCGCAGATCCGGAGCGGATGGTGCCGCTGGTGTGGAAGCCGGAGGATTTTCAGGTGGTTGTTACCGGCGACCTGGGACGTAATAGCATTTACGTGTTCGCTCACAACGGTGTGCTGGGTTTCCCGGTATGCAAGGCCATAAAGGTGCCGGGTCAATAGGCAGAATGGTTAAAATGAAAACGGGCGCTGATGCGCCCGTTTTCATTTGTACTGCAGCGTTACTCGCCCAGCTCGCGCATGACCTTGATCAGGTCAGACTTGCCTTCAAAGCCGATGCCCGGCAGTTCCGGCATGGTGATCTTGCCGTTTTCTACGCGCACGCCGTCCGGGAATCCGCCGTAGGGCTGGAACAGGTCGGGATAACTTTCGTTGCCCCCGAGTCCGAGACCTGCGGCGATGTTCAGCGACATTTGGTGGCCGCCGTGCGGGATGCAGCGTGACGGCGACCAGCCGGCAATATGCAACTCGCGCAGCGTGCGTTCGTATTCGCACAAGCCGTAGGACAGAGCACAGTCAAACTGCAGCCAGTCGCGGTCCGGTCGCATGCCGCCGTAACGCAGGAGGTTGCGGGCGTCCTGATGGCTGAACAGATTTTCGCCGGTGGCCATCGGCCCCGGATAGAACTCTGCGAGTGCAGCTTGCAGCGCGAAATCCAGCGGGTCGCCGACTTCTTCGTACCAGAACAGCGGGTATTGCCGCAACGCTTTGGCATAAGCGATGCCGGTTTCCAGATCGAAGCGACCGTTGGCGTCAACGGCCAGTTGGGCACTGTTGCCGATCTCGGTCAGCACGGCTTCGATGCGCCGGCAGTCTTCGGCGAGATCGGCGCCGCCGATTTTCATCTTGACTACGTTGTAGCCGCGGTCGAGATAGCTGCGCATTTCTTTACGCAGCGCCTGCAGATCCTTGCCGGGGTAGTAATAGCCGCCGGCTGCATAGACAAACACTTTAGGATTGGCAGTGACGCCGTGTTTTTCGGCGAGCAGACGGAACAGCGGCTTGCGCGCGATTTTGGCGACTGCATCCCAGATCGCCATGTCGAGCGTGCCGACTGCAACCGAACGTTCGCCGTGGCCACCGGGTTTTTCGTTGATCATCATCGCGTTCCAGGCGCGGTGCGGATCGATATTGCTGCCGCTGTCGTCAAGCAGGCTTTTAGGGTTGGCTTCCAGCAGACGCGGCGCAAAACGCTCCCGGATCAGTCCGCCCTGACCGTAACGGCCGTTGGAGTTGAAACCGTAGCCGACCACCGTGCGGCCATCGACTTTGACGTCGGTAACCACGGCGACCAGGCTGGTGGTCATTTTGCTGAAATCGATATAGGCGTTGCGGATCGGCGAGGCGATCGGCTTGGTGACTTCACGGACATCAACGATACGAACCATTCGTGGTTTCCCGGATAAAAAGGTATTGGAAATTCAGGGTTCAGGCCTTGCCGAA
Organism: Burkholderiales bacterium; assembly: GCA_030833315.1. Classification (GTDB taxonomy): domain Bacteria; phylum Pseudomonadota; class Gammaproteobacteria; order Burkholderiales; family SG8-41. The sequence continues at coordinate 12,826 of JAURHM010000008.1, forward strand.
AAGACGCCTGATGATTGCTGGTGATTACCCAAGTTTACACCGGCAGTCAGGTCACTTCGAGCCGTCGCCGTCCTTATACGGTCCAGCAGACGCTGCGCGGCAGCGGACACCGCATCCGTGCCCATGAATTGCAGGGGGAGCTGATTTTTCAATGCTGGAACCGCTGGTGCGCATTGCGCAGAAACAGGCGCGGTATTGCCGGTATCTGGTGATCAATCCGCGCAATGTCGTCAACGTTGATGATGTGGCGCTGGAGAGTTGCGAAAACGCACTGCTGACAGAGGTCTCCGGCACCCGGTGGATCGGTGCGCGCGCAGTGGAGCTAAACGATATTGCTCTGCTGTCGGGGCTGAATGGCAGCGATCTGGCGATGCTCGATGCCGAAATGTCCGTTTGCACGACACCGGTCGGCGACTAGCTGATGAGTGCGGGTGACGCCGATGACGGTATTTATCTGCTGATGTCGGGTTCTGTCGAGGTGCGACTGCCTTCGGGCCCGTGCGGCAAGGGTTCCCGGCTGGATGTGTTCGAGGCGGGCATGAGTTTCAGTGAAATGGGTTTGCTGGATGGCGCGCCGCGGTCTGCTGATGTCATGGCGCTGGAGCCGGTGAGCTTGCGGGTGCTTGACCGCGCGCTTTTTGACCGTCTGGTGCGCGATCGCCCGGATATCAAGGTACGGATGCTGGAGCAGATTGCCCGTCAGCTTTTTTCAAATCCGCGTAAGGCCAATGCCGAGGCTGCGGCTAATAAAGGTTGATATGCATCGATTGGTGTAAGGCGGTTAAGGCGGGACGGCCGGCCGGGTCAGTCCAGATCGTAATGCCCTGGGCCGACTCGCGGCTGCGGCTGCGGTAAGATCAGCGTTCAATCAGACAACTCTGCAAGCTTAAGGAAATAAATGGCAATGCATCCGATCCCGTCCACCCTTTTAGCCTCCGCCTTGTTGTTTGGCGTCGTTTCAGCCGTACCGGCAGCCGATACCTATCCCCAACGTCCGGTCCGGCTGATTATTCCCTATCCGCCAGGCGGTGCCGGAGATATCGTCGGTCGCATGCTGGCCACCAGCCTCAGCGCGGGGCTGGGCCAGCAGATGGTCAATGACAACCGCGGTGGGGGCGGGCAGGTCATTGCTTCACAGATCGCCGCCTCTGCTCCCCCTGACGGTTATACGCTGTTCCTTGCCAGCGCGACTCATTCGATCAACCCGGCACTGCGCAACAACCTGCCTTACGACACGCTGAAGGATTTTTTGCCGATAACGCTGGTGGCGGAGTCGCCGCTGGTGTTCGTGGCGCATCCCTCACTGAAGGTCGGCAGTATCCGTGATTTGATTGCCGCGGCCAAGGCGCAACCGGGTCGCATCAATTACGCGTCATCCGGTCCCGGTTCCGGCGGTCACATGTCAGTGGAGCTGCTGCAGTCGATGACCGGTATCAATGTCGTGCATATTCCGTACAAGGGCGCCGGACCAGCGCTGGTCGATGTGGTGGCCGGGCAGGTGCAGATCATCTGTACCAGTCCCTTGCCATCGATGCCCCATGTGAAAAGCGGTCGCTTGCGCGCACTGGGCATGACCAGTCTCGCACGCTCGCCGGCTTACCCTGACATTCCTGCAGTGTCGGAGACAGTTCCCGGTTATCAGTCAACGCTGTGGTATGCGCTGCTGGCGCCGGCGAAAACGCCGCCGGCCATCATCAAGCGTGTGCATGATGAGACGCTGAAGTCGCTGGCAGCGCCGCAGATGCGCGAGCAGATGCTTGCGCTCGGTGCGACGCCGGTCGGCAATTCGCCGCAGGAACTGCAGACTTTTATCAGCAAGGAAATCCAGATGTGGACCCGTCTGGTGAAGCAGGCGAACATCCGGCTTGATCCCTGAGTCCTTTTGAATCCGGAAAACATGATACAAACATTGATACTTTTTGATCCGACGGCGCCGCGCGCCAGTGAGACCGGACCGGTAGCCGCGCAGTCTGCGCTGCGCGGACTGGCCGGTGCGACGGTGGGTTTCATCGACAACGCAAAACCCAATTTCAATTTTCTTGCTGATGACCTCGCTGAACTGCTGCAGTCACGTTACGGCGTGGCGAAGGTGCTCAAGCGCCGCAAGTCTTCGGCTTCACTTCCGGCCGATCCGGCCGTGATCGCAGCCCTGTCGCTTGAATGCGATGTGGTGATCGCCGGCTCCGGCGACTGAGGGTCCTGCGCGTCGTGGAGTGTCCACGACAGTGTTGAAGTGACAAGGCAGGGTAAACGCGCCTTGACGGTGTGTTCGACGGCATTTCAGACGCTCGGTCGTGCCCAGGCCCGTGCACTGGGCAACAGCAATCTGCCCATCGCCGTTATTCCCCATCCCTTCGGCGGACGCAGCCGGGAAGAGGTGCGCAAAATCGCCGAGCAGTGTGTGGTCGATATCGCCAAACTGCTGGCGGGAGAAAAACCATGACGGAGCAGTCTCTGGATCGTGCGGCTACGCTGGAAATGCCGGACGATATCGATGCCATCAACCGGCTGTATCGAGAGCGTCGCTGGGGCGATGGCCTGCCCATCGTGCCCCCGAGTGCTGCCCGTGTTGATCGCATGCTGGCGCACAGCGGCCGCGGTCGCCATGAACTCGTCGCACGCGTCGCACCGGGTTTCGGTGCGGCGACCGTGGAACGGATTGCCATCAATGCAGTGATGGCAGGCTGTGATCCTGAATATCTGCCGGTGCTGATTGCGGCGACCGAAGCGATTGCCGATGCGGAATTCAATCTGCAGGGCATCCAGGCCACGACTAATCCGGTGGCGGTGTGGCTGGTACTGAACGGCCCGATCTCGAAGCGGCTGCAGGTCAATGCGACGTTCAACTGCATCGGACAGGGCAATTGGGCGAATGCCACGCTCGGTCGGGCGATGCGACTGATCCTGCAGAACATCGGTGGCGCCTGGCCCGGTGAAATGGACCGGGCGACCCACGGCCAGCCCGGCAAGTTCACTTTCTGCTGTGCCGAGAACGAAGAAAACCATCCCTGGCAGCCGCTGCATGTCGAACGCGGATTCGCTGCAGGCGACAGCACGGTGACCGTGGTCGGCGCCGAAGGTACGATGAACATGAACACCCATGCCCGGTTCGCCGATGAACTGGCGCGGGTCATCGCCGAAACGATGATGCATCCGACCAGCAACGAATACGTGCATGGCGGCGAACCCTGGTTCATCCTCGGCACTGAACATGCCGAAATCTTCCGCCGTGAAGGCTGGGACAAGAAGGAGGTCAAACGCCAGTTGTGGGAGCGCTCGAAAATTGCGGTCAAACAGCTCAGTGCCAAGGAGATTGACCGTGCCCGCGCTTCGCGCGCGTCTGAGCTGGGTGAGTTAAGCGATGACACTTTGCTGCCAATCTCGCCGCGCGCGGAAGACATTCAGTTGATCGTTGCCGGCGGCCCCGGGACCCATTCGGTCTATGTGCCTTGTTTCGGCAACAGCCGTGCGGTGACGCGGCGCATCGCCATTTAGTTGAAGGCCGGGGTGTCGTTGCTGCGCGATAGAATATTTTTAAGTTATTGTTTTAATTAATTAATTTACAAGATCTGCTTTTGCGATCATTCACTTTTATCGCCCGCCAAGTAAGCTTGATGTAAGACATGCGAATTACCATGTCACTAGTCAGTGACTGTTTCACTTTGACACTTTAATGACTGGAGCGTGACGCATGGGTAGAGGACGCATCAAGGCGGAGCCGGTTGATCCAACCAAATCAATCGCTGCACGCATCCGTACCGCAATGGCAGCCTGCGGCATGAAATCGGTGGCGGAACTGGGTCGCCGCATCGGCCTGCCGCGCCAGACAGTGCATCGCTGGATCAACGGCGACACCAAGAACATGACCCATGAAAACCTCTACAAAGTTGCCGATGCACTTCAGGTGCGTGCACGCTGGCTTGCCGTTGGTGATACGGCGCCGGCGCAAATCGATCTGGCGGATGGCGATGTGGTCGGTTTGATCAAGACCTACGAATCCATGTCGACTACCGCGCGTGAGCAGTGGCTGGCCATCGGCCGGACCCTGTTATCCATGCATACGGTGGGCAAGGGCACCGTTGTCGATCCCTATCCCAATGCGGCACCGCCGCCGCGTCTTGACGGCGACGGTGCGACTTCCGGCGGCTCCCGGTCGCTTTCATCTTAAGCCCCCGGCTCCCGTAATTCTCCAAGCCGGTGGCGCATTGCCGCCCCGGCTTGGTAATCTCCGGTATCACAACTAAAAAGCGGTCCGTATGCGCAGCCTGCTGCGCCACATGCGTGATCGATCCGGAGTGGAAAAAATCTGTTCCCGTTTGGCTTTTGCGTTCTGGCTGCTGCTGGTAGCTTTGCCATTGGCGATGGCCGCCGCACCGGCTCCCCGTGCCGAACTGGAGCCGGAAATCCGTGCCTTTGTGCAGGAGATGGCGGAGCGGCATGGTTTTGACCGTGCTGCACTGGAGAAAACCTTCCGGGAAACCAGACGCCTCGATTCGATCATCCGCGCAATGGATGCACCGGCCACGGCCTTGCCTTGGCACGAATTCCGTCTGCGCCACATCACTGATGCACGGATCAAGGCCGGTCTGCAGTTCTGGGCGGAGAATCAGGCCTTGCTGGAAAAGGCTGCGGCCGAATTCCGGTTGCCGGCGGAAATGGTTGTAGCGACCATCGGCGTTGAAACCATATTCGGCCGGCGTACCGGCACCATCCGCGTGCTCGATGCGCTGACGACACTGGCTTTCAGCTATCCCCGTCGTGCGGAATTTTTCCGCGGCGAACTGGAGCAGTATCTGCTGCTGTCCCGCGAAAACGGTATCGGAGTGAGCAGCCTCAAGGGTTCATTCGCCGGAGCCATCGGCATTCCGCAGTTCATGCCCAGCAGCTATCGCAAATATGCCGTCGATTTTGACGGCGACGGTGTGCGCGACTTACGTCGCATCGCCGATGCGGTTGGCAGTGTCGCCAATTATTACCGCCAGTTCGGCTGGCGCGAAGGTGAGGCGGTGATCCTGCCGGTCGATGTCGGCGATACCGTGCTGGATGCGCTGCTTGCTGCGGGCATCGCGCCGCACACCACGGTGGCTGAATTCAGGAGGCGCGGCATCGTGCCGCTGGAGCCGGCGCAGGATGACGCGCTGGCGACGCTGTTCATGGTGCAGTCCGAAGCAGGGCCACGCTACTGGCTCGGCCTGAATAATTTCTACGTCATCACGCGATACAACCGCAGCATCAACTACGCGATGGCGGTGCATGAACTGGCGGTATCCCTGCGCCGTCAGCGGCAGGCGACGGGCGTATTGCCCTGATGTTCGGACTCAGCCACGGATCTGCGCTGCGCCGGGGTCGCGCGGGTAGGCGACCAGATGATCGAGCTCGAGACGGATGCCGATTTTCTCGCCGATCGCGTGATTGTGATGGCTGGGCACCAGTGAATACACCTGGCCGCCATGCGGCAGTTGCAGGGTGTAGAGAAACTCTGCGCCGCGGAAGGCCTTGTGCAGCACCGTCGCCTGCATCGGGCTGGCATCGTCATGTAGCACGTCATCCGGCCGCAGCAGCACGTCCACCGCGGTTCCTGCGGGCCATCGCGGCGCGACATCCGGAACAAATTCACCGACCTCCAGCCGGATTCGACCGTTGCCAAGAACTTCACCCGGCAGAAACAGGCCCTGGCCGATGAATTCCGCGGCATAACGCGTCTTGGGTTCGTGATACAGCTGGTATGGCGTGTCCCATTGCTCGATGCGGCCGTTGCGCATGATGCCGATCATGTCGGCGATGTTGAAGGCTTCATTCTGGTCGTGGGTGACCAGAATCGCCGTGGTTTTTTCCCGCTTCAGGATGTCGCGTACTTCCAAGCTGAGGCGTTCACGCATTTCGACATCCAGGTTGGAGAAGGGCTCGTCGAGCAGCAGTAGCTGCGGACGTGGCGCCAGCGCGCGTGCGAGGGCGACACGTTGCTGCTGGCCGCCCGAGAGTTCGTGAGTGTACTTGCCGCCCATCGCACCGAGACCGACCATCTCCAGCAGTTCGCTGACCCGTGCCGCCGTTTCGTTGGCATCGGCTTGGCGCAGGCCGAAAGCGATATTGCCGGCGACGGTCAGATGCGGGAACAGCGCATAGTCCTGGAAGACCACGCCGATACGCCGTCGCTCCGGGGCAACGGATACGTCAGGAGCGCTCATCACTTCGCCATCCAGCGCCACGGATCCGCTGAGGACCGGTTCAAATCCGGCGATGCAGCGCAGGACCGTGGTTTTGCCGCAGCCGCTGGCGCCGAGCAGGCAGGCGATGGCGCCGGGCTCGACATGAAAGCTAACGCCCTGCAATACGGGAGTGTTTTCGTAGGCGTGTGTGACGTCGTTGAAATCAAGGCGGGCAGACATGCAGAAATTATACCGTTTTGCTGCTGATAATGATTCTTGTTAGAATGATTTCTCTTGGATTTTCCGTAACTTACGTCAGCTGCGGCATCGCTGGTGCCGACATCAAGTGACTACCGCAACCCTACCGCCCGCGCAGCAAGACTTTTCTCCGGTGACCCGCCGGCAAGGCCCGCGGCTGCTGACCCTATTTGCAGTAGGGTTGGCGGCGCTGCTCGCATTACCAGTACTGGTCGTGCTGTTCAATCTGACGGCGCCGGCGACGGATACCTGGCGTCATCTGGTGTCAACCGTACTGCCGGACTACATCAGCAATTCGCTGCTGCTGATGCTCGGCGTTGCCTTCGGTGTGATCATCGGCGGCGTCACCACCGCCTGGATCACCACGATGTGCCGCTTCCCCGGACATCGCTTGTTCGAGTGGGCGCTGTTGCTGCCGATGGCGGTGCCGGCCTATGTGATGGCCTATGCCTATACCGATCTGCTGCAGTTCGCCGGTCCGGTGCAAAGCCTGCTGCGTGAATTGACCGGTTGGGGCCCGAGGGAATACTGGTTTCCCGATGTGCGTTCGCTGGGCGGCGCGATCATCATGCTGTCGCTGGTGCTGTATCCCTATGTCTATTTGCTAGCGCGCGCGGCATTTCTCGAGCAGTCCGACAGCATGCTTGAGGTGGCCCGGGTTTCCGGTTACGGACCATGGGGCACCTTCCGCAAGGTGGCCTTGCCGCTGGCGCGTCCGGGTATTGTCGCCGGTACGGCGCTGGCCCTGATGGAAACGCTGGCGGATTACGGTACCGTCGCCTATTTTGGTGTGCAGACCTTCACTACCGGCATTTTCCGCGCGTGGTTTTCGCTAGGTGATCATATGGCCGCAGCACAGCTATCGGCGATCCTGCTGAGTTTTGTGTTCCTGGTGCTGCTGATCGAAAAACTGAGCCGGCGCGGCGCCAGTTTTCATAACACGTCGCATCGCAAGCGGCTGCGCCACGTTTACCGCCTGCGCGGCTGGCGCGCTGCCGTGGCGGTGATGTTCTGCGTGATGCCGCTGGTATTCGGCTTCCTGCTGCCGGCGGGGATCATGCTGTACATGGCGCTGACCTCGGGTGATGCCCAGTTCGGCGCGCGTTACATCGCACTCACCCGCAACACCGTGACCCTGGCTGCGGTGACGGCCGCGCTGGCGGTGCTGCTGGCGCTGGTGGTCGGTTACGCCGGACGTACTTCCAAAACGCCGCTGGTGCGCTGGTCGAACCGCATCGCCGGTCTGGGTTATGCGGTACCCGGTGCGGTGATAGCCGTGGGCGTGCTGATTCCGGTGACGCGTCTGGATCATGTACTCGCAGGCTGGATTGAGGCAGCAACCGGACATTCACCGGGTCTGATTCTCACAGGCGGCATTGCCGCGCTGGTCTACGCCTATCTGGTGCGTTTTTTTGCGGTGTCGCTGCAGGCCGTGGATGCCGGTCTTTCCAAGATCACGCCGTCGATGGATGACGCCGCTCGCTCGCTCGGATACGGGCCGGGTGCGACGCTGAAGCATGTGCATGCGCCGCTGCTCTGGCGCAGTGCGCTGTCTGCAGGGCTTCTGGTGTTTGTGGATGTTATGAAGGAACTGCCGGCGACCTTTGTCATGCGCCCCTTCAACTTCGATACGCTGGCCGTGCAGGCCTATAACCTGGCCTCCGACGAACGGCTTGCGGAAGCGTCAACGGCAGCGCTCACCATTGTCGTGGTGGGACTGCTGCCGTTGATTGCCCTGTCGCGGATGATCCTGCGGCCTGAAGGCGCGCAGCGCGACTGAAGTTAGTCGGTCACGCTTATTTGTAGCCGACGCGGTCGAAAATCTTCTGCGCCAGCGGCTGGTTCTTACCCAGCGCGCTGATATTCAGCGTATCCATCTTGAAGCTGCCGAGCGTGGCGAGGGCCTTGTTGTTCAGCGGCGCGCCTTTCACCACGGGCCATTCGTTATTGCCTTCGGCGAAATAGCCCTGGGCCTGGTCGCTGGCGAGGTATTCCAGATATTTCACCGCCGCCTCGCGGTTTTTTGCGTTTTTGACGACGCCTGCACCCGATACATTCATGTGCGTGCCGAAATTTTTCTGGTTGGGCCAGATGAGGCCGATGTTGGCAATGGTCTTGCGGTCTTCGGGTTTCTCTGAGGCCAGCAGCCGCACGTAGTAGTAACTGTTGCTGATCGCCACGCCGCATTCGCCGGCTGCCACCGCGAGGATCTGGTCGGTGTCGCCGCCTTTAGGGGAACGTGCGAAATTTGCGACCATACCTTTAGCCCATTGTTCGGCCTTGGCTTCGCCCCAGTGTTCGATCAGCGCGCTCATCAGTGACAGGTTGTAGACATGGCTTCCGGAGCGGGTGCAGACCTTGCCCTTGAGTTTCGGATCCGCGAGGTCTTCGTAGTTCTGCACGTCGGCGGCTTTGATCGCGGCCTTGTTGTAGACGATCACTCGTGCGCGCGCGGAAAAGCCGAACCACTGGTTGTTGGGCGTACGCATATGGTCGGGCAGGCGGGAGGTCAGCACTTTGGAATCGATCGACTGGAACAGGCCCATCTGTTCGGCACGCCACAGGCGACCGGCATCCACCGTGACCAGCACATCAGCGGGGCTGGAGGCACCTTCGTTTTTCAGGCGTTCAATCAGCGGGTCTTCACCGGCTTCGATGCGGTTCAGCTTGATGCCCGCAGTCTTGGTGAAATTGACATACAGCGCTTCGTCGGTCTGGTAATGGCGCGAAGAGTAGAGATTCAGCAGGTTTTCCTTGGCTGTTGCGGAGAGGCTGAGTGCGCTGATCACGGCGCAGCAGATGATCCCGCTGATACGCATAAAAAATCCTTTAATAAACAATAATTTGATTCGTCAAAAGCTGGGGCGGATGTCGATTGTGTTGAATGTTAACAATAATGGTTCTCAATTGCAACTTTAATGAGAATTATTGTTAACAAGTGAGCAGGGCGAGCCAAGGGCTATCGCCGCTACCGAGGTGCGGATTTATCAGGAACAAGCGGAGGCGGGATTCCCGGTGAGGCCGGGACAGTGCAAGGGCTTAGATCGCGAGGCGGCGGGCGCCGTTGTAGCGGGTCTGCCAGTAGCGATCGCTCATGTCGACGATCTCGACTTTGCCGCCGCGGCTGGGGGCGTGCACGAAGCGTGAATCGCCGAGGTAGATGCCGACATGGGAAAACGGGCGGCGCAGCGTGTTGAAGAACACCAGATCGCCGGGCTTGAGTTCGGTGCGGTCAATGCTGGAGCCGACCTGGCTGATTTCGCGGGCGTTGCCCGGCAGTGCTTTACCGGTGGCCTGGTTGAACACGTAACGGATCAGTCCGCTGCAGTCGAAGCCGGTGTCCGGCGTGGTCCCGCCGTATTTGTAACGCACCCCGATAAAACTCAGCGCACGCAGCACAATTTCCTGGGCCTGGTCGAGCATGCCGCTTTCCGCAGCCGCGGACGGCGCGGCGGACTCGTTGCCGTCGTTCGCGATGGCGGACAGGGGCAGCAGGGCCAGCAGGATGATCGGAATCCAGATACGTCGCATGCGCGCAATGTAATCAACAAGCACATGATTGTAAAGGCGAAATTTTCAAGCCCCCGGGGAGGCGGCTCGTCGTAAACTGCATGGACTCGACGCCCGTTATTTGCCCATGGCTATGCATTCCCTATCGCTAAGACTGACACGGTTTGCCCTGTTGCTGGCGTTCTTGCTGGCCGGCGCTGCGCTGGCCCAAACCACCGTTGAAGTCATACCGCTCAAATACCGTAAGGCTGATCAGCTGATCCCGTTGCTCAAGCCCTTGCTCGGGCGCGAGGCCAGCATCAGCAATTTCCAGAACCAATTGGTGATCCGCGCCACCCCGGCAGAACTGGCGCAGGTGAAGCGTGTGCTGGCCGGCATCGATACGCAACCGCGGCGGCTGTTGATTACCGTGCGTCAGGATGCCGATGTGTCCGGCAGCCGTCGTGAGGCCGAAGTCTCGGGCAGCATCGGCAACAACAACGCGCGGATGACCGTTCCGGGCAGCAGTTCGCGTGAAGGCGGCAATGTCGTACTGCGCGAGGGGGATGACCGTTTGCGGGCGCGGGTGGTGGATTCCAGTCAGGCGGGCGGCGAACGCACGGCGCAGACCGTGCAGGTGCTGGAAGGTTACAGCGCATTCATCCGCGCCGGCGAATCGCAGCCGGTGCGCAACCGGCAGGTGTTGCGTACCATGGTCAATGGTCAGTGGGTCGACCGTGTCGTCGAAACCACCGATTACCGCGAGGCTACAACCGGCTTTAACGTGAGGCCGCATTTGCAGGGCGAGATGGTCACGCTGGACATCGATCCGCAGCGCGAATCCTTTGATGAACAGCGCCGCGGCGCGGTCAATGTGCAGCGCGTATCGACCACGGTATCCGGCCGGCTCGGCGAATGGATGGATCTCGGCGGCATTACTGAAGAGCGCAGCAACGACAGCAGCGGCATTCTCGGCACGCGCAGCGTGCGTTCCAGCGACCGGCGCGGGGTGCAGGTAAAGGTCGAACTGCTGCCCTGAAATCGTTCTTCAGAACGATGATCCCGGCTGCTGGAGGAATTCAAGCTCTTCCGGTGTGGAGGCACGACCGAGAATGCGGTTGCGGTGGGGGAAGCGGCCGAAGCGCGCAATGATGTCGCGATGGCGTGCCGCGTAATCGGCATAACCGGTGAAGGTGTCCCGCTCTTGCTCCGGTTTTTCGGTGACGAGTGCAGAGAACAGTTCGACGCAGCGGTCCTGCAGCTCCATCGATTCGGCATGTTCCAGCGGCAGATAGCAGAACACGCGCTCGATGCGTCGCAATTTTCGGTCGGCATGGGTGTCGATCATTTTCTGTGCCGGTTGCAGTGCCTGCGCGTCGCAGGCAAAGGCCTGTGGCGTGTCGCGATGGATGTTGCGCGTGAACTGGTTAAACAGCAGGATCAGCGCCAGCCGTCCGCGCGGCGTTTCAGCCCAGTCCTGATGCCGGCCGGCGGCTACCGCATCGACCAGCGCGCCAAAACGCGTGCGCATTCCGGCATCAACCGCCGCATCCTTGCCCCACCACAGCTTGCGCCGGGTCTGCGCGGTCACGGTGTTATCGCTGTCCGTGCCGGACCAGAAATCGGCTACGTCTTTTGCGAAGGGTGGCAGCGTGGACGTGGCAGACTAGTTAACAGGAAGCGGGCATCCGCGCCTTGACGCGCCGCCGCCTTGTGGATTGAATGACAGTTCCTGCCCGCGGAGCTTCATGCCCATGTTTATCAAACGCAGTTTCGACTCCATTATCGCCGCCTGGCTGACCGGGCTGGTGGTGTTCCTGCCACTGGCGCTGACCTTTGCCGTGCTCGGCTGGCTGATCGGCCTGCTCAAACAGTATGCCGGGCCTGACAGCGACATCGGTCATTTCTTTCTGGCGCTGGGCTATTCGGTAGCCAAGGATTCGCCGATGCCTTATCTGGTGGGCACGCTGGTGTTGATGGTTGCCATCTATCTGCTGGGGCTGGCGCTGCGTCTGGGCCTGCGCCGGCCGCTGTCGCAGTTTTTGAATGTCACACTGCGGCGCATTCCGCTGATTGGCAGCCTGTACGACTTCACCCACCGTTTTGTCGGATTGCTGGAGCAGAAGCAGGGCGACATCGGTGCGATGAGCGCGGTGTGGTGTTTTTTCGGCGGCGAAGGGGTCGCCGTGCTCGGTCTGGCGCCCAGCAATGATCCGGTCGAGATTGAAGGCCGGCAGTACTTCGCGGTGCTGGTGCCGTCGGCGCCGGTACCTATCGGCGGTGGTTTGCTTTATGTGCCGGTCGAGTGGGTGAAGCCTGCCAATATGGGTATCGACAAACTGACAGAGATTTATGTATCGATGGGGCTAACGCCGCCAACTTCGGCAAACGCCAGCGCAGTGCCGGCTATTGCACCATAGCCCATAGCCCATAGCACCATAGTCCCATAGTCCCGTTTGGCAGTGCATACAGCGCTTCCATAGTCCGGGTGTCGTGTTCCGAAGCGCGGCCCTGCTGTTGGGCATGATCTGCGGATACATGATGTCCCGTGTCGAATTGTTGTGCCAGCGCACGCCCAGCGCACGGGACATTTCGTACATGGTCACCGGTTTGATGAATTCATACAGGGCGTCATCCACGCCTGATGATGCGGCCGGCTGGATGGCAACGGCCATGCCGTCGGTGTCCATATACAGGCGCTTGCCGTCGATTTTCCGGCCAACGGGGCTTGGCCGGCAGCGTTACTGCTGATGGCCCAGGTCCACACCACGCGCATATCCCAGATACGGTAGGTGTAATCGCCGCTGTCGATGATCAGCGGAAAGGGCTTGCCATCCCAGGCCTTGATGCCTTTAACAACGGCGTCACGGACCAGCCGTTCGTTTTTGCCGCTGAGGAATTCTACCGGAGGCACGCGGATGCGCCCACGTCCTTTGTCGAGACCCCAGCGTGCGGTCTGAAATTCCGGTCCTGGGCGCAAAGAGAGCCGGCGTCCTAGCAGACTTCGGCCGCGTCAAGGTTGGTGCCGACGCCCTGTTCCAGCTCCGGCGGCGGACAGGCCAGAGCGCCGCAGCTGCCGCAGCCGTCACGGAATCCGAATCAGTAGATGGCGAAAACCGCGGCGGCGAAGCAGGCGAAGCTGATCATGGCCCCATTCATCAGGTTCAGGGCATTTTCCAGCCCAGCCACTCGCAAACCCCGCGGCCCATGATCCATTCCTTGTCTTCTTCTTTGACCCACGGCGCATCCTTCAGCCACATGTCGATGTGCTGGCGATAGGGCACGGCGGAGCGTGACCAGTCGCTGCCCCAGAACAGGCGCTTTGGACCGAAGGCCTCGTATGCGCGCTTGGCGTACACCTGGATTTTTTTGAAGGGATAGGGATCGGCGATGTAGTTGGGCAGCGCGCTGGCCTTGACCGCGACATTGGGGCGCTTGGCAATTGGCAGCAGCTTGTCGAAATCGCGGAAGGTTTCGTCTTCGGGTTTGCTGCTGGTCAGCGACATGTGGTCCATGATGATTTTCAGGTCGGGGTAACGTCCGGCGATTTCGTCGATAACGTGCACAAAATTCTGTGGTACCAGGATCATCAGCTTGATGCCGAGTTTTTCGGCTTCGGCCCATACCCAGTCGAACTTGCCTTCGACCAGCGGCTGCTGCAGCACTGGGATGTGGAAGGAGAAGCGCATGCCGAGCATGCCGGGCTGCTGGAGCCAGGTCTTGATCGTGGTTTTTGCATCCGGCGCTTCCGGATTGAAGCGGCCCATGATCGCGAAACGGTCGGGGTGTTTTTTGACGGCTTCGATGGCGAGGTCGTTACGGTCGCCTTCCCAGGACGGCGGCACAATGATGACGCGGTCTATGCCGGCATCATCCATATCCTTGAGCAACTGTTCATGGCCAAGCGGGATGTCGCGTTGCGCATGCGCGCGTGCAGGCCAGGGGCGCACCGGCGTGTTGGCACCCCAGATGTGTACTTGTGAATCGACGATCAGCATATTGTTCTCCGGTTTCAGGAAGCCCGATTCAATGACGAACGGGCGGCAGCGTCAAGACGTCCGGAACGTGGAGCGTAGGTCTGTAGTCCTTACTGCGAGCAGTGGCCAGCCTGCGGCGCGACCGTTAAACTGCGATGTGCATTCCGCTACAAAGATTCGGCATTGGCCGGCATTGCCGCCTGCGTCAGGGGATGGCATTAAATAATTGTTTTTAAAGGAATTTTATGAACGGCGCGGAAAGCCTGGTGCACACGCTGCTGAATGGCGATGTGAATGTCTGTTTTGCCAATCCCGGCACATCAGAAATGCATTTTGTCTCGGCTCTTGACCGTGTCGAAGGCGTGCGCTGCATCCTCGGTCTGTTTGAAGGCGTGGTTACCGGCGCGGCCGATGGTTATTACCGCATGGCCGGCAAACCGGCAGCGACACTGCTGCACCTCGGCCCCGGTCTCGGCAATGGGCTGGCCAATCTGCACAACGCTAAGAAGGCGCGCTCGGGCATCGTCAACATCGTCGGTGAACATGCGAGTTATCACATCCAGCACGACGCGCCGCTGACCGCCGACATCGAAGGTGTTGCGCGTCCGATGTCTGACTGGGTGAAGACATCGCATTCATCAACTGCAGTGGCGGCCGATGGCGCGCTGGCGGTGGAGGCGGCGCGCAAAGCCCCGGGGCAGATCGCCACGCTGATCCTGCCCGCCGATACGGCCTGGGGCGAAGCGGAAGGTCCTGCGAACGTGAATGCCGCAGCACCGCGCGAGCGCGTGCCCGATGCTGCGATTGCCGATGGCGTGCGTGCGCTGACATCGGGTCAGCCCGCAGCAATCCTGCTCGGCGGTGCGGCGCTGCGCGGCAATGCGCTGGATCATGCGGCGCGAATTGCAGCGAAAACCGGCTGCACGCTGATCTCCGAATACAACAACGCACGCATGGAGCGCGGCGCAGGTCGCGCCGTCGTCAAACAACTGCCCTTCGTCGTCGACAACGCATTGGCGATGATGAAGGATTTCCGGCAATTGGTGCTGGTCGGCGCCAAATCACCGGTATCGTTTTTTGCCTATCCCGGCAAACCCAGCGTGCTGGTGCCGGACGGGTGTCAGGTGATCAAGGTTGCCGGGGTTGAGGCGGATCTGGAGGGTGCGCTGGAAGCGATGGCGGATGCGCTGGGAGCTCGCAACACGCAGCCAAGGGTCAATGCGCCTACTTACGATACGGCATTGCCGACTGGCAAGGTCACGCTCGATGGCTTGGGGGCGTTGTTCAATGCACTGATCCCTGAACACGCCGTGATTATTGACGAAGCCGTCACCAGTGGCCGTTTATTTACCGGCGCCACTCTGGGTGCTCGTCCGCATGACTGGCTCAATATCATGGGCGGCTCGATCGGTTGGGGGTTGGCCGCTGCCGTAGGTGCTGCTATCGCCGCGCCCGATCGCAAAGTCATCGCCTTTGAAGGTGACGGCAGTGCGATGTACACGCAGCAGGCGCTGTGGACCATGGCACGAGAGAACCTTGACGTTACCGTGGTGATCTTCGCCAACCGTGCCTACAAGATTCTGCTGGGTGAATTGACCAATGTCGGCGCTGCCGCGGCGGGACACAATGCCACGGCGATGCTGACGCTGGACAATCCGGCGCTGGATTGGGTATCGCTGGCCAAAGGCTTCGGCGTGGCGGCGGGGCGGGCGACAACACTGGATGAACTGGCCGTGCAGTTCAAACGCGGATTGGCGACGCCCGGGCCCTATCTGGTCGAACTGGTGATGTAATCGACTGTTAAAATTGATAAGTGTCTGATCTCGCATCCGTCTTCTCCGAAACCGGCGCCCTCGCGCAGGTAGTGCCCGGCTTCCGGGCGCGGCCTTTCCAGCTGGAAATGGCTGAGGCAATAGAAAAAGTAATTAAAAATCAATCAGTTATTGTTGCCGAGGCGGGTACGGGCACAGGCAAGACCTTTGCCTATCTGGTGCCGGCCTTGCTCTCCGGCGGCAAGGTGATTATTTCCACCGGCACCAAGACACTGCAGGATCAGTTGTTCGGTCGCGACATCCCGACAGTGCGCGATGCGCTGAAAGTGCCGGTGACGGTGGCGCTGTTGAAGGGGCGCGCTAATTACGTCTGCCACCATCACCTTGAGCGCGCCAGGGACGACGGGCGCTTGCCGACGCGGGATGACGTGGTCTATCTCGCACGCATTGAAAGTTTTGCGCGCATTTCCAATACCGGTGATCGCGCCGACCTTGCCGAGGTGCCGGAAAACGCCGGCGTCTGGCCGCTGGTGACGTCGACGCGCGACAACTGCCTCGGTTCGCAGTGCGATCATTACGACAAATGTTTTGTGATGAAGGCGCGCAAGCAGGCGCTTGAGTCCGATGTGGTGGTGGTCAACCATCACCTGTTTTTTGCCGACGTGATGCTGCGCGACGAAGGTGTCGCTGAAATCCTGCCGGCCTGCAATACGGTGATTTTCGACGAGGCGCATCAACTGCCGGAAACCGCCAGTCTGTTTTTCGGGCAGTCGGTATCGACGACGCAATTGGTCGATCTGGCGCGCGATGCGCGCATCGAAGCCGCGACCAGCGCCAAGGATGCCGCCGAGCTGCCGGTGATGGCCGGTGCGCTGGAGAAGGCTGCACGTGACCTGCGGCTGGCTTTCGAGGACAGCGGTTCGCGTTTGCCCGCGGTTGCGCTGCTTAATCGCAAGACAATCACTGAAGCACTGACGGTGGCCACGGAAAAACTGACCCATCTCGCGGAAACCCTGCATGCGCAGGCGGCGCGCAGCGAAGGCCTGACCCAGTGTTTCGAGCGTGCCGATGGTCTGCGTGCGCAACTGGCAGGCTGGCGTGAGGACAGTGATGCCAGCTTGGTGCGCTGGGTAGAGGTGTTCCACCAGTCGGTGCAGTTCAACGCAACGCCGCTGTCGATTGCCGAAATTTTCCGCAAGCAGGTCGAAGCACAATCCAAGGCCTGGGTGTTTACCTCGGCGACACTGTCGGTCAACGGCAACTTCGCGCATTATGTCAATGAACTCGGTATCGAGTTGGCGCAGACCGAAAGCTGGGCGAGCCCCTTTGATTTTGCCAATCAGGGGTTGTTGTATGTGCCGCAGCAGTTGCCGGAGCCGAACACTCCTGATTACACCCGCGCTGTGGTTGAAGCCGCCTTGCCGGCGGTTGAAGCGAGCCGCGGCCGCGCCTTCCTGCTGTTTACCAGCCTGCGTGCGATGCGCGAGGCGCATGTCCTGTTGACTGAGGAGTTCAAGCGTCGCGGCTGGGACTATCCGCTGCTGGTGCAGGGCGAAGGATCGCGCACGGAGCTGTTGTTGCGCTTCCGCGAGCTGGGCAACGCGGTGCTGATCGGCAGTCAGTCGTTCTGGGAAGGTATTGATGTGCGCGGCGATGCTCTGTCGCTGGTGATGATCGACAAGCTGCCGTTTGCGCCGCCGGACGACCCGGTGCTGGCGGCGCGGATCGAAAAAATCAACGCAGAGGGTCGCAATGCCTTCATGGAGTATCAGTTGCCACGCGCGGTGATTTCGCTGAAGCAGGGTGCCGGACGGCTGATCCGTGACGAAACCGACCGCGGCGTGCTGATGATCTGCGATCCGCGGCTGATTTCGAAAGCCTACGGCAAACGCATATGGCGCAGCCTGCCACCGATGGCGCGATCGCGGGAGATCGCTGATGTCGCGGCGTTTTTCGCGCAGCAGACTCTAGAGTCCTGATCAGCGGGCGGGCGGTGTTGGCAGCGGCATTATCGTGGTCCGGGTGCTTCCCGTGAGGCGGGCACGCACCAGATCGATGTGGCCGCGTAGCGTGTAGACATAATCCCAGTAGGTTAGCGGTACTTTGGTCTGCGATACGCCTTTTTCGATTGCATCAAGACGGGCGAGCAGCGCTGCGGGGTCGCGGATGTCATTGGCGCTGACTTCGAATTCCTTCAGTTCGCGGTACCAGCGGAAGATGCGCCGCTTGATGCGCCAGTCATATAGCGCCGGCATGATGCGCATCATCGGAATCAGCACGGCGATCAGCGGCACCAGCAACACCAGCAGGCGCTCGATCAGGTTGGCTACCCAGAAGGGCATGTAACGCTGAAGGATGGGCGGGCCGGATTTGTAGTAACGAACAGCATCCTCGCTGACCGGGAAATCACCAGCGCGCGCTGCGGGAAATTCACCGGCTTTGTGGAAGATGCCGGCACCGTTATGAACCTTGGCGGCCGCCTGCAGCAGTACCGAGACCAGCGCCGGATGGAAATCGTCGCGGGCGATAAGGTGCGCGGTGACAGCGACCATTTTGACATTGGCGGGCGGAATGTCGGCCGCGAGGTCGACTGCGCCGCGCAGTAGTGTCACTGCCGACAGATAGCCGTAGCGCTGGGCCAGGGCGTCTGCGTGGGCCATGTTCATCAGGCGAACGCCCGGGGCCTTGAGCAGGTGCTGCACGATCGGCGAGTCAGGTGCTGCGACAAAAATGGCAGTGTCGATATCCCCGTTTACCAGCGCTTCAGCGGCTTCCATGCCACCCAGCGGTAACAGCTTCAATCCTGGTTTGTCGGCGCCAGTGGCCTTCAGCATGTTGATGGCCAGCAAACGGGTGCCACTGCCTTCTTGGCCCGCGGCAATGCGTTTACCGGCGAGTTGCGTCAGTCGCGTAAATTCAACCGGTGCGCGGTAGAACACCCACAGCGGTTCGTAATAAAGCGCGCCCAGTGAGCGCGACGGAGGGTTTTCCTCGTTTACAGTGGTAATGCCGCTCTGAATCAGCGCAACATCATAGCCGCCGTCAGGGTAGCTGAGACGTTTGAGGTTTTCGACGGAGCCTGAGGATGTTCGCAGTTCCACTTCGATTTTTTCATGGGCCAGTATTTCCTTGTAGCGTTGCGCGAACAGGTGATACGCGCCTGATTCGTTGCCAGTTGAGATCACAAAATGATTCGGCGGGGCGGGGCGAACGAAGCGGTAGGCAATGGCGAAGGCGGTGCCGACGACGATGATGCCGACGATTAGCACAAAAGCCAGTTCGCGCACCGATACGTCGCTCGATTCGATGTCGCCGCGATGCCGTCGCAGCAGCTGCAGACAGCGTTTCAGCAGGGATGGTTGGTCAGGCATCTGGCGCTCCGTTCATCACAGCGCTCAGCTTACCATCCAGCGCCACAGCAGCCAGCCGGCCACGCACCACAGCACGATGAACAGCGCGGCGGCAATATAGTTGTGCGGCTTGGGTTTGCGTGCGTCCATCCACGCCTGCGCCTGTTGCCGCGCGTCGGTCAGCACGGGTTGCGGCGTCAGTTTCAGCACAAACCAGATGCACACCGGCAGCAGGATCACGTCATCGACATAGCCGAGTATCGGGATGAAATCGGGAATCAGGTCGATCGGGCTGAAAGCGTAGGCGACGATGAGGACCGCGAGGATCTTTCCCGTCAGCGGCATTTGCGGGTGACGGTAGGCGAACCACAGCGTCACGACGTCGCGCTTCAGCGCGCGTGCCCACGACAGCAGGCGCTGCAGCATCAGGCGGCGCGCACCCCCGTCGGCGCTGCCCACAGATCATGGGCATCGGCGCGGGTGACTTTGACTTCGGCAAATTCGCCGGCTTTGAGTTTGCTGCCTTGACGGATGATCACGCGACCGTCGATCTCCGGTGCATCCGCCGCCGAGCGGCCGATGGCGCCCTTTTTGCCGACCTCGTCGATCAATACCTTCATCGTTTTGCCGACTTTGCGTTTGAGCCGCGCCGCGCTGATTTTTTCCTGCACCGCCATGAATCGCGCCTGGCGTTCCTGCTTTTCTGCCTCCGGCACCGGATCGGGCAGGGCATTGGCGGCCGCACCCTTGACCGGCGAATAGGCAAAACAGCCGACGCGATCGAGCTGGGCTTCTTCCAGGAATTCGAGCAGTTCCTCGAACTCGCGCTCGGTCTCGCCGGGGAAGCCGACGACGAAAGTGCTGCGGATGGTGAGGTCGGGGCAGATCGCGCGCCAGTCACGGATACGCTTGAGCGTGCCTTCTGCATTGGCCGGGCGCTTCATCAGTTTGAGGATGCGCGGGCTGGCGTGCTGGAAGGGCACATCAAGATACGGCAGCAGCTTGCCGTCCGCCATCATCGGAATGACTTCGTCAACATGCGGGTACGGATAAACGTAATGCAGCCGCACCCAGACGCCGAGGGCGGACAGTGCCTGCACCAGTTCGGTCATGCGGGTCTTGATCGGGCGGCCGTTCCAGAAACCGGTTCGGTATTTGACGTCGACACCATAAGCGCTGGTGTCCTGCGAAATCACCAGCAGTTCTTTCACGCCGGCTTTGACCAGGTTTTGCGCTTCCTGCATGACGTCGCCGACCGGACGGCTGACCAGATCGCCGCGCATCGCCGGGATGATGCAGAAGGTGCAGCGGTGGTTGCAGCCTTCGGAAATTTTCAGATAGGCATAGTGCCGCGGCGTCAGGCGGATACCCTGCGGCGGAACCAGATCGGTATAGGGGTCGTGCGGTTTGGGCAGATGCGTATGTACCGCCTCCATCACGGCGGCAGTGGCATGCGGTCCGGTGACGGCGAGTACTTTCGGGTGCGTTTCGCGGACAATGTCGCCCTTGGCGCCAAGACAGCCGGTGACGATGACGCGGCCGTTTTCATGCAGGGCTTCGCCGATCGCGTCGAGTGATTCCTCAACGGCGGCGTCGATGAAGCCGCAGGTGTTGACCACCACCAGGTCGGCGTCCTGATAGGTACCGGAAACGATATAACCTTCGGCGCGCAGCTGGGTCAGGATGTGCTCGGAATCGACGAGCGCTTTCGGACAGCCGAGCGAAACGAAACCGACTTTACGCGGGGTAGTGGCCACGACGGAATTGCTGAGCGGGAAGGGCGACGGGTGTTACGACTTCGGCTCTTCGCCGTCTTTTTTGCCTGCTGCTGCTCCGGGGAAGCCGGGGAAGGGGAAGTTGCCCCACAGATTGCGCGTCTGCGTCGTCAGCTGGTTCTGCATGTCGAGGAAGGTGCTTGCGCTCTGTTCGAGGTAGCGGCTCATCAGGCCCTGCATGGCCGGGCCCTGCATTTTGACGAACTCATTCCAGGTTTCGGAATTGAGCATCGGGTTCTGGCCGTAAACCTGGCGCGACTGATCCTGCAGCTTGTTCTGAATCTGCATGAAGGTCTGGATATTTTTTTCCAGATAGCCGCCCATGATGCCTTGCATGGCGTTTCCGTAAAAACGGATGATCTGTGACAGCGAGTCGCTGGTGAACATCGGTGTGCCGGCGCTTTCTTCTTCAAGAATGATCTGCAGCAGAATGCTGCGCGTCAGGTCTTCCTTGGTCTTGGCATCTTCAACCTTGAACTCGATATTTTCCAGAACCAGTTTTTTGACATCAGCCAGCGTGATGTAGCTGCTGGTCTCGGTGTCATAGAGACGGCGGTTCGGATATTTCTTGATGGTGCGGGCCTGTTCGCTCATGGGTTGCCTCAAGAAGATGGTCCGGCATTATCGCACAAGCCAATGTTGCGTTGCAACCAAAGTGCAATAAAAAGTCCAATAAAATCAATAATATAAGATTGTTATCTGTGCTGCACTTTGAGCCGGCGCCAACCTTGACGCTGATCAAGCATTGGCGGCTGACCCGGTGGGATACTGAATCGTAGGCAATGCCGAATTCGGCCAACACGACGGAGGCGAGCATGACCAAAGGACCCGAGAAGCTGAACGAACTGAACCAGAAAGCCACCGAGGCGGCGCTGAAGCTGACGCGGCTGTCGATGGAGCAGGGCGAGCGGCTGATAAAGCTGCAGCTGGAAGCGTTGCGCGGCATGATCGACGACAGCATGAAGGGTGCGAAGTCGCTGATGGAGGCGCGCGATCCGCAGCAATGGAGCGCACTGCATCAGAAAAACATGCAGGGCATGCTGGCGCGGATGACCGAGTATTCGCGCAGCGTGCAGGATATCGCCGGCAAGACGCAGAAGGAGATCGGTGAACTCGTCGAATCCCGCGCCAGTGCGATGAATGCGCAGTTTCAGTCAATGGTTGATGAGATGGCCAAATCGGCGCCGCCGGGATCGGAATCCGCCGTGGCTGCGATGAAGCAGGTACTGGCGGCGGCGAATTCTCTGGCCGGCACCATGACTGAAACCGCGCAACAGTTTGCCAAGTCGGCTGAATCAGCCGTCAAGGTGGCGGCTGAAACCGCTGCGAAGGGTGGCAAGGGCGGCTGAGCCGCCCGAAGAAACCACCTGCCTTTAGCGCCTCAATGCTCTAAAGGACCTCTCCCGCCGGGTTTCCCGGCAGGCTTTTTTTCGTCCGGAAAAGACCGGACGCGCTTACTGCATGTGCTGGCCGCCATTGATGGCGATGTTGGCGCCGGTGACGAAGGCGGCTTCTTCCGAACACAGATAGGCGACCAGGCCGGCGACCTCTTCCGGCTTGCCAAGACGGCCGACCGGAATCTGCGGAATGATCTTGGAGTCGAGCACCTCCTTCGGAATCGCCATCACCATCTTGGTGCCGATGTAACCGGGCGAGATGGTGTTCACGGTAACGCCTTTTTTCGCGTATTCCAGCGCGGCAGCCTTGGTGAAGCCGTGCATGCCGGCTTTGGCAGCGGAGTAATTGGTCTGGCCGAACGCGCCTTTCTGGCCGTTGACCGAAGACACGTTGATGATGCGGCCCCAGCCGCGCTCGGCCATCGTGTCGATGACCGGTTTGGTCATGTTGAACACGCTGTCGAGGTTGGTGTTGATCACCGCATGCCAGGCTTCCAGATCCATCTTGCGGAAGGTGGTGTCGCGGGTGATGCCGGCATTGTTGACCAGCACGTCGACCGGACCGACGTCCTTGGCGATCTGTGCGATGGCCTGCTGGCAGGATTCGAAATTGGTGACATCGACAGGCACGGCACGGAATTCATAACCCTGCTTTTTCATTTCCGCGAGCCATTCATTGTGTTTGGTGTTGCCCGGGGAATAGGTGGCGACTACCTTGTAGCCCATTTTGCCCAGCTTCATGCAGATGGCTTCACCCAAACCGCCCATACCACCGGTAACCACAGCGACGTGTGACATTTTGAGAATCTCCTCCGATTGACGACGTTCGATAATCTAACAGCTAATTGACGACGGCGGGGACTGCGGCCGTCAGCCGCATTTGTCCTTGACATAGCGGCCCGGCGCCGGCTCGCCGGCGGGGAATTCGCTGCTCCCCAATCCGGTGCGTGCGGGAATCAGCAATCCTGCTTGCGGGGCAAGCCAGTCGGTCCAGTGCGGCCACCAGCTGCCGGGCTGCGACGTTGCAGTGTCCAGCCAGTGTTCGGCATTGCTGCCGGTGTTCGCATTGAGCCAGTAGTTGCGCTTCTGGCGCGCCGGGGGATTGATGACCCCGGCAATATGGCCGCTGGCCGCAAGCACGAACTGCGTGTCGCTGCCGAGGAGGCCGTTGGTGGCATAAGCAGTACGCCAGGGCACGATGTGATCTTCCCGCGCCGCCAGCACATAGGCCGGCATGTCGATGCGGCCGAGGTCGACCGGCACGCCGCACATGGTCAGCTTGCCGGGAATGCGCAGATTGTTTTCCAGGTAGGTATTGCGCACGTAATAGGCATACATCGTGCCGGGCAGATTGGTGCTGTCGCCGTTCCAGTAGAGCAGGTCGAAGGGCGGCGGAGTGTTTCCCTTGAGGTAGTTGTTGACCACATAGGGCCATATCAGGTCGTTGGCGCGCAGGCTGGCGAAGGTCAGCGCCAGTTCGCGACCGCGCAGCACGCCGCTTTCGGTGAATTCGGCTTCGCGGGTTTTGACATAGGCTTCGTCGACAAACACTGAAAGTTCGCCGGTGTCGCTGAAGTCGAGCATGGTGGTCAGCAAGGTGACGCTGGCGACCGGGTCTTCACCACGCGCACGCAGCACTGCCAGCGCGCTGGCAAGCAGCGTGCCGCCGACGCAGAAACCCAGCGCGTTGACCTTCTGCACACCGCAGATCTCCCGGGCAACCGCAAGCGCGCGCATCACGCCGTGTTGCAGATAGTCGTCCCAGGTCGCCTTGCCCATTTCGGGTGGAATGTTGCGCCAAGACACCATGAACACCGTATGTCCCTGTGACAAGGCATGGCTGACGAAGGAGTTGTCGGGCTGCAGATCGAGGATGTAGTACTTGTTGATGCAGGGTGGCACGATGACCAGCGGCAGTTCGTAAACGGTGCCGGTCAGCGGGCGGTACTGGATCAGCTGGATGAATTCATTTTCATAAACCACCGCACCGGGCGTGATCGCGAGATTGCGCCCGACTTCAAAGGCGGACTCGTCAGTCATCGATACCAGTCCTTTGTCGATGTCGGCGGCGAGGTTTTTCAGACCGCGGTTGATGCTTTCGCCTTCGGTTGCGGCAGCCAGCTTGATGGCCTCCGGATTGGACCAGGGGAAATTCGCCGGCGACAGGGCGTCGATCAATTGCCGCGTATAAAATGTCAGCTTGTTGCGCGCTGCCGGTTCCAGCGGCGCGGCAGTGGCCATTTCTTCCAGCCATCGTGCCGACAGCAGATAGGAATGCGCCAGGTAACTGAAATAGGGTTCCTGCCACTCCGGGGCCTTGAAACGCCGGTCCTGCGGCGGGGCGGGTTTTTCAGCTTCGGGTTTAACGCCCGCACAGGCCTGCCAGAGTTCCAGTTGTTCGCGGTAATAGCGGTTGTTCAGCTCCAGCCAGCGCCCGCTGTTTGCGGCGAAGCCGGCGGTGAGCAGTTTCATCATTTCCGCGGGGTCGGGCAGCGCCTGTTGCGCGCCCAGTTTTTCAGCAGTATCACCGAGCAGCATGCGGCTCAGTCCGGCATAGGCTTCCGCGGGTGATTTTGGCGTGGTTTTGGTCATGTCCTGCGCGGCAGCCTGCGGGGTTTTGATGACAGGCCAATGGCAGCAAGGGCCTGCGGTAACAATATCACAGGCTTTGCGCCGGTGATGCGATCAGTGCCCGTGCGCCCAGGAGCCGATGATCCAGATCGTTGCGATGCCGAGGCCGATCAGCACGACCTGCTGCGCGGTGGCTGCCAGTTCGGGGCGGCGGTGCAGGCCGGGGATAAGATCGGCAACTGCGACATACAGCATGCTGGCTGCGGCCAGAGCCAGCAGCGGCGTTACCAGGGCTTGTGCGACCTGCAGCGTCAAATAGGCCAATACGCCGCCGACCACCATTGCCGCACTGGCGAGCATGTTCAGCAGCATCGCTGAACGTTTGCTGTAGCCGGAATGCAGCAGGATCAGGAAGTCGCCGACTTCCTGAGGCACTTCGTGGGCGATGATCGCGATTGAGGTGACGATGCCCAACTGGGTATCGGCCATGAACGCGGCGGCGATCAGCACGCCGTCGACAAAATTGTGAAAGGTGTCGCCGATCAGGATCATCAGGCCGCTGCGGCCGTGATCGCCATGACCGTTGTGGCTGTGACTTTGCTGCGACGGCGCGTGCGGGTCATGAACTTCGCATTCCTCGACATGGCAGTGACGCCACAACACCAGTTTTTCCAGTACGAAGAAGCCGAGGATGCCGAACAGCACGGTGGCGGCAGTGGCCTCAATGCTATCGCTTTGGTAGAAGGCATGCGGCAGCACTTCGATGAAGGCTGCGCCCAGCAGTGCACCCACGGCGTAACTCACCAGCATCGGCACCTGAGCCGGCTTTGCCTTGATCGCAAACAGCGCTGCGACGGCCGCTGACAGGATGCCGCCGGCGAAGGTGGCGACGATGATCCACGAAAGGGTGTTCACGTTGAAGGGTGTCGGAAGGGGTGCTGGTTGATGTGGCGCCAGTCGCGCCGGTCAGGCAAAAGAGGCCGGATTATACGGTATCGGGCTGTGCGCCCTGTGTTTCCCGCCAGATCAGTGCCGTCATGCGGCCGGTGATGCCGTCACGGCGATAGGAATAAAAGCGTCGGGCATCGGCATAGGTGCATAGATCGCCGCCATAAATTCTTGTGATCCCGGCGCGGTGCAGGGCGTCGCGGGCGAGTGCCGGCAGGTCGCAAAGCCATTTCCCCGGTTTGTGAGCGCGGAAGGCGGCGCGGCGCTCGGGTGCGATTGCGCAGAACGCATCGAGCACGTCATCACCGACCTCGAAAGCCAGCGGTCCGATGCCGGGGCCGATCCAGGCCATCAGATCGGCGGGTACGGCCGGCATGCGGGCAATGGTGTTGGCGATCACGCCGCCGGCAAGTCCGCGCCAGCCGGCATGGGCGGCGCCCACGCAAGTGCCCGCGGTATCCGTCAGCAGGATCGGCAGGCAGTCGGCAATCATGATCGCGCAGACGGTGCCGGGCAGTTGCGCAACACTGGCGTCGGCTTGCGGCACATCGGTCAATTGATCGGCGTCGACGACCGTGCTGCCGTGAACTTGCGCCAGCCAGCGCGGCGCTTGCGGCAGCAACTGCTGCAAGCGGGCGCGGTTTTCGGCAACTGCTGTGGGGTTATCTTCGCTGCGCAGTCCCAGATTCAGGCTGGCGTAGCGGCCGGTGCTGACGCCGCCGGCGCGTGTGGTGACCAGCGCATGCACATGCGCGGGTGCCGGCCATTCGGGAACGATGCAGTCGCGATGGATGTCCATGCTCAGTCCTGGCGCAGTTCGGCAATCAACTGCCGCATGTCCTCGGGCAGCGGTGCATGCCATTGCACGGTCTCGCCGGAATCAGGATGCTGCAGCGCCAGTTTTTCGGCGTGCAGAGCCTGGCGATCGATATGCGGTGTTTTGGGCGGGTTGCGCGGACCGTAGACCGGATCGCCCCAGATCGGATAACCGAGTTTCTGCAGGTGTACGCGGATCTGGTGGGTGCGTCCGGTCTCGAGCTTGCAGGACAGTACTGTGGACCGCTTCAGGTGTTCGATGATGGCGTAATGGGTGACCGCCGGTTTGCCGGTGCGTACGACGGCCATGCGCGTGCGGCTGCGCGGATCGCGGCCGATTGCACCGTCGATGCGGCCCGGGCGTTTGACGGTGCCGTGGACAACGGCACGGTATTCGCGCGACACCGTGCGCGCCTGCAGCTGCCGCACGAGGTCGGTCTGTGCGGTCAGGGTTTTGGCGATGACCAGCAGGCCGCTGGTGTCCTTGTCGAGGCGGTGCACGATGCCGGCGCGCGGCACTGTGGCCAATTGCGGAGCGTGGGCGAGCAGGGCATTGAGCAGCGTGCCCTGCCAGTTGCCGCTGCCGGGATGAACGACCAGCCCGGCCGGCTTATTGATCACGATCAGCGTGTCGTCCTCATGGACAATGTTGAGGGGAATGTTTTCCGGATGGAAAGCGGTTTCCTCGGGCGACAGCGCCGGCGCGACGATGATTGTTTCGCCGCCATGCAGCTTGTCGCGCGGCGCGGGGCTGCGACCGTCAACCGTGACCCGGCCTTCCTTGACCCAGGCAGTCAGCCGGGCACGGGAATACTGCGGCATTAGCTGCGCCAGTGCCTGGTCGAGCCGCAGGCCGGCACATTCCGGCGGAACCGCAAGAGTTTGCGGGGCCGGGGCTGTTAATTGGGTATAATTTTCGGATGACAAATCAAGTCTCTTCAATGCGTCGCATTCTAACGGTATTCATCGTGGTTGCCGCCGGGCTGCTGTCCGGCTGCGGCATTTTCAGCGGCAAGGAGGTCGACGAGACCCGCGGCTGGACGGCGCAGAAACTGTATGCCGAGGCGCGACAGGAACTGTCGGGCCGCAACTGGCAGAACGCGATCAAGCATTATGAGCGCATCGAATCGCGCTACCCCTTCGGCCGTTTTGCCCAGCAGGCGATGATCGAGGTTGCTTACGCCCACTGGAAAAATGAGGATATCGCTTCGGCGCTGGCGTCGATCGACCGCTTCGTCAAGCTTCATCCGAACCACCCCAGCGTGGACTACATGTATTACCTGCGCGGCCTGATCAATTTCAATGATGATCTCGGCCTTCTCGGTTTTTTCAGCGGGCAGGATCTTTCCGAGCGTGATCCCAAGGCGGCTGCGGATGCGTTTTCCGCGTTCAAGGATCTGGTGGCGCGTTTTCCGGAGAGCAAGTATGCGCCGGACGCGATCCAGCGCATGAACTACCTGGTCAATGCGCTGGCTTCCCACGAGGTCCATGTCGCGCGCTATTACATGAAGCGTAAGGCCTATGTTGCAGCCGCCAATCGTACCCAGTATGCGTTGAAGACCTACCCGGGCGCGCCGGCCAATGAAGAGGGGCTGGTGATCATGGTCAAGGCCTACGATGCAATGGGTATGACTGTGCTGCGCGACGATGCGGAGCGGGTGATGAAAAAGAATTTTCCCGACAGCGTTTATCTGAAGGGCGGTCCGCGCAAGGACGTGCCCTGGTGGCAGATCTGGAATTACTGACCGGCATCCCCGCGTTCAGCGGGCGAAGCGCCTGACCGCGGTCATCAGTTCCGCAATGCTCTTTTCGCCGTGGCCGGCCTTGACCGCAGTGGCGACGCAACCCCGCGTGTGATCCTCCAGCAATTGCAGTCCGACGGCGTCCAGCGCTGACTGGATGGCGGCGACCTGGGTCAATACATCCACGCAATAACGGTCGTCGCCGATCATCTGTGCGATGCCGCGAACCTGGCCTTCAATCCGGTTCAGCCGTTTCAGCAGCGCCTTCTTGTGCGGCTGCACGACATGTTTATCATCACCCGTGAGGGCGCAGTGGGCTTCAGGCGACGTCATAGCCGGCATCGCTGATCGCGGTTTTGATTGCCGGCAGACCGAGCTTGCCGGCGTCGTAGGTCACTGTGGCTTGCGCCGGATTGAGCGTGACTTCCGCGCTGCTGACACCGTCAAGGCCGCCCAGTACGCGCTTGACGCTGGCAACGCAGCCCATGCAGGTCATGCCGCCGATGGCAATATTTGCGGTTTCCATTCTGTATCTCCTTGTTTGAATGATTGAAGTTATCGCTTGCCGTGTTGTGGCCGCCAGCGCTTTAGCAGCAGCGAATTGCTGACCACCGAGACTGAACTCATCGCCATTGCAGCGCCGGCAATCACCGGATTGAGCAGGCCGGCAGCGGCCAGCGGGATGCCCAATACGTTGTAGAAAAAGGCGAAAAACAGGTTTTGCTTGATCTTGCGGAAAGTCACCCGCGACAGACGTACAGCATCCACCGCACTGAGCATGTCGCTACGCATCAGCGTGACATCGGCGGCATGCAATGCGACATCCGAGCCGGCGCCAATGGCAAAACTGACCTGCGCTGCTGCCAGCGCGGGGGCATCGTTGACACCGTCGCCGATCATGCCGACGCGGCGGCCCTGTTGCTGCAGGCTGTTGATCACGCGGGCTTTGTCACGGGGCAGCAGATCGGCTTCGAAGCGGTGGATTCCCGCCTGTTTCGCGATGTGTTCGGCAGTGCGCCGGTTGTCGCCGGTGAGCATGATGACTTCGATGCCCAGCGATTGCAGTGCGGCTACGGCTTCTGCTGAAGTGGGGCGCAGCGGATCAGTGATTGCAATCAGACCGAGTGCGATGCCGTCATGGGCTACCGCAATCACCGTCTTGCCCTGATCCTGCAAGCGCGCAACGGTGGAATCGCGCAATGTGACGCCTTCGGCGGCGATGAATTGCGGCGAACCGAGCAGGGCGACTTTGCCGTCGAGCAGTGCCTGCACGCCTTTGCCCGGCACTGCAGTGAAATCGCTGACCGCTGCCGGGCTGACGCCGCGGCTGCGGGCATATTCAAGAACGGCGCGTGCCAGGGGATGTTCGGAACCGGCTTCCAGTGCGGCAGCGACACCGAGCAGCATGTTTTCACTGATGTCTCCGACGACTTCGCAATCGGTCACCGCGGGTTTGCCCTGGGTCAGCGTGCCGGTCTTGTCGACGACCAGCGTGTCGATATGGCCGGCGAGTTCAAGGGCTTCGGCATTTTTGATCAGCACACCGGCGCGTGCGCCGGCGCCGCTGCCGACCATGATCGCGGTCGGCGTCGCCAGGCCCAGCGCGCAGGGGCAGGCGATCACCAGCACGGCCACGGCCGGCACCAAGGCGTCGGCGAATGAACCGCTGTACCACCACCAGCCGGCAAACGTCAGTGCGGCAATGACAACCACCACGGGAACGAACACACCGGCAATGACGTCGGCGAGGCGCTGGATCGGCGCTTTCGAACCCTGGGCTTCTTCCACCAGCTTGATGATGCCGGCGAGTGCGGTGTCGGCGCCGATGCCGGTGGCTTTGCAGCGCAACAGGCCCTGTGCGTTGATGGTTGCGGCGTATACCGGACTGCCGGCGATTTTGTCCACCGGCAGACTTTCGCCGGTCAGCAGCGATTCATCGATGCTGGAGCGCCCGTCGATGACGTTGCCGTCGACCGGCACCGCGTCACCGGGACGCACGATGAAGGTGTCGCCGACGCGCAATTGAGCGACGGGGATTTCAATGATCGCGCCATCGCGTTCAACACGCGCGGTCTGCGGCTGCAGGCGCACCAGTTCTTCAATCGCTGCAGAAGCGCGCGAGCGCGCGCGTGATTCCAGCAGCTTGCCGAGGAAGATCAGCGTGATGATGCTGACCGCGGCTTCGAAATAAAGATGCCCCTCAAGTCCGATCAGCACCACCGCAGCGCTGTAGAAATAAGCCATGCTGGTGCCCAGCGCAATCAGCACATCCATATTGGCGCCACCGCCGCGCAGCGCGTGCCAGGCGCCGACATAAAAGCGGCGGCCGATCCAGAACTGCACCGGCGTCGCGATCAGCAACTGCGCCAGCGGCGGGAACCAGGCGGCGTGATGGGCGCCGGTCAGCATGTACAGCATCAGAGCTACAAAGGGCAGCGTCAGCATTGCGGAAATCGTGAACAGGCGCAGATCGCGCTGATAGACCGCCAGGCGTTCTGCTTTGCGTTCGGCGTCGCTGTTGTCCGTCGGTTCCTGTGCGTCGTAACCGGCTTTGCGAATGGCCGTGATCAGATCAGCGGGGGCGATTGTTCCGGCCGGATATTCGATGTGCGCTTTTTCAGTGGCGAAATTCACTGCGGCATGAACATCGGGCAGGCGGTTCAGCGTTTTTTCGATGCGCGCGGCGCAGGCAGCGCAGGTCATGCCGCTGATCGGCAGATCGATCGTGGCTGCTTTGGGGCTTGCGGATGTTGTGGTGAGCATGGCGACAATATACCCCTGTGGGGTATATGGCGCAAGGACGCAGTGTAATGAAAAAGTGGGATTTTTTTAAAATAAGTTAATAAAAACAATTACTTATGTGCAATAAAAAGGCGTCCGCTACGGACGCCTTTTTACCGGGCAAAACGGTTCAGCCCGAGGTGAGCGCGCCGTTGACGATGCGCACCTTGCTGCCGGCCTGGAAGGCCGGTTGCGACTCATAGGAGAAGGTCCGCGTGGAGCCGTCTTCCATTTTGACGATCACGTCGTAGCGCGTCGATGATTTGGCGTTCTTTTCGATCTGGTGTCCGGCGTAAGCGCCGCCCGCAACACCCGCGACCGTGGCGATTTTTTTGCCGGTGCCGCCGCCGACCTGGTTGCCGAGCAAGCCGCCAACTACGCCGCCGGCAACCGCACCAAGGCCGGAACCTTCACCCTGTTGTGCGATGACGTTGACGCTGGAGACCACGCCGCAGTTCGCGCAGACGGGGGCGGCAGCCTTGGCCTGTTCCTGCGACGTCGTGGCAGGCTGGTGCGGAGCCTGGGCCGTGTTGGTGGTGGAATGTTTGGCGGCTGTTTTCTGCTTCGGCGCAGGAACTGCTTCCGCTTTGCCGGTTTTGGTCTCTTCAGCAGCGGGTTTCGATGCCCCCGTTTCCAGTGCCGATTCCTTGCCCTTGGAGAACGAGTTGGGGATCAGGCCGGACATGACGCCGATGCCGACGATGCTGAACAGAATGACCGAAACTGCGGCCAGTGCGATCAGCGGATTGATTTTTTTGATTTCTTGCATGGTGACGCTCCTCTCTTCAAATGAAGATGCGCCATCCTAACCGCTTGCGGGTGTCAGCCGTATGAATAATGTCACACGGTTACAAAGCGTTACATGCCGGTGTGCGGCATTTCACGCGGAATTCCGCAATTAAGCGCTGATCGGCGCAAATAACCTCGCGGTCAACCGCGTAATTCTTCACGGTTTCCGAATTGTGCGAGCGCTTCCGGATTGGCCAGTGCTTCGAGGTTTTTGACCGGATGGCCGTGAACGATGTTGCGCACCGCGAGTTCGACGATCTTGCCGCTCTTGGTGCGTGGAATGTCGCTGACCTGGACAACCGCTGCAGGCACATGGCGCGGCGTGGTGTTGTCGCGGATCTGCCGCTTGATGCGGTCCACGAGTTCTGCGGTCAGTGTCAGGCCGTCGCGCAGGCGCACAAAGAGGACGACGCGCACATCGTTTGGTTGCTGCGGTGGCCAGTCCTGGCCGATGGCCAGACTTTCAACCACTTCATCCAGGCGTTCGACCTGGCGATAGATTTCAGCGGTGCCGATACGCACGCCGCCCGGGTTGAGTACGGCATCCGAACGGCCGAAGATCATCAGGCCGTCATGTTCCGTCAGTTCAACATAGTCGCCGTGGTGCCAGATGCCGGGGTAGCGTTCGAAATAGGCGGCGCGGTATTTGGCGCCATCGGCGTCGTTCCAGAAGCCCACGGGCATTGACGGGAAGGGGGCAGTGCACACCAGTTCGCCTTTTTCGCCAAGTACTGGCCGACCTTCCTCATTCCAGACTTCAATTTTCATGCCGAGGCCTCGGCATTGCAGTTCGCCGCGCCACACCGGCAGCGTTGGGCATCCCAGGGCGAAGCAGGAGATGATGTCAGTGCCGCCGGAGATGGAGGCAAGCTGCAGATCAGGCTTGATACTGCGGTACACGTAGTCAAAACTTTCAGGCACCAGTGGCGAGCCGGTGGAGAGCAAAGCTCGCAGCGACGAGAGGTCATGCGTCCTGCCCGGTTCCATGCGCAGCTTCGCCAGGGCGTCGATGTATTTGGCGGAGGTGCCAAATACCGTCATTTTTTCCTCAGCGGCGTAATCCCACAGTACGCTGCCCTTGGATACAAAAGGCGAGCCGTCATACAGCAGCAGCGTGGCGCCCGACGCAAGTCCCGACACCAGCCAGTTCCACATCATCCAGCCGCAGGTGGTGAAATAAAACACCCGGTCACCGGTTTTGATGTCGGTGTGCAGTACATGTTCCTTCAAGTGCTGCAGCAGCGTGCCGCCGGCGCCGTGGACGATGCATTTCGGCACACCGGTGGTGCCCGACGAATACATGATGAACAGCGGGTGGTTGAAAGGCAGTTGCGCGAATTCCAGCGGGCGCGCTTGGAACGGCGCCATGAATTCATGCACGCTGACGGCCTTGGGCAGTCCGGCAATATCCGGTTCTGCGCAGGTGTAGGGCACGATCACCAGTTTTTCGACACTCGGCAGCTGCGCCATGATCTCGCGCAGCCGCGGCAGGTTGTCGATAGTGTTGCGGTTATAGAAGTAGCCGTCAGCGGCAAACAGAATGCGCGGCGCGATCTGGCCGAAGCGGTCGACCACGCCGTGCACGCCGAAGTCGGGTGAGCAGGAAGACCATACGGCGCCGAGACTGGATGCCGCAAGCATGGCGATGATGGTGCCGGGCAGATTGGGCATGTAACCGGCGATACGGTCTCCCGGTTGGATGCCGGCGGCGCGCAGCGCCTGCGCAAGCCGTGAGACTTCGTGGCGCAGTTCACTGAAGCTGATCCGGCTTTTGATCTGATTTTCGCCGCGAAAGATGATGGCGGTTTCATCGCCGTCGCGTCGAAGCAGGTTCTCGGCGTAATTCAGGCGGGCGTCAGGGAACCAGCGCGCGCCGGGCATTTGTTGTGGATTTTCCAGGACACGCGTTCCGCGCCGGCTGCTGATGACGCCGCAGAAATCCCAAACCGCCTGCCAGAAGGCTTCCGGCTGCTGTACCGACCAGTCATAAAGCGCCGCGTAGTCTTCCAGCGCGGGGCCGCTGTTTTGAGCGATGCGGCGCATGAACGCGGTCAGATTGGCGGATTCAATCTGTCGCGGGCTCGGTTGCCACAGCGCTTGATTCAAAACAGCTCCTTCGACTTCTTTCCGGTGATACTGACGTGTGGCAGCTTATTCCGGCCGCATATGCGGGAACAGGATGACGTCGCGGATCGACGGGCTGTCGGTCAGCAGCATCACCAGGCGGTCGATACCGATGCCGGCGCCGCCGGTCGGGGGCAGGCCGTATTCAAGCGCGCGGATGTAATCGGCGTCGTAGTGCATCGCCTCATGGTCGCCGGCTTCCTTTTGCTTGACCTGCTCAAGGAAGCGCGCGGCCTGGTCTTCGGGGTCATTCAGCTCCGAGAAGCCGTTGGCGATTTCGCGGCCGGCGATAAACAGCTCAAAGCGTTCGGTGATTTCCGGATTGGCATCGCTGCGGCGCGCCAGCGGCGAAACTTCGGCCGGGTAGTCGATGATGTAAGTCGGGTCGAACAGCTGGGATTCGGCAGTCGCTTCGAACAGCGTCAGCTGCAGGCCGCCTAGGCCGTCGCTTGCGCGGAATGCGACTTTCATCGCATTGAGCCGGTTGACGATGCGGTTGCGGTCGTTCAATTCCTCGTCGGTGATGTCCGGACGGTATTTGCGGATCGCGCCGGTGATGGTCAGCCGCTCGAAGGGTTTGGCAAAGTCGATTGTCTTGCCCTGATAGTTGACCAGCGCGCTGCCGGTGACCGTTTCCGCGGCGCGCCGCATCATGCCTTCGATGAAGGTCATCAGTTGCTCGTAGCGCCAGTAAGCGGCGTAAAACTCGAGCATGGTGAATTCCGGGTTGTGCCGGGTCGACATGCCTTCGTTGCGGAAGTTGCGGTTGACTTCAAATACTTTCTCGAGACCGCCGACCACAAGGCGCTTGAGGTAGAGCTCCGGGGCGATGCGCAGGAACAGCTGCATGTCTAGCGCATTGTGGTGGGTGACGAAGGGGCGGGCGGCAGCGCCGCCGGGGATCGGGTGCATCATCGGCGTCTCGACTTCGAGGAAGCCGTCGTCGATCAGCGTGCTGCGCACCGACTGGATGATTTGCGAGCGGCGCGCGAACACCGCACGGGTATCTTCATTGACGATCAGGTCGACGTAACGCTGCCGGTATTTCATTTCCTGGTCGGTGAGGCCGTGGAATTTTTCCGGCAGCGGGCGCAGTGACTTGGTGAGCAGGCGCAGCGTTTTGGCTCGGACGGTCAACTCACCCTTCTTGGTCTTGAACAGCGTGCCTTCGACGCTGATGATGTCGCCGCTGTCGTAATGCTTGAAGGCTTCCATCACGTCAGCACCGGTGTCATCGACCGAGACATAAACCTGGATGCGGCCGCTCATGTCCTGGATGGTGGCAAAGCTGGCCTTGCCCATCACGCGCTTGAGCATGATCCGGCCGGCAATGGCAACGTTCACTGCAGCAGCAGCGAGGGCTTCGGCCTCGGTCGCGCCGTGTTGGTCCTGCAGCGGCTGCGCCAGATCGCGGCGCACGAAATCGTTGGGGAAGGCAACGCCCGCTGCACGGATGGCATCGAGCTTTTTGCGGCGCTCGGCAACGAGTTTTTCGTCGCTCTGTGCGGCATCTGCCGGATCAGGATTCGGGTTGTCGATACCGCTGCTGGTTTTGTCGGTCATGATTAAAGTCCTGATTTGAGGCTGGCGGTAATGAATACGTCGAGGTCGCCGTCGAGAACGCCCTGGGTGTTGCCGATTTCAACGTTGGTGCGCAGATCCTTGATGCGTGACTGGTCGAGTACATAGGAGCGGATCTGGTGACCCCAGCCGATGTCGGTCTTGGCGTCTTCCATAGCCTGCTTCTGTTCGTTGCGTTTGCGCAGTTCCAGTTCATAGAGCTTGGATTTGAGCATTGCGTTGGCTTCGGCGCGGTTACGGTGCTGCGATCGGTCGTTCTGGCACTGCACGACGATGCCGGTGGGGATATGGGTGATACGCACCGCCGAGTCGGTCTTGTTGATGTGCTGGCCGCCGGCGCCGGATGCGCGGTAGGTATCCACGCGCAGGTCCGCCGGGTTGATGTCGATTTCAATCGAATCATCGACTTCCGGGTAAACGAACACGCTGGCGAAGGAGGTGTGCCGGCGATTGTTGGAGTCGAACGGTGATTTGCGAACGAGGCGATGGACGCCGGTTTCAGTCCGCAGGTGGCCGAAAGCGTAATCGCCGGAAATTTTCAGTGATGCGCTTTTGATCCCGGCGACGTCGCCTTCGGATTCCTCAAGGACTTCGACCTTGAATTTCTTTTTTTCGCAATAACGCAGATACATGCGTTCCAGGATCGAAGCCCAGTCCTGTGCTTCCGTGCCGCCGGAGCCTGACTGGATGTCGAGAAAGCAGTTATTGGGATCCATCTGCTGCGAGAACATGCGGCGGAATTCCATGTCCTCAACGATGCCGGCCAGTTTGGCGGTGTCGTCTTCAACGGCGATCAGCGTGTCGTCGTCGTTTTCAGCGCGGCCCATCTCGTAGAGTTCGCGCGCATCGGTCAGGTTGCGGTCGAGATCGCGCAGCGTGACGACAATCCCTTCAAGGGTTTTGCGTTCGCGGCCGACTTCCTGGGCGCGCGCCGCGTCATTCCACAACGCCGGATCTTCGCTGAGTTTTACCAGTTCTTCGAGACGGCGGGTCTTGGTATCGTAGTCAAAGATACCTCCGCAACCCCTCGGTACGCTCCTGGAGATCCTGCAGGCGATTGGCGATGGCGTTGAGGCGTTCGGCTTCCATGGGGGTTTCCGCGAAAAAGGTGGATTTTACCGTAGCGGCCTTGCCTGCGCCGCTGCACGGTCCGCCACCGCGCCGCAGCCGGTGATCGATCAGCTGCCACAGGGTTTTTATAACTATTTGTTTTTATTGTTGTTTTCTATGTTCCCCGCCGGCGCCCGGCAATGACTGCGGCCGCGTCGCGTTACAGGCCGACGTTTGCATCGGTCAGCACCACGCTATCACCGGCGCTGGTGACGGGCATTAATCCGTATTCAATCAATTCAGCCAGATTCGAGCGGAAACGCAATTCAGTCGACAGGCGGTGCGCTTTTTTTGCCAGTTCATCCCGCGTCAGTGACTGCTGGCGCGGCAGGGCGAGCAGGATGCGGTTACCGCTTCCGGCGACGCGCAGCACGTGGAGTTCGCTGAATACGGCGCGGTAGGTGCGCACCATCGAATCGTAAGAGGGTTTCACCGCACTGTGCCAGAGGTTGCCGACGACGACGCCGTCGCTGCGTACGGCGCGGCGCACTGCTGACAGGAATTCCCGCGTGGTCAGGTGTTCCGGAACCGCATTGGCGCCGAAGGCATCAAGGAATATGGCATCGTACGGTCTGCTGACCTGTTCGATGAAGTGGCGGCCGTCGGCAATGTATACGCGCAGGCGCGGGTCTTCGCGAAAGCCCAGGTAGTTTTTTGCCGCATAGGCGACTTCGGGATTGATGTCGACCGCGTCGATTTCGGCGTCGGGATAATGCCGGCGCAGGAAGGCCGGGATGGTGCTGCCGCCGAGTCCGAGGATCAGGAAGCGCCTGTGTTCGTTGCACAGGGCGAGTCCGCTGAGCGCGACCGGCAGATAGGGCAGGCCCAGATATTCCGGGTCACCGGATTTCACCAGGCTCTGGCGCACACCGTCGCGGCCGAAGCGCAGCGCGCGCAGGCCGTTGCCTTCATCGGTGATCACTACTGTGCCGTAAGGCGAGGATTTTTCGTAAACCACCGTTCCGCTGGCGTGCGCCGCTGTGACGGTCTGCAGCAGAACGGCCAGCAGGGCGGCGGCAAAGAGCATGCCGCCATAACAGTGACCAAGGCTTCGTGGTTTCATTGCGGCTCCTCCGCGGATTTTTATTATTCGCCGCGCCTTGTCGGGCGGCGCGGTTCCGGGGCAGTTTACCCAAGCCCCGGCGAATTGTCCTGCAGGATCAGCCGGCGGGCAGCCAGTGATCGAGAATCAACTGCAGGGTTGTCGCGCCGTTGAAATGGTTCGCGGTCAGCCGGTATGTCGCTTCGATGGCGCCGGGCAGCGGATCGGCATGGCCAAATAGCATGGCGTCGATCAGTGCTTTACCCCGGCGGAGGCGAATTTTCAGATGGCGTTCGCCGACGACGCGTTGCGATGCGACTTCAAAGCGGTCGTAAAAGCGCGGCTCCGGGAAACCCTGTCCCCAGACTGCATCGGCCAGTGCCGAGGCGTTTGCCAGAGTCATTTCTTCAGGCGGCAATGAGCCGTCGGTGACCAATTCCCGGTCGAGGTCGCCCGGGGTCAACAGTTCGCGGGCCACAGCTTCGAATGCGATGCTGAATTTCTCGAAGGCGTGTTCGCTCAGTGACAGTCCGGCCGCGGCAGCATGCCCGCCGAAACGCAGGATCAGATCCGGGTGGCGTTTCGAGACGAGATCCAGCGCATCACGCAGATGCAGCGCGTTGATGGAGCGCCCCGAACCTTTCAATTCGCCATTGCCTGCTGTAGCAAAGGCGAATGTCGGCCGGTGAAAACGTTCGCGCAGGCGCGAGGCGAGGATGCCGATGACGCCCTGGTGCCATTGCGGATCGAACAGGCTCAGTGTGTAACCCGGTTCAACATTTTCGACGGAGGCCAGCGCTGATTCCTGCATGTCGGCTTCAATGTCGCGGCGCTGGCGGTTCAACTGGTCGAGCTGGCGCGCGATGTTGGCAGCACGGATCGGGTCATCGGTGGTGAGGCATTCGATGCCCAGCGACATGTCGGTCAGGCGGCCTGCGGCATTGAGTCGCGGTCCGGCGACAAAACCGAGATCGTAGGCGCCGGCACGTCGCACATCGCGTCCGGCGGCATTGAACAAGGCGGTGATGCCTGCATGTGCGCGGCCTGAGCGCATGCGCTGTAGGCCGTGCTGGACCAGCAGGCGGTTGTTGTCGTCGAGCTTAACAACGTCGGCGACGGTGCCCAATGCCACCAGATCAAGTAGTGCGCCGAGATTGGGTTCCGGTTTGTCTGAGTAGGTTCCGCGTTTGCGCAGCTCGGCGCGCAGCGCCAGCATCAGGTAGAACATCACGCCGACGCCGGCAAGGCTTTTGCTCGGAAAGGTACAGCCGGGCTGGTTGGGATTGATGATGCACCAGGCTTCGGGCAGCGCATCGCCAGGGAGGTGGTGGTCGGTGACCAGTACCTTCATGCCCAGGCGATTGGCTTCGGCGACGCCGTCGATACTGGCAATGCCGTTGTCGACGGTGATCAATATGTCCGGGTTTTTTTCTGCTGAGGCGAGTTTGACGATTTCCGGCGTCAGGCCGTATCCGTATTCAAAACGGTTGGGCACGAGGTAATCGACATTGGCGCCGAAGCCGCGCAAGGCGCGCAGGCCCACCGCGCAGGCAGTGGCGCCGTCAGCGTCGTAGTCAGCGACGATCAGCAGTTTTTTATGTTCAGTAATTGCATCCGCAAGCAGTGCAGCCATCTTCCTGGCGTTGAGCAGCTGTTCCGGTGGAATCAGCCGCTTGATGTCAGCTTCGAGTTGTGCAGGACTGCTGATGCCGCGGGCCGCATAGATGCGCGCGAAAAAGGGCGACAGGCCTGCGTCGGCTAGCCGGTCAGCGATTGCGGCATCAACCGGCCGGGTAACGATGCCGGTCATGCCCGGATGCCGGTCAGGGTGGACCAGTCGGGCGTTTGTCGCCAGAATCTGAACCGGTCTGATCCCTGCAGCGTGATCCGCAGGCATTGCTCGGGATTGGTGGCCACGATATGCAGCGCTTCGATGGGATTGCCGATGGCGGACCTCAGCGGCGCGAACCAGCCGTCTTCCAGTGCGGCAACGGTTTGCATCCAGGCGTCGGGTCCTTCATAACGGGCGGCATGATGCGCCTGGTCGAGAGTGATCAGGTGTCTCGTGCCGTCTATCTGTTTTCCGGACAGCGCACCAAGCCAGGCGGCAGCCGTGTTCGGTACTGGTGCGCATTCCGCGCCGCTTTGCAGGGCGAGTGCCGCGGCCAGCGGATCACCACTCCAGATATGCGAGAAATGCCGGCCCGGCACCGCGGGTTTTTCACCGCCGCCCCACAGCAGCAGGCTGTTGATGGCCGGTTCCCTACGCTGCTCGCGAGCCTGATTGACCGGATGTTCGTGCAGCAGCATCTGGCATTCAGTCAGCCAGCGCTGCCATCGGCCTGCGTGTTGCGCACGCGGCAGCGGCCGTCCGGCGAGTGCGGTCAGCGTCGGCGATTCAATCCCCGAGGCTTCGCTGTTCGTGCAATACCAGCGCGTCGGATGCGCCGCCTTCAGCACGATGCCGTCACCGGCGAAGTGACGGTTCAGGGTGTCTGCCAGTGCGGCGGCTTCGGCGGCGGTGATCTGCAGTGCCGGCGCGGCAATGAGCATGGTGCGGCTGCGCTGCAGTTGCAGATGCACCGGATCGGCGCGCAGCCAGAAACCGGATTCTGTAGGGTGTGCGTCGACCAGCGCAGTGAGCGGAGCGACAGGCCAGTTGAGCTGTTTTTCGACTTCGAAGGCCTGGCACAGCCAGCTTTCAACATCAATCGCCGGGAATTGCTGGAGGTTGCCGCGGCCACACATGCGGCGCAGGATCGGTGCGGTGCCGGCGGCGATGCGTTCGGCGCCGGGCGGCGGCAA
This sequence comes from Burkholderiales bacterium, assembly GCA_030833315.1. GTDB lineage: Bacteria > Pseudomonadota > Gammaproteobacteria > Burkholderiales > SG8-41. The sequence goes on from JAURHM010000008.1 coordinate 53,302, forward strand.
CAGGTCGGGTATGAGCAGGGTGAGTTGCACGTTCGGATGCGTCGCACGTCATATTACTGAGGCAGGCAATGAGTCTATCATGGGGTCTGGAAGTGCCATTTGTGGCAAACTGCATCTTTCCCATTTTGCACCGGCCTGTGAACTCTTTTCCGCTTTTTGTCGGTCTGCGTTACACCCGCGCACGTCAGCGGACACGCTTCATTTCCGTGATCTCGCTGATTTCGGTGATCGGCATTGCTTTGGGCATGACGGTGCTGATCACCGTGCTGTCGGTGTTCAACGGTTTTCAGCGCGAAGTGCGCACGCGCATGCTCAGTGCGGTTGCACATGTGCAGATCAGCGGTCTCGGTGAATCTCTGCGTGACTGGCAGTCGGTGGCGGCAATTGCCGCGAAGCATCCGCATGTTGTGGCGACGGCGCCTTATGTGTCGGCGCAGGGCCTGCTGACCAGCGGCGGCAATGTCCGCGGCGCGTTTTTGCGCGGCATCGATCCCGCCCAGGAAGATAAGGTCAGCGAGATCGGTGCGCATATGCGTTCCGGGACGCTCGATGATCTGCGTTCGGGTGAATACAACGTAGCGCTGGGAGCGCCGCTGGCGCGGGCGCTGGGTGTTGTGGTCGGCGACAAGGTAGTGCTGGTGGCGCCGCAGGGGCAGGTGACGCCGGCAGGCATTCTGCCGCGCTTACGACAGTTCACGGTGACCGGCATTTTCGAGATTGGTCATTATGAAATCGATGCCGGACTGGCGGTGTTGCATATCGAAGATGCGCAGCGCCTGTACCGGATGGACGGCCAGGTCAGCGGGGTGCGGCTTAAGCTGGATGACCTGTTCCTTGCGCGTCAGGTCGCGCGCGAACTGCTGGCGCAGCTGCCGCCGGAGGTGTCGGTCAGCGACTGGTCGCGTTTCAATGCCACCTATTTCCGCGCGGTCGAGCTTGAAAAACGCATGATGTCGCTGCTGCTGTTTTTCATCATTGCCATTGCCGCATTCAATATGGTGTCGAGCCTGTTCATGGTGGTAAAGGAAAAACAGGCGGATATCGCCATTCTGCGCACGATGGGTGCTTCACCCGGTGATGTCATGCGCATATTCATGGTGCAGGGCACATTGATCGGCGCCATCGGCGTGTTGTGCGGTATTGTCTTCGGCATCATCGGCGCGCTGAATGTGGCGGCGATCATTGCCTTCATCGAGAATTTGTTCCACGTGAAATTCATGCCGCAGGACGTTTATCAGATTGCCGATCTGCCGTCGCAGCTGCAGGCAGGCGATGTGGTGCTGACGGCGGTGGTGGCGTTTACACTGTCGATACTGGCGACGATTTATCCGAGTTGGCGTGCGGCCAAGGTCAATCCGGCGGAGGCGCTGCGGTATGAGTAAAAAAACGTCGACGGGACCGGTGATCTCCTGTCGCGGTCTGCGCAAAGCTTATCGGGAGAGTGCGGACGCGGTGCCGGTGCTGCTGGGTATTGACCTCGATGTGATGCCTGGGGAACGTATCGCCATCATCGGTGCGTCCGGTTCCGGTAAAAGCACGCTGCTGCATCTGCTCGGCGGTCTGGATGCACCGAGCGCCGGCCAAGTCAGTATTCTGGGGGAGCCCCTGTCGGGGCAAAGTGAAAAGCAGCGCGGCGACGTGCGCAATCGCGCGCTGGGTTTTGTCTATCAGTTTCACCACCTGCTGCCGGAGTTCAGCGCGATGGAAAATGTGGCGATGCCGCTGATCATTCGTCGTACGCCGCGCGCCGAGGCGCTGGAAGCGGCAAGGGCCATGCTGCTTGCGGTGGGGCTGGGCCATCGGTTGACCCATACGCCGGGTGAATTGTCCGGCGGCGAACGCCAGCGTGCCGCGCTGGCCCGTGCGCTGGTGACGCGACCGGCCTGCGTGCTGGCCGATGAGCCGACCGGTAATCTCGACCGGCGCACGGCAGAATCGGTGTTTGATCTGATGCTGAAGTTGAACCGTGAAACGCAAACCAGTTTTGTCATCGTCACGCACGATCCGCGCATGGCGGAGCGTGCCGACCGCATCCTTGAACTGGATGACGGGGTATTGAAGCCTTTTACGCGCGTTTCGGGCTGAGCGTTTCCATCACGCCGCTGCGCAGCAGTTCCTGATAGAGGTTGGCGTCGCTGAGCGACTGTTGCAGCAGGAAGTGCGGGGCACCGCGCTTGATCAGCCGCGGCACGATGATGCCCACTGCGACGACCGCGAGACCGCTCCATACCCAACCCACCAGCGCCAGTGCCACGCCGCTGCCCAGCACCGGCATCATGAATAGCGGCAGCAGCAGCCTCGCACTGAGAAATTTGGCTGCTGCTTTGGGATCAAAATTGACGGTGACTTCGCCTCGCGCATAGGCGGCGACGAACTCGGCGTGGGTCAGTGTTGCGGGCGTGTTAGCGGCAGTTTCCAAAGTGTTAATATAAATATATGTTTTTATTGAATAAATTATCAGTATTCGACGGGGACCGGGTCGAGGCTGCGCCACAGATACCAGGTGGCAACCGAGCGCCACGGCGACCATAAGCGGCCCAGTGTGGTGATGCGGCGGTCGGAGAGTTTGCGGCCCTTGTTGTAATGCAGTTCCATCGCGCGCTGCAGTCCGATGTCGGCCAGCGGGAATACGTCGGGCCGGGTCAGGTAAAAAATCAGGAACATTTCTGCTGTCCAGCGACCGATGCCTTTGACTTCTGTCAGTTCGTCGATCAGCGCTTCGTCATCCATGTCGTGCCAGCGACTGACGTCAATCGCGCCTTCGGCAAAACGCGCTGACAGGTCGTGCAGATAATTCACTTTCTGTCCCGACAGTCCGCAGCTGCGCAGTTCTTCCGTACTTAGCCGGAGCACATTTTTGGCTTGCAAGTCGCCGACAGCGGCCGCGAAACGGTCCCAGACGCTTTGCGCTGCTTTCACCGAAATCTGCTGGCCGACAATCGACCGTGCCAGCGTCTGGAAGGCGTCGCCACGGCTGCTCAGCGTCAGCCCCTTGAAACGTACGATCAGCGCGCCCATTACCGGGTCGGCGGCAGCAAGCTCACGGGTTGCCCGTTTCCAGTAGGCCGGTGTTTTCTGGGGCTTCATTGATTGCGGCGCTTTTCCGCACGGCGCTGCCAGGCCAGCCGCACGTAGATTTTCCAGGCATTGTCCACCAGCAGATAACCCAGCACCGCCAATGTGATCGCCAGCAACGGCAGGCCGACCGCCAACGGTTTGCCCATGGCGACCATCCAGTCAAGCAGGGCTGGCAACCATTGGTTCCAGGCCAGACCTTCCGTGCTGAAAGCGGCAGGTATCGTGTGCTGTTCATCACTCTGGGTTACCAGAGCACCGTATCGGTAGGCCAGGTAATAGAGCGGAACGATGGTCAGCGGATTGGTGTACAGCGTCATCAGCGCCGCGACAGGCAGGTTGACGCGGAAAACAATCGACAGGATGGCACCGGTGAGGATCTGCAAAGGCCCCGGGATCAAACCGGAAAACAATCCCACCGCGACACCGCCCGCCACTGAACGACGGTGCAGATGCCACAGATTGTGGTGCTGCAGCCAGGGACCGAACCAGGCGACAAAACGGTTGCCGGTGATCGATGCGTGGGTGGGCAGGTATTTGCGGAAGTGCTTGCGCGGCATTGCGGAATTCGGCAGGTAGGTACGGTCATTGTAGCGGCTCCGGTCAGCGCCGGTCCCGCCGTGGCGTTATGGAACGATGGTCCTGCCCATTTTATGGTTTGCCTTCGGCGTCTGGCTGCTGCAACTGCAACCGGTCCTGCCGCCGCTGGTATGGGCGGGGTGGCTGACCGTGGGGCCGCTACTGCTGGCCTTGCTGCAGGGCAATGGTGTGCTGCGCCGGATTTTGCGACAGGCCGTCATCCTGATCACGGCGCTGGCCTGCGGATTCGCCTGGGCGGCGTGGTTGGCGCATGTCCGGATGTCTGAAGCGCTGCCGGCCGATTGGGAGGGGCGTGATATTGCGCTCGTTGGCGTTGTGGCGTCCTTGCCGCAGCCTTATGAACGCAGCGTGCGTTTCGAGTTTGATGTTGAACAGCGGCTCACGCCGGATGCGCAGGTGCCGCAACGCATCGTGCTGTCGTGGTGGGGCGCCGGCGGACGCGACGTGTCGCCGGCGCAATTGCCGGAAGTGCATCCCGGCGAGCGCTGGCAGTTCACAATGCGCCTGAAGCGGCCGCATGGTCTGGTCAATCCGCATGGTTTTGATTATGAAGCCTGGCTTCTGGAACGCGGCGTGCGTGCTACCGGTTATGTGCGTCCCAAGGGCGGGCATCGCCGTTTGGAGGCGCAGGTGCAGTTACCAGCTTACTCGGTGGAGCGTGCGCGTGAACGGCTGCGCGACCGCATCCGTTCCGCACTGGGCGAGGCGCCGGCTGCCGGTGTAATCGCGGCATTGGTGATGGGTGACCAGCGTGCCATTCCGCTGGAGCAGTGGCAGGTTTTCACGCGCACCGGCGTGAATCATCTGATGAGCATTTCCGGTCTGCATGTGACCATGCTTTCCGGGCTGGCGTTTGCGCTGGTCAATCTGGTGTGGAGACGCAGTGCGAGGTTGACCTTGGCGTTGCCGGCGGTGAAGGCTGCGGCGGTGGCAGGTCTGTTGGCGGCGCTGGCCTATGCACTGCTGGCCGGATTTGCGGTGCCGGCGCAGCGCACGGTGTTCATGCTGGCGGTGGTTGCCGTCGCGTTGTGGATGGGGCGGGCCACTGCAGCGCGGGAAGTGCTAGCCCTTGCGCTGCTGGTGGTGCTGCTGATCGATCCGTGGTCGGTGCTGGCGGCCGGTTTCTGGCTTTCCTTCGGCGCGGTGGCGATCATCCTGTTCGTGACTCCGGGGCGGCTGAAACCTGCGCATTGGCTGATCGCCTGGGCGCGGGTGCAGTGGGCGGTGACGCTGGCGTTGGTGCCGGTATTGCTGGCCCTTTTTCAGCAGATTTCATTAATTTCGCCGGTGGCCAATGCGCTGGCGATTCCGCTGGTCAGTCTGGTGGTGGTGCCCCTGGCGCTGGCCGGTGTGGTTTTGCCGTTCGACGGAATATTGCAATTTTCTCAATGGCTTATGAATGGTTGCGTGCTGGCACTCGAGTGGCTGAGCCTTTTGCCTGATGCGGCCTGGGAGCAGCATGCGCCCCCGGGCTGGACAGTTGCGGTGGCTTTGATTGGCACCGTCTGGATGCTGTTGCCGCGAGGCTTTCCGGCGAGATGGATTGGTGCGATTGCGTTTTTACCGCTGTTGTTGATCGTCCCTGCGCCCCCGCCGGAAGGGGGGCTGCGCCTGACCGTGCTTGATGTAGGGCAGGGACTGTCGGTCGTCGCGCAGACGCATCGTCACGCACTACTATTCGATACCGGTCCGGCATTCGGGCCTTCGGCCGACAGTGGCAGCCGGGTGATCGTGCCTTTTCTACGGGCCTCCGGAATCCGCCGGTTGGATGCGCTGGTGCTGAGCCATGATGATATTGATCACACAGGCGGTGCGTTGTCGGTGCTGCAGGCCGTTCCGGTTGAAGCGATGCTGTCATCGCTGCCGGATCTGGATCCCTTGCTGTTGGTCGGTCCGGCGGAACGGCGTTGCGCAGCGGGGCAGGCATGGCGTTGGGATGGCGTGCAGTTTGAAATGCTCTATCCAGACGCGGATACGCGCAACATCGCGAAACTCAAGGACAACGAGCGCAGCTGTGTGCTGAAAATCACCACCGTTGCCGGCAGCGTGCTGATTCCGGCTGACATCGAACGCCATGGCGAAAGAACCCTGCTCGCGACGGCTGCCGGGAAGTTGCGGAGTGATGTATTGATCGCACCACATCAGGGCAGCAGAACATCGTCGTCAGAAGCTTTTGTGCTTGCCGTGTCGCCGCAGACGGTGATTTTTCCTGTCGGCTATCGCAACGCTTTCCGTCATCTGCATCCGGAAGTGACGAAACGTTACCGGCAACTGGGCAGTGCGACGCATTACACCGATCGACACGGCGCAGTCCTGCTGCAGTTCGGTGATGACGGCATCAAGGTGGTCCGGCAACGTGAAATCAGGCGCCGTTACTGGCAGGATCCGCCGGAATCCGGTGCGGTTACCGACGATCCCGGGATGTTCTGGTAAGGCAAAGCGTAAAGACGTCAATGAGTTACCGTGACCTGGGATGGAGCCATCCGCAGGCGTTGGGCGCACTGTCAAATCTCTGTAAAATACGTTGATGCAATACACCCTCATCCCGCACTGCCGCGTCCGGGTTCAAACCTGTTCAGCCGGTTTCAATTTCCAATATAGTTCATGAGCGATACGCCCGCATCCGCCGTCCCGGTTGAAGCACCGCTGGTGGCCAAGGTTTACGGCCAGCCGATGCTGGAGCTGCCGCAGGACCTGTATATCCCGCCGGACGCACTGGAAGTTTTCCTGGAGCAGTTCGAGGGGCCGCTGGATCTGCTGCTGTACTTGATCCGCAAGGAGAACATCAGCGTCCTCGAAATTCCGATGGCGAAGCTGACGCTGCAGTATCTCGAATATGTCGAGCTGATGCGCTCGCAGCAGCTGGAGCTTGCGGCGGAATATCTGCTGATGGCGGCGATGATGATCGAAATCAAGTCGCGCATGCTGCTGCCGCGTCCGAAGAGCGCCGAGACTGAGGAAGACCCGCGCGCCGAGCTGGTGCGCAGGCTGATGGAGTACGAGCAGATGAAGCTCGCAGCGCAGAATCTCAACGAAGTGCCGCAGGCGGGGCGTGATTTCACTGTTGTGCAGGTGCTGTTCGAGCGCGAAGCAGCATTGCGTCTGCCTGAGGTCAACATCGAGGATCTGAGGCTCGCCTGGCTGACAATTCTGCAGAGAGCTTCGATCACCAAGCATCACAAGATTACCCGTGAACAGCTGTCGGTGAGGGCGCACATGACCCGGATTCTGCGCATTCTGCAGACCGAGGAATACATTGAATTCTCCAAGCTGTTTACCCCGGAAGAAGGAGCGCCCGTTCTGGTCGTGTCGTTTCTGGCCATTCTGGAGCTCGCCAAGGAAACCCTGATTATGGTCAGTCAGGAAGAGGCTTACGCGCCGATCTACGTCAAACTCAGGGGCGGCCAAGTCGCTGCTGTGCAATAAACGCTGTGCGATAAAAAGAACGCCATGGAAGAAAATACCGTAGAAAATACCGAGGATGTCACGTCAGAATCTGTGGCCGAGAACGCTGTGGAAAATGCAGCTGAAAACGAACTCGACCTCGATCATGTCAAATACGTTCTTGAAACGGCCTTGTTGGTGACGCAGGAGCCGATGTCACTGCACGACCTGAAAAAGCTGTTCGACAGGAAGCTGGATAACGACACCTTGCGCAAGGTGCTGGAAGACCTGCGTGGAAATTGGGAAGGGCGGGGCGTCGAGCTGGTGAGCGTTGCCTCGGGCTGGCGCTTCCGTGCAAGGCCGGAGGCACAAAAATTCCTTGATCGCCTGAGCCCGGAAAAACCACCGAAGTATTCGCGCGCGGTGATGGAAACCCTGGCGATCATCGCTTACAAACAACCGGTGACCCGCGGTGACATTGAGGATATTCGCGGCGTCACGGTGTCGCCCGGAATTCTCAAAGCGTTGGAGGCGCGGGGCTGGATTGATGTCATCGGTCACCGCGAAGTGCCGGGGCGTCCGGAGATTTTCGCTACAACCAAGTCCTTCCTCGATGATCTCAATCTGCGCTCGCTGGAAGAACTGCCGCCATTGTCCGAGTTAGGTAATCTGGTTGAGCAATCCCCCAACGCTGAAATCAACCTTGATGCTGCTTTCGCGCCCATTGATTCCGTCAGCATGGGTGAGGGTTTGATGGAAGAGGATGACGGCGAAGACGGTGTTGATGTACAAGCGGGCGCTGAATTGGTGGAGGCGGCAGATGCTGTGGAAATCGATGCCTTTTCCGATTCCTCCGAGAAAGAGGTTGAAGAAACTGGTTTGCCGCCGCCTGCTCAATTACATTAAAGACACTTTCTTCTCTCTTAAAACCCCGTTCTACGAACGGGGTTTTTTCTTGGGCAAAAGTCATATTCCGAGTTTGATTACTGCTTAAGTTGTGGAGGTAATTTATAGGTGACGGCCACTTATCGCAATATGAAATATCTGGTCTCACCGCTTACTGATTACTGATTCCGCGCCTCTTTTTTAGTGCTACCATGCTTGGCCATTATTTCAATTTAATCATTGTCTAAAAGATGCCGGCATGCGAACAAACGGCGCACTGATTTCAGCGCTCACAGGGGCGCTTTTTTTGTTTTTGGTGGCCACCAATGCTGCAGCGCAATGGCCGTTGCCTGATCCGTTCGGTACCCAATCCCAAGTTTCCCCGGCGCCTTTTATGCGCTGGGAATCCACCACTAAATTACCCGAGGTTGCTGGTCCCGCGCCTGCTGCTGATCTGTCGAGCGCGCTACCGCTGTCACTGCCTGAACTGACGGAATTTGCTCTACGCAACAATCCCCGTACCCGGCAGTCCTGGTTGGCAGCGCGTGCGGCTGCAGCCGGTGTTGGAATTGAGCAGGCGGATCTGTTGCCGACTATTTCCGGTGCCTACAACGTTAACCGCAACCAGCAGGTCAGTGCGACGACAGGTTCCGTAGTTCCCTGGCAAACGCGTTTTGGTCCGTCCATTTCATTCAGTTATCTGCTGTATGACTTCGGCGTTCGCGGCTATCAGATTGAAACGGCAGAATACCGCTTGCTGGCTGCAAACCTTGCCCACAACCGCGCGTTGCAGGACGTAGTGTTTCTGGTCGAGCAGGCGTATTACCGCCTGATCGGTAACGATGCGTTGGTCAAGGTCAATGATTTGTCACTGAAAAATGCCAAGACGGCGCTGGAGGCTGCGCAGAAACGTCGTGAGTCGGGGCTGGCTACCGCGGCCGATGTTTACCGGACGGAAACTTCAGTGGCACAGGCTGAACTGAACCTGACGCGCAGTCGCGGAGAACTGGAAAAATCGCGAGGTCAACTGGCCTCAGTGGTTGGTCTTCCGGTGAACAAGGCTCTGGGTGTGCGTCCGATGGAGGCGCCGTTGCAGCTTGGAACTGTTGCGGATTCGATTTCGGATCTTTTGGGCAGGGCTAAGGCAAGCCGTCCCGATCTGGTTGCTGCAGAGGCGCAGGTGCGAGCTGCGCAAGCCAGCGCCAAGGCCGCGGCGCGTGCCGGATTGCCTTCAATTGAAATCAACGGCGGTGGCGGCCACACGCTTTTTAGTGATAACCGCAGTGCGGTCAGCAATTACAACGTCGGTCTTGCGCTACGCATCCCCATCTTCACCGGATTTAGGGATACCTACAACGCGCGACAGGCCCAGTTCCAGGCAGATGCTGCTGAAGCCAGTCGCGACGTGCTGGTCCGGCAGGCCGAGCTTGAGGTGTGGCAGGGCTATTACGATCTGACCACGGTCACCAGCAGCATCTCCAGCGCTGAGGCACAGGTGCGCTCTGCGGAGCAAACTGCGCAGGCGACGCTGGCTCGTTATCAAAGCGGTTTCGGCACCATACTGGACCTAATTACCGCGCAGCAGGATGAGTCAAATGCGCGGGTGCAACGCATTCAGTCCTATCTGGATTGGTTTACTACGCTGGCAAGGCTGCAAGTCGCGGTCGGCGCGAGCGATTTACTCAAGGCGGCGGGCGGAGCGAAATGAAACGACTGATCATGGTGCTGGTGTTTGCCGCGGTTAGCGCGGCGATTGCGGGTGGCTACTGGTATTGGCAGCAGTCCCAACAGGCTCCGGGCGACAGTAAAAGTGCCGACAAAGCCAAGCCCAAGGGTGGCAAAGGGGGGCGTGGCGGCCCGCTGACGGTAAAGGCGACGCGTGCCATCAGTAAGCCGATGCCGGTTTTGATTGAAGCAGTCGGCACTGTAGAAGCTGAGCAGAGTGTGCAGGTGCGAGCGCAAATCAGCGGCGTGCTCCAAAGCGTTGCTTTTCGTGAGGGTGACCGGGTCAAGGCAGGGCAGTTGCTGTTTCAGATTGATCCGAGGACATTCCAGGCGCAATACAACCAGGCACTGGCTGCGCTGGCTCGCGACAAGGCGCAACTTGAAAACGCGCGTGCACAGCAGCAGCGCATGGAGCCTTTGCTCAAACGAGAATTCATTACTCGCCAGGAATATGACGTGGCAGTCACCTCTTCCAAATCCCTTGAGGCGACCGTGCAGGCGGGTCAGGCCAATGTGGAGCAGGCACGCATTCAGCTTGAATATGCGCGCATCGTTGCGCCTATCAGCGGTCGTACCGGTCAGCTGGCCGTGAAACCGGGCAATCTGGTTCCTTCGGCGGGTGGAGGCGCACCGTTGGTCACCATCAACAGCACGGATCCGGTTCTGGTTAGTTTCAGCATTCCTGAGAGGCAATTGGAGGATGTGCGCCGGTATCAAAGCGAGAAAGACATGCGCATCGAAATCCTTCCGGATCGCGCGAGTGGTTCAGTTGCTGCGGGTAAATTGGTATTCGTCGATAACACGGTGACCCCTCAAACGGGAACGGTGCTTCTGAAGACGCGAGTGGACAATTCAAAAGAGGCCATCTGGCCTGGACAGTTTGTGAATGTCAGGGTGGTGCTGACGGTTGAACCGGAGGCGGTTGTTGTGCCTGAAATCGCAGTGCAGCCGGGTCAGACAGGTCCCTTCGTTTATCTGATCGGTACTGATGACAAAGTCGAGATTCGACAAGTCAAAGTGTCCCGGCAGATTGGCAGCGAAATCGTCATTGCCTCCGGCGTAAAGGCCGGCGATCACGTAATTACCGAAATCCCGCAGGCCTTGCGCCCGGGCTCAACAGTTCGAATTGCGGATCCTGCGGCGGATGGCGCCAAAAAGGGTGAGGGTAAAGGCAAGGGCAAGGGGGGCAAGAAGGCGGAAGGTAAGGATAAAGACAAGAGTGGGGAGGCGGATGCTCCCAAAAGTACGCCCAAGCAATAACCTGCGTAACCGGCGAGTGAAGGGTAGATCATGAATGTTTCACGGATTTTCATCGTCAGGCCGGTCGCGACCACTGTTATGGTTGCGGCGATCATCATTTTCGGATTGATCGCATTCAGGGGCTTGCCAGTCAATGAACTGCCAAATGTCGATTTTCCGACAATATCTGTAACGGCTGATCTACCGGGAGCCAATCCCGACATCATGGCTACTACCGTTGCAACTCCCCTGGAGCGCCAGTTCAGCCAGATATCCGGCATCGATTCAATGAGCTCTGTCAGCAGCACCGGGCGGACTCGGGTGACGCTGCAATTCAATCTTGATAGAGACATTGATGCCGCAGCCCAAGACGTACAGACCGCGATTTCGCAGACATTGCGTCGTCTTCCCGATGGTATGGATCCGCCGACGCTGCGCAAGGTGAATCCGGCGGATGCGCCGATCATGTTCCTTGCACTGACTGCGCGGACGCTGCCCTTGCCTGCGCTGGACGAGTTTGCTGACACCAGCATTGCGCAACGTTTCTCGATGGTCACTGGCGTGGCCCAGGTGCAGGTTTTTGGTTCGCAGCGTTACGCGGTTCGAGTCCTGTTGGATCCGGAGGCGCTGTCGAAACGCGGTCTGGGACTTGAGCGCGTTGTCAGTTCGATACAGAACGCCAACAGCAACTTACCCTCTGGCGTCATGCAAGGGACTGCGCGGGATTTCACGGTTAAATCTTCAGGCAAGCTGCAACGCGCGGAGAGTTTCAACAATCTGATCGTGGCTTACAAGGATGGGATGCCGGTCCGTCTGTCTGATGTGGGGCAAGCGATAGACGGCATTGAAAACGCGAAAATCAAAAGCTGGCTCAACGGTGAGCGCGCCATTGTGCTTGCGGTTTACCGGCAGCCCGGTGCAAACACGGTTGAAGTGGCGACGAAGCTTCGTGCCCTGTTTCCTGAAATTGAAGCCAGCGCGCCGGCTGGCGTACAGATTCACGTCGTCAATGACCGGTCGGAATTCATCCAGTCCTCGATTGAAGAGGTTGAGTTCCACCTGATTCTCTCCATCGTGCTGGTGGTGCTGGTCATCCTGTTATTCCTGCGCAATGTGCGATCTACGCTGATTACGGCGCTTATACTGCCGACATCCATCATTGCTACTTTTGGAGCGATGTATGCACTGGGTTACAGCCTGAACAATCTGTCGCTCATGGCGATCATCCTTGCGGTGGGATTTGTTGTGGATGATGCGATTGTTGTGCTCGAGAACATTACTCGGCATATGGAGATGGGCAAAGACCGAATGACGGCTGCGCTGGAGGGGGCGCAGGAAATCGGCTTCACGGTGCTCTCGATGACCGTCTCGCTGGCCGCAGTATTCATACCGATCTTGTTCATGGAGGGGATGCTGGGGCGGCTGTTTCGCGAATTTGCCGTCAGCGTAGGCGTAGCGGTGCTGGTTTCCGGCGTGGTTTCTTTATCAATGACGCCAATGATGTGCAGTCTGATGCTGACACCGCATGAGCAGCATGGCCGCGTCTACCAGTTTTTCGAGCGGATGTTCGACTTGGCTCGTGACACCTACGGGGCCAGTTTGCGCTGGACCATGCGTCATCGCGGACTGATGCTGTTTGGTTCAGCGTTTTTCCTGGTGTTGACGGTGTGGCTCTACCAGGCGGTGCCGCAGGGCTTTATTCCCCGGCAGGATACCGGTGTGTTTTTCGGTAATACCCGCGCCCCGGAGGGCTTGCCTTTCAACGAGTTGGAAAAACGCCAGGCCATGGTTGCGGCGATTATCGAAAAGAATCCCAACGTTGAAGCAGTTATGTCAACGGCCGGGCAGGGCACTGGTGGCGTTGTCGGCAGCAATATCGGCAGAATTATTGTTCGTCTCAAGTCCCGGGATGAGCGTAAGGCAGGAGCCGACGAGGTTATCCAGGAGCTTCGCCGGTCGTTTGCCGGGGGGGCTGAAGGGCTGCGCGTGTTCATGAATAACCCACCTTCAATTCGTATCGGCGGGCTGATCAGTACCAGCGATTATCAGCTGGTACTGCAGGGCTCAGATCAAAAAGTGCTTTATGAAGCCAGTGGCGTCTTGGAGGCGCGCTTGCGCGATTCAAGAATGTTGCAGGATGTGAATACCAGTCTTGAGTTGCGTAATCCGGAGATCCAGATTGATATATTGCGGGACCGTGCAGCGGTGCTCGGTGTATCGCCGCAACAGGTCGAGGCGGCACTCTACAATGCTTATGGCGGCAGGCGTATCAGTACGCTGTACGGGTCTACGGATCAGTACAATGTATTGCTCGAGCTTGATCCGAAATTCCAAAAAGATATCAATGCCTTACGATCTCTTTTTGTGCAGTCGTCAACGGGCCAAATGGTGCCCATACAGGCGGTTGCGGACATCAAGATGGGGGTTGGGCCCGTATCGGTCAGCCACTATGGGCAATTACTGTCTGTAGTGCTGTCGTTTAACCTCGCGCCGGGTTTATCTATCGGTGATGCGGTGACGCACGTGAAGGAACTGGCGGCCGAAACGCTACCCGCAGGAGTGACTTATTCGGTAGCCGGTAATGCTCAGGCATTTGAGGAGGCCTTCAAAACCTTGCCCGTGTTGCTGCTGATTACTGTGCTGGTGATATACATGGTGCTCGCCATCCTCTACGAACACTATGGACATCCCATTACCATCCAGACTGCTTTGCCATTCGCAGGATTCGGCGCATTGTTGATGTTGTTGATTGCGGGGCAGGAACTCAATGTATTCAGCTTTGTCGGTATTATCCTGCTCGTTGGTCTCGTTAAGAAAAACGGCATCATGATGGTCGACTTTGCGATTCAGTTGGAGAGGGAGAAGGGGCTGTCTGCAGCCGAAGCAATTGTCGAGGCATCCATCATCCGGTTCCGCCCGATCATGATGACAACAGCGGCCGCTATTTGCGCAACATTACCGCTGGCTTTTGGTACCGGGACCGGATCCGAAATGCGTCAACCTCTGGGTATTGCGGTGGTTGGGGGCTTGGTGTTCTCGCAAATGTTGACCTTGTATGTCACCCCCACTTTTTACGTGAGCCTCGACCAGGCCACGAAATATTTCCGTCGCAAGAAGGCTGCGGCAGTTCAGGTGGTGAGCACATAACCCGCAACAGAAAATTTCTGTCGCGGGGGTGTTGCGTTAGCCAAAAAAACCATGGATAATCACTGGCTTCGCTGATGAATGACTTGAACGCGGGCCAGTGCGGTTAAGAGTCAGTGAAGACCGCTTCAGAATAAAAGTTTCAATTGTTTGTTGACAGGTAGAAAACAAACAGTCATAATTCTGGGCTTGGTTGATCGGGCGCGGGGTGGAGCAGTCTGGCAGCTCGTCGGGCTCATAACCCGAAGGTCACAGGTTCAAATCCTGTCCCCGCTACCAAACGTTCTTTAAAAAATTACAGCCGATAAGTGTGGGCACTTGGTCTTGAGTGCAGCTGCGCAAGGAAACGCGCGCAGTTACATCAAGATATAAAGAAGTGCTCGCACGACGAAATATGTAACAAACGTCAAGCGAGAGTAATAATTTTGCAGAGATTAAACTGAAGAGTTTGATCCTGGCTCAGATTGAACGCTGGCGGCATGCCTTACACATGCAAGTCGAACGGTAACGCGGGGGCAACCCTGGCGACGAGTGGCGAACGGGTGAGTAATACATCGGAACATATCCAGTAGCGGGGGATAACCTATCGAAAGATTGGCTAATACCGCATACGATCTACGGATGAAAGCAGGGGACCGCAAGGCCTTGCACTATTGGAGTGGCCGATGTCAGATTAGCTAGTTGGTGGGGTAAAAGCCTACCAAGGCGACGATCTGTAGCTGGTCTGAGAGGACGATCAGCCACACTGGAACTGAGACACGGTCCAGACTCCTACGGGAGGCAGCAGTGGGGAATTTTGGACAATGGGCGCAAGCCTGATCCAGCCATGCCGCGTGAGTGAAGAAGGCCTTCGGGTTGTAAAGCTCTTTCGGTGAAGACGAAACGGTTAGCGTTAATAACGCTGACTAATGACGGTACTCACAGAAGAAGCACCGGCTAACTACGTGCCAGCAGCCGCGGTAATACGTAGGGTGCAGGCGTTAATCGGAATTACTGGGCGTAAAGCGTGCGCAGGCGGTTTGCTAAGACAGGTGTGAAATCCCCGGGCTTAACCTGGGAATTGCGCTTGTAACTGGCAAGCTAGAGTGTGGCAGAGGGGGGTGGAATTCCACGTGTAGCAGTGAAATGCGTAGATATGTGGAGGAACACCGATGGCGAAGGCAGCCCCCTGGGTTAACACTGACGCTCA
>JAURHM010000102.1 GCA_030833315.1 Burkholderiales bacterium
TCGCCCAGCAAGACATCGATTTGCCTGAGCTTTACGACCGCCTGCTCCGGGCCATGCTTCTTGTTCGCCATTCGTAGACTCCTTCTTCCAAGTTGAAAAATACAACATTCAACCTGGCACAGAAAAAGCCAGTCAGGTCAAGTCTGCCGCCAAAAGTGCCAAATCAGCGATTCACGCGAAAGCCAATAATTCAGATTTCCTTGAGTCCTTCTGAATCCGTTGTAAGAGGAGTAAAAGCACTCTTGACCATAAAATCCGAAGTACTTTCTAGCAGTACGGCTCCGGTATATCCAGTCAAAAAAATGGATCGGCAACGGTACATACCTGTGCTGTAGGTGGATAACCTCTTTTAATATGTCCTTAACTTTCATGCGCTCTTTTATATAGTTCTTACGGCCCAAAGACGCATCATGGCACACTTAATTGTGAATCCCAATACACCAGTCAGTAACCCAGTAGCGAATGGGCAGGGCTTGTTTTTTCTGGTGCAAGCGCCGTGACTGAGCGAGTAGAGGCTGCAAGCGGACGATGGCTGCGGGCAAAGGATGGAAGATAACGGGCATGTGCAAGAGTCGGCGCTAGCGAGACGGCGGCAACCCATACCATACGAAAAATCAAAACCGGGTATGAAAGCGGGTACGAAATGAATATTGAAAGCCACCTACCACCTATTTACATGGCTTACAGCAAATAATTGTGATTTAACGTCTGATTGCGTTGAACTGAAGCGGTTTGACAGCACTATTCCCGTTTTGTAATCAGGGATTTACAGGGCTATACTTTCGCCCATTGCATGGCAGCCATTAAGGAGGCGGACTATGTTTGAGCGATCCCTGATGCGTGTGATTTGCGGCCTCGCAGCCATTCTGCTGGTTGCCGGCTGCAGCGGCGTCGGCGGCAATCATCGCGCCGGTCTTGATGTCGAAGACATCAACAATGCGATCACTCTGGATGATGTCTCCTATATTCAGGCTGCAGTGGCCGGCGGACTCAATGTCAATCAGAGAATCCAGGCGCTCGGTTATTCCACCGGTGCGCCTCTCATCGCGCTGGCTGCACGCTCCGCATCAATCCGCACATTGCGTTATCTGATTGCGGCAGGCGCCGATGTCGACGCGCGCACACCCGCCAATGAAACGCCGCTGATGCTGGCCGCTTATTTTCGTGAGGATGGCGCATCCTCGGTGGATCGTCATGATGAGGCCGTGCGTTTGCTGCTGGATGCCGGCGCCAATCTTGAAAACCCCTACAACTACACCGCGCTGGCTTATGCCGCCTACAACGACCGCCAGCGTGCGATGCGCTTCCTGATGGAACGGGGTGCAAAGCTGGACGCCGATGCCGTCAACCGCCTGGTTTACGTCAATACGCCGTTGATGATGGCGACCATCCAGGGGCACCGGGAAGCGGTGCGTGCGCTGCTGCGTGCCGGCGCCGACCCGCTGGTGCGTGTGCGCGGCGGCAATACCGCACGGGAATTCGCGTTGAAATACCGTCATACCCACATCGAGCCGATGCTGGTCTGCGCGGAACGGCTTCCGCCAGGCGCGAGTTACATCGAGCGTTGCGATAACCCCCGCGTCGCTGCTACGCAATAATCCGAAGCAGGCTTAGCGCTGCGCGTTTGTCGGGCGAAGGCTGATTAGCAGCACGCCGGCAAGCACCAGCGAGGCACCGGCCATTTGCACGGTGCTGATTTTCTCGCCGAGAAAAAGCCAGGCGAAGGCCATGGTCGCCACCGGACCGATGCAACCGGTGAGGGCGACCTGGTTGGCACCGATGCGCTTGAGTCCTTCCGCCATCAGCCACAGCGGCAGCACGGTGGAGAAGATTGCCAGTATGGTGACCAGCAGATAGACGTGCTCATCGACCACCAGTGCCTGCAGCGGATGGGTCGCCGTGAAATGGCCGATGACAAAACCCGTTGCGATCAGTGAGGCATAAGCGGAAAAACGCATCGAGCCGAATTTGTGCACCAAACGGCTGCCTGCGACGAGGTAGATCGCGTAGCTGACGGCGCTGCCGAAGACCAGCATCGCGCCCAAGGCTGTCAGCATCCGGTCAGTGCCCAGCCGCGCTTCAGCACTGAATACCATTGCGATTCCGGCATAGGACAAGGCGAGGGAGGCGAGCTGCCGGCTGCGAAGCGGCTGGCGCAGAAAAGCCGCCGACAGCAGCAGCACCAGCGTCGGATAAAGATAGAGGATCAGCCGGCCGAAGCCGGCGGAGATGTATTGCAGACCGGCCAGGTCGAGAAAACTGCCGAGGTAGTAGCCGATGAAGCCCAGCGCGGCGAGTCCGCCGATTTCACGCGGCGTAACCCGCTCGGTCATACGGCCCGCCCACCACGCCATCATTGCGAACAGCGGCGCGGCGAACAGCATTCGCAGCGCGAGCAGCGTCGTGGTGTCGACACCGTACTGGTAAGCCGCCTTGACCAGAACCGGCTTGCCGGAAAAGGCGATCGAGCCGACGAGGGCGCAGGCGATGCCGAGCCAGACGTTACGGCGGGCCGGTGACGCGGGCACTAGCGGCGGCGCCCGCCGCCGAGGATGGAGCCGAGCACGCCGCGGATGATTTCGCGGCCGACCTGTGAGCCGATGGCGCGGGCGGCGCTTTTGGCGGCCATTTCGACAACGCCTTCACGGTGTCCGCCGCGCGGGCCGGTGCTGCCACCGAGCAGATCGCCCAGCGCGCCGAGCATGCCGCCGCCAGCCGGCGCGCCGCCTTGTGCCGCAGCAGGCTGTGCCGCCATTTGTTCTTTGACGCGCTGCGTGAGTTTTTCATAAGCCGACTCGCGGTCCTGCGGCGTGTCGTATACCCCGGCAAGCAGTGAGCCCTTCATCGTCGCGGCGCGTTCTTCCGGCGTCACCGGACCGAGCCGACTGCCCGGGGGCAGTACGAAGGCGCGTTCCACAATGCAGGGCCGGCCTTTTTCATCGAGCAGCGA
>JAURHM010000039.1 GCA_030833315.1 Burkholderiales bacterium
TCGCCGAATTTCACGCCATTCGGCTTGTAGCGCGAACGCCGGTGTTCGCCCAGACCCAGCGCGGCCTCGGCGTTTTCCGCCGAGCCGATGCGCCACAGCAGCGCGTCGGTTTTCAGGCGCGCGCCGCCGCAGGCGGTGCATTCGGTATAGGCGCGGTACTTGGACAACAGCACCCGCACATGCATCTTGTAGGACTTGGTTTCCAGCCATTTGAAGAAACGCGCAACGCCGTACCAGGTGCCCGGCCAGGATTTGCGCCAGCTTTCCCATTCCGGTTCGCCGTCGAGCACCCAGCGTTTTTCCTTCTCCGACAGTTCGCGCCAGGGTTTGTCGACCGGAATGCCGCGCAGTCGCGCGTATTTCATCAGGTCGTCCTGACATTCCTTGTTCGATGGTGTTTGCCATGGTTTCACTGCACCGTCGCGCAGTGATTTCGATTCATCCGGCACCACCAGTCCGAAATCGAGCCCGATTACCCGGCCGAAACCGCGGCAGGTGTCGCAGGCGCCCATCGGCGAATTGAAGGAAAACAGACTGGGATTCGGTTCGATGTAATGAATGTCGCATTCGGCGCAATGCAGGTCGGCGGAGTATTTCCAGGTTGTGCCGCTGCTGGCATTGGCGTCATCGGCAGCCAGCACATGCACATTGATGCGGCCTTGGCCGACTTTGATTGCGGCTTCCAGCGCTTCAACAACGCGCCCGCGTTCGGTATTGCCCATTCGCAGCCGGTCCTGCACCACTTCGAAACCGTTTTTGTCTTCGTTCAGGAAACGCGTGTAACCCTGGGCGCCGAGCAGCGCCTTGACTTCATCGGCCTTGAAATTGGCGGGCACCGGCACCGGGAAGGCGATCGCCAGCCGCGGATCACCTTCCGCTTTGGCGCGCGCCTGCAATGCGTCGAATATCGATTGCGGTGTGTCCTGCGTCACCTTTGCGCCGCAACCCTTGCAGTGCAGATGCGCAGCGCGGGCGAACAGCAGCTTCAGATGATCGTTCAGCTCGGTCATCGTGCCCACGGTCGAGCGCGAGGTGCGCACCGGATTGACCTGGTCGATGGCGATGGCCGGCGGGATGCCGTCGATGGAATCGACCCGCGGCCGGTCCTGGCGGTCGAGGAACTGCCGCGCATAGGGCGAGAAGGTTTCGACGTAACGGCGCTGGCCTTCGGCATACAGCGTGTCGAAAACCAGTGACGATTTGCCGCTGCCGGAAACGCCGGTGACCACCACCAGTTCGTTCAGCGGCACATCGAGCGAAAGGTTTTTCAGGTTGTTTTGGCGCGCGCCGCGGATGGCGATGTGTTCGCGGTCGTGTTCGGAAATATCCATGCGTGCAATCGGTGATCGCGTGTGATGCGACGGGAGGTGTTGGGGGAAGACAGGCGCAGCAGCAATCGCACGAGGCCTGAAAACGAGTTTTGATTCTACCGGCTTTCGGCGTGGACGCGCCGCGGACTCCGGGTCATGTCCATGATGGCGTTGCGGTGATGCCGGCGCCGGTCAGGGCTTAGGGGCGCTGCGCTCCGGCGTGAATTCGATATCGCCGCCGGCACTGATTTTATTGGTGAAATCCAGTCCGCTCTCGCCGCGGCGGACGATGGTGCCGCGCTGGCCGAGGAGGATCTGCCCGGCGTCTTCGAGCATGCCGATTGCGGCGAAGCTGCCGCCGGATTCAACAAAGCGGCACACCGCTTCGACTTTCGGTCGCATCGACCCGGCATTGAAGCTGAGACGGCGCAGTTCCGCCGGCGTGGTTTCACCAACCGGCATTGCGCCTTTCATCCCCCAGTTTTCATAAACGGCTTCGACATCGGTCAGTAACAGCAGCGCATCCGCCTTTAGCTGGTGCGCCAGCAGCGCGGCTGACAGATCCTTGTCGATCAGCGCTTCGACGCCGCGCATGCCGCCCTTGGGCGATGCCGCGACCGGAATGCCGCCGCCGCCCGCGCAGACCACGATGACGCCGGCATCGGACAGCAGCTTGATAGCCGGCAGTTCGAGAATGCGTAGCGGCTCCGGTGAGGCCACCGTGCGCCGCCACTTCATGCCGTCCTGCACGACGCTCCAACCGTGATCCCGCGATACGCGCTCGGCTTCCAGTTGGTCGAGCGCGGGTCCGAAGATTTTGGAGGGATGTTGGAAGGCGGCATCGTTGCGGTTGACCTCGACCTGGGTCAGCACGGTGACCACATGTTTGCCGGGCAGGAGGTTACGTAACTCCTGCTCTACCAGATAGCCGATCATGCCCTCGCTTTCCGCACCCAGCATGTCCAGAGGGTAGGGCTTGGGCCCGCCGTAAGATACCGACTGCATCGCCAGAAGGCCGACCTGCGGGGAATTGCCGTGGGTGATGATGACGCTGTGGGTGCGCGCGATGCCGGCGACGGCGCCGATGGCGTGCGCGATGTTCCGGCGCTGCACCTCGGCATCCAGCGCCTCGCCGCGCCGCGCCAATGCGGTACCGCCCAGGGCGACCACGACTTTCATGTTCGATCCTCCACAAGCTGCGGAACCGGCCCGCGATGGTTTGCGCGGCGGTTCCGGTGCTGTTCATGGTAAAGACGCGCCCGGACCCGATTTTGTCTTACATCAAGGTACGGGCGGGTCGCCCCCTCTTGGCCGGCGGCGCGGGCGGGTTAAGATGCGCACCGGGAGGAAATGCCATGAAAGCCATGCTGTTGAAAGAAAAAAACCAGCCGCTGGTGCTGGAAACCGTGCCGGATCCGGTACCGGGTCCGGGCGAAGCCGTTGCCCGCGTGCTGTCCTGCGGTGCCGGTCTGACCATTCACCATGTGCGCGCGGGGCGCGTGCCGGTGCAATACCCGCGCATCCTCGGCCACGAAATCAGCGCCGAAATCGTCGCCACCGGTGAGGGCGTCAAGCGGCTCAAAGCCGGTGACGCGGTCACCGCCTATTTCTACCTGACCTGCGGCCATTGTTACTGGTGTCGCATCAACCGCGAAACGCTATGCGAGAATTTCGGCGGTTACGTCGGCCGCGAATGTGACGGCGGTTACGCCGAATACATCAAGCTGCCCGCGGAAAACTTCATTCCGCTGCCCGAAAACATGAATCACAAAAAACACGCTGCCGAAATCGGCGTGATCTGCGATGCCATTGCAACGCCGCTCAAGGTCACGCGCAAGGCGCGGGTGATGCCGACCGATACCGTCGCGGTGATCGGCGCCGGCGGTGGCCTCGGCGTGCACATGCTGATGGTTTCGCGCTGGGCGCATGCGCGCAAAGTGATTGCGATCGACACCAAGGCTTCGAAATTCGAGTCCTGCGTCAAATGCGGTGCCGATGCCACCATCGATGCCAGCGACGGCAAGGTCAGCGAGCAGCTGATCGAAATGACCGGTGGCAAGGGCGTCGATGTCGTGTTCGACTATGTCTGCACCAAGCAGAGCATCGAGTCCGCCATCGGCGGCCTCAACTTCGGCGGACGCCTGGTATTGCTCGCCGGCAACAGCGCGCGTTTTGATGCCGACGGTCCTGCGATCATGCGCAAGGAAATAGAAGTCATGGGCAGCCGTTACGCCACGCGCCAGGAGGTCATCGAGTCGCTGGAGCTGGTCGCGCGCGGCGATCTGTGGCCGCTGGTCACCGAAAAAGTTCCGATGGCGGAAGCCGAAGCCCTGCACCAGCGTCTCGAAACCGGTGCAGTGACCGGCCGTGCGGCGCTGATCATGCCCTGACCGGCTTCGCCCCTGCGATGTTGCCCACGATATGCACTGTGGGTATTGCAGGGCGCGTGACCGGACTATAATTTTTACCCGCGGGCCGCCTCATGCGGCCCGCCCTCATTTGCAGCGCATCCCGAGAAAGGTTCATCCATGTTTTCACCCCGTAACCTGACGGTCCTGCTGGGCGCGACGCTGTCCTTCGCTGCCGCGGCCCAGGGTTATCCCGACAAAGCCGTGCGCGTGATTGTCCCTTTTCCGCCCGGTGGCGCGGCCGACATCGTCGCGCGCCATGTCACCACGCGGCTGTCCGCCGTTATTGGCCAGCAGATCATCGTCGACAACCGCGGTGGCGCCGGCGGCATTATCGGCGGCGAAATCGCTGCGCGGGCGCCGGCTGACGGCTACAACCTGCTGTTCGCGTCGTCGAGCGTGCTGTCGATCAATCCCCACCTCCTCGGTGCCAAAGCGCCGTATGACGTGCTCAAAAGTTTTACACCCATCGTCAAGATCGGTGATGCGCCGAACGTGCTGACCCTGCATCCCTCGGTGCCGGCAAAAACCGTCAGGGAACTGATCAGCATCGCCAAGTCGAAGCCGGATGCGCTGGCTTATGCCTCCAACGGTCCGGGCACTCTGAGCCACCTCACCGGTGAACTGTTTTCACAGCGCGCCGGCGTAAAAATGCTGCATGTGCCGTACAAGGGCGCGGCGCCGGCGACCATCGACACCGTGGCCGGCAATGTCTCGGTGCTGTTCGCCGCTTATCCCAGCGTCTCCGCGCAGGTGCGCGCCGGCCGCCTGAAGGCGCTGGCCGTGACCAGCAGCAAGCGCCTCGCGGTGGCGCCGGAACTGCCGACCGTGGCCGAAGCCGCGATCAAAGGTTTTGAATCCAGTCAGTGGTGGGGCCTTTATGGTCCGGCGGGTCTGGCCGCGGCAATGGTGGATCGCATGAACGCCGCGACCAACAAGGTGCTGGTGACCGACGACATCAAAAAAGCCCTGGCGCTGGATGGCGCGGAACCTTCGGGCGGCACGCCGGCAGCACTGGCCGCGTACCACAAGGCCGATTATGAAAAGTGGGGCAAGGTCATCACTACCGCCAATATCAAAGCTAACTGAAGCTCCGATGATCCGACAAAAGGTCCGCGAACATGACTGATCAAGCCTCTCCGATTGCAGCCACCCGTGAATTTGCGCGTTTCACTGCCGGCCTGCGTTATGCCCTGTTGCCCGCGACGGTGAAGGAGCATCTGACAATCTTCCTGCTCGATTACCTGCGCGTGGCTTCACTGGGCCAGCGCATGCCGTGGAGCGCCTGGGCCACCAACCTCGGCCGCGAACTCGGCGGTAACGGCCAGTCCACGGTGATGTTTTCATCGGACCGAAGCGATCCCGAGCGCGCGACCTTCATCAACACCACTTACTCCGGCAGCATCGATGCTGACGACGTGCATGTCGGTTCGATGTTGCATCCCGGTTGCATTGTCATTTCCGCAGCGTTGGCGGTGGGCGAAGCGCGCGGCCTGTCCGGCGAGCGCATCCTCGCGGCGATTGCCGCCGGTTACGAAAACATGATCCGCATCGGCCTGTCGATCCAGCCTTCGCATTTCCGCCGCGGCTTCCAGAGCACGGCGACCTGTGGCGGTTTCGGCGCCGGTACCGCTGCGGCGAGCCTGATGTTCAACGGCAAGGATCGTGCGGAACGCATCGCTGAAACCATCGGCCTCGTCGCGTCCTTCAGCGGCGGCCTGACGCAGTTCTATCACTCCGGTTCGACGGTCAAACGCATCCATGCCGCCCATGCGGCGGGTGAGGGCGTACATGCCGCGCTGCTCGCGGCGGCGGGTTTCTCCGGCCCGGCGGACATCCTCGAGGGTAAGGACGGCTTCGCGCGCGCTTACGCCGACGGTCACGACTTCGGCAAAGGCCTCGCCGGCATCGGCGAAACCTGGCGCCTGCTCGAAACCGCGATCAAGCCGCATGCCACCAGCGCCCGTGTGTTGGCCGCCATCGAAACCACGGCCGATCTTTGCCATGAAAACCAGCTGACCATCGCTGACATCAAGTCGATCCGTGTCGGCATCCCGAAAATCATCCAGGGCCGCCTCACCGTCAACGAACCCAAGGATGTCCAGGCTGCGCAGATGAGCCTGCCCTTCTGCATGGCGATGGTGCTTGCCCGCGGCAAGGACCTGCCGTCCGGATTCACCATCAATATCGATGACTTTGATACCGCACTGGCCGACGCTGCTGTAATGGATATCTCCAAACGCATCGCCTGCGAACTCGACCCAGATGCCGAACGCGTCAGCACCGAGCAGTCGGTGGGCGCGAAAGTGACGCTGACCCTGCAGTCCGGAAAAACCGTCGAGAAATTCATCGAAGCACCGAAAGGCAGTGCGTCGCGGCCGTTCACGATGGAAGACCATTTGTCGCGCTTCCGCGCCGAGATGCTGCGCCGGTTTGCGCCGGCCCAGGTCGATGCGCTGCAGGATGAAGTGTGCAACTTCGATCGCGCCGCCAATCCGGATCGACTGATGCAACTGCTGGCCAGCCGCACCTGATGTGAAGCCGAGCCCATCATGCCGACACTGAAACTGCCCGATTGCGAAATGTTCTACCGGGTCGATGATTTCACCGACCCCTGGAAAAAACCGGAAACCGTGCTGATGCTCCACGGCAATGCCGAGAGCAGTCTGTCCTGGTATGCCTGGACGCCGATTCTGGCGCGGCATTTTCAGGTGGTGCGTCCCGACATGCGCGGTTACGGCCAGTCAACGCCGATGCCGCGTGAATACGAATGGACGCTCGACAAACTCGTCGATGACTACTGCCGGCTGATGGACAGCCTCGGCATTGAACGTTTCCATCTTGTTGCCGCAAAAATCGGCGGCACCATCGCACGCGCATTTGCCGGACGCCGCCCGGAGCGCATGCTGTCGCTGACGGTGGTGGGCACGCCGCAGGCGCTGCGCCCCGGTGCGGAACACATTCCCGCACTCATCGAGGAATTCGAAACCAAGGGCGCGGAACACTGGGCGCGGCGCACGATGGACGGCCGGCTGGGTGAACATTTTCCGGATGAGGGCGTCGAGTGGTGGACCAAGTTCATGGGCCGCGCACCGGTGTCGTCACTGGTCGGCTTCAACCGCGGCGTCAATTACGCCGACATCCGCGCCGACCTGCCGAAAATCACCTGCCCGACGCTGGTGATCACCACTGAAGAAAGCGGCCTCGGCACCGTGGATCGCACACGCGAGTGGCAGGAAAAGATTCCGAATTCAAAACTGCTGGTGTTGCCGGGCAAGTCCTATCACGTCGCCGCGAGTGACGCCGAAGCCTGTGCGACCGAAACCCTGAAGTTCATGCAGCAGGCTGCAAAGCGCTGAACCCACCAACGTCACGGAACACCCCAATGGATCGAATGAAAGGCAAAGTGGCTTTCCTCACCGGCGCCGGCGCCGGCATCGCCAAAGCCACGGCCAAAGCCTTCGCGCGTGAAGGTGCCAAAGTCGCGTTGTTTGAACTGGATCGCAAGGCTGGTGAAGCGGCGGAGAAAGAAATCCGTGCCGAGGGTGGCGAAGCAATGTTCATCGAGACCGATGTCACCCAGAATGCCGCTGTCAAACGTGCGGTCGATGCCACCATCGCGGCCTTCGGCCGGCTCGATGTGATCATGAACTGCGCCGGCGGTTCATTGCAGGAAGACAAGCCGGTGCACCAGATGGATCTCGACACCTGGCACAAGACCATTGCACTGAATCTGCTGCATCCCCTCCTGTGCTGCCGCTACGCTTTACCGCACATGATCAAGGCCGGCGGCGGTTCGATCATCAACTTCGGTTCGCACCTCGGCACCAAGGGTACGGAGAAACCGGCCTATGCCGCTGCCAAGGGCGGCATCATGTCCTTCACCAAAACGCTCGCAGCGCAGTATGCCGACTACGGCATTCGCGCCAATGCCATTGCACCGGCGATTGTGCGCACCGAGCGCTCGATCAAGCGCTGGGAAAACAAGGAATGGCTGCTGGCGGACAATCCGACGCCTGCCGCCCGTGCGCGCATCGCCATGCAGAAGCTATATCCGTTTTCGGTGGGCGAGCCCGAGCACATTGCGGCGATCGCGGTGTTCCTCGGCTCTGATGAATCACGCATGATCACCGGCACCACCATCACGGCTGACGGCGGACGTTCGTCGTATCTGAAGGTGGCGGTGGATTGAACGCAGGGCAGGAAACGGCGCGGGCCCGCTTGCCCGCAGGTTTTGCAGGAGGAAGCTACATGAAAAATTCAATAAAAACAAATATTTACATAAATTCCTTGGCGACTGCCCTGGTGCTGGCTTCTGTCGTGCAAACGGCTGATGCGCAGAACACGGTCTATCCCAATAAGACGATACGCATGGTAGTGCCGATCGGCGCCGGCGGTGGCACCGACACCATGGCGCGGCTGATTGCGCAGCGCCTGAGCGAACAGATGGGCGTCACCATTTTCATCGACAACCGTCCCGGCGCCGGCACGGTGATCGGCACTGAACATTTTTCGAAGACACCGCCCGACGGCTACACGCTGATGACAGTGGCGCCGGAGTTTTCGATCCAGCCCAGCCTGCGCAAAGTGCCCTACGACCCGATCAAGGATTTCAGTTTCATCACCCAGCTCACCTCGGGCCAGTATTTCCTGACCACTCACCCGACCGTACCGGTCAAAACACCACAGCAGTTTCTCGCACTGGCGAAGTCACGACCCGGACAGATCGCTTTCGGTTCTTCCGGCAATGGCAGTGCCAATCATCTCGCCGGTGTGTTGTTCCAGCACATGACCGGCACCAAGATGATTCACGTGCCGTACAAGAGCGCCGGCGCTGCGGGTACATCGCTGATCGGCGGCGAGATTGACTTCATGTTCAGCAACGTCGCATCTGCGATTGCCCATGTGCGTTCGGGTCGCATCCGCGCGATTGCCGCGACCGGTGAAAAACGCTCACCGGTCGCTCCCGATGTGCCGACCATCAATGAAGCGGCCGTCAAAGGTTTCGTCGTCACCGGCTTCTACATCATGATGGCGCCGGCCGGTACGCCGCGCGACATCATCAGCAAGCTCAACGCCGAATCGGTGAAGGCATTGCAATCGCCGCAGTTCAAGGAACGTCTCGCGACGCTGGGTCTTGAGCCCGTCGGCAATTCGCCGGAAGCGGCGACGGCCTTCATCCAGGCGGAAATCACCAAGTGGGCGCCGGTGGTCAAGGCGGCCGGCGCAACAACGGACTGATTATTCATGAGCGCAGCCACTCCCGCCACGTTGCGACTCGCGCAGTTCTCGGCGGATACCCCCGCGGCGCAGATACCCGACGCGGTTCTGCATCAGGGCAAGCGCTGCGTGATCAACATGCTGGCCGTGGCACTGCATGCCACGCAGGATCCGGCGCTGGAGATGGCGTTAACGGTATTCCGCGCGGAAGGCGCGGCGAAACGCGCTTCGGTGATTGGCGGCGGGCTGCGCACCAGTCTGCAGAACGCGGCATTCGCCAATGGCCTGCTCGCGCATCTTGACGATTACGACGACACTTTTTTTCCGACGGTACTGCATCCTTCGGCGCCGACGATTCCGGTCGCGCTGGCGCTGGCCGAACACGGACAGCGCAGCGGGCGTGATTTTCTGGTCGCCAGCCTGATCGGTCTTGAAGCCACCTGTCGCGTGGCACTCGCCATCCAGAATATGCGCCACGGTGCGGTCTGGCATATGACCGGCACCGCGGGGGTGTTCGGTGGCGCCGCTGCAGCGGGCCGACTGCTCGGCATGAATGCAACTCAGATGGCTGTCACGCTGGGTCTTGCCGGCACCCAGGCCTCGGGCCTGCGCGAAACCTTCGGCACAATGACCAAGGCTTTCCATCCCGCGCGCGCCGCGCAATCCGGGCTGCTCGCCGCCTTGCTGGTGCAGCAGGGTTTTACCAGCGCCGGCACCATCCTCGAAGGCTGCCACGGATTTGCCGCGGCCTTTGCCCCGAACGACACCGACTTCAACGCCATCACCGGTGGTCTCGGCGAACTCTGGCAGGTGATGAACAACGCGCCCAAACCCTATGCCTCGGCGATCCTCAGCCATCCGCTGGTCGATGCCATGCTGGCCTTGCGCCAGCGTCCGGGTGTCGCGCCCGAACGCATCACGCGCATTCATGCCCGTGTGAATCCGCTGGCGATCAAACTGGAAAGCCGTCCCGAACCGGCGACCGGTCTTGAGGGCCGGTTATCCTTCCAGCACGCGATGACGGCGGCACTGGTCGATGGTGTCTGTTTGCCGGCGCAGTTCACGGATGCGCGTGTGCATGATCCGGTGGTTGCCGGTTTGCGCCGCCGGATCGAAGTCGAAGGTGATGCCGCCATTGCCCAGGACCAGTGCGAAGTCACGCTGACGCTGGCCGACGGCAGCAGGCCGTCAGAGCGGATCGCGCATGCATCCGGCAGTCCCGATAATCCGGTCACCGATGCCCAGCTCAATGCAAAATTTCTCGGGCTCGCCGGCAGCGTCATGCCGAAAGCGCGTGCCCGCCGGCTGCTCGACACGCTGTGGGCGCTGGAGCAGGTGGAGGACATGGCGACGGTGCTGGCGTTGTGCCGTTTGCCGTTGCGCCGCAGCCTGTTTCAGCATGCCAAAAAGAGTATGACCGTATAACTCAATAGTATTGTGGGTTATGGTGGGATTCATTAAATTCTGTAGTTGCCCGAAACTCTTTTAACAGCGGGTACGCAGCAACCGGAGGAAATTCTCAGTGGGCAGACTAGAAGGCAAAGTAGTATTCCTGACCGGCGCCGGCGCCGGTATTGCCAAAGCGACGGCAAAAATGTGCGTGCGCGAAGGCGCAGGCGTGGCGATCTGCGAACTCAACCGTGAAGCGGGTGAACGCGCCGAACGCGAAATCCGTGACGCCGGCGGCAATGCACTGTTTGTGCAGACCGATGTCACACAGGACGACAGCGTGCGCGATGCCATCGCAGCTACCGTCAAACATTTCGGCAAGCTCAATGTGCTGTTCAACTGCGCCGGCGGTTCCTCGCAGGATGACCGTCCTGTGCATGAGATGGATCTCGACGTCTGGCACAAGACGGTGGCGCTGAACCTGCTTCACCCCTTCCTGACCTGCCGGCACGGCATCCCACACATGATCAAGGCGGGGGGCGGATCCATCGTCAACGTGACATCGCATCTCGGTCTGGTCGGTTCGCTGAAGCCGGCCTATGCCGCGACCAAGGGAGGCATCATCTCGTTCACAAAGACCCTGGCTGCCCAGTATGTCCAGTACGGCATACGCGCCAATGCCGTAGCGCCGGGCTCCGTCCGCACTGAACGTCAGATCGCACGTTACGAAACCAAAGAATTTGTCGAGAAATCGAATGCCGCTGCAAAAGAGCGTGCGGTGTTCCAGAAGCTTTACCCGTATTCGCGCGGCGAACCCGATGACATCGCGGCGATTGCCGTGTTCCTGGCATCGGATGAGTCGCGCATGCTGACCGGCACCACTATTGCTGCAGACGGCGGACGTTCCAGTTATCTCAAGGTGTACGCGGGCGAGGGTTGAAAAAAACGTTTAGTGATGCGTTGAGCAGAGCGCCGAAGCGCCCCCGAGTTTGAGTTTGAACAGTTGTTACAGGAGGAGTTGATCATGACTGCTGCTGCACCCTTTACCGTAGTTCCCAGCGGCGCCGCGCTCGGCGCTGAAATCCGCAGCGTTGATCTGACGCGGATCGACGACGCGACTTTCCAGGCCCTGCACAAGGTCTGGCTCGAACACATGCTGCTGCTGTTCCGCGGCCAGAAATTTGCGCCGGAAGACCTGGTCACGCTGGTCAAACGTTTCGGCACGCCGGTGACCTCATCGACGCTGCACAAGCGCGACCTGTCCGAGCGCATCGCCAATCAGGTGTTCCAGCTGCCGCCGGAAGTTACTGTGGTCACCAATATCCGTGAAAACGGCAAACCGGTCGGCATTCTCGGTGATGGCGAAGTGGTTTGGCATTCGGATTTTTCCTTCAAGGACAAACCGACCGCCGCGCGCATGCTGCTCGCGGTCGAAATCCCGCCAGCCGGCGGCCACACTTATTTCTCCAACTGCTACGCCGCCTACGACACCATGTCCGATGACATGAAGCGGCGCATCGCCGGCAAGACCATCAAGCAGGCCGACATCGTCGATACCGCGATGAAACTGCGACCCGGCGCCTCGCTGGATATGGATATCCGCAATGTTCCCGGCCCCAGCCACCCGATCATCTCGACGCATCCGGAAACCGGCCGCAACATGATTTTCCTCGGCCGCCGCCACGGCGCCTACGTCAACGGCCTGTCGCTGGAAGATTCCGAAGCGCTGCTCAACGAGCTGTGGGCGCACACCACCCAGCAGCGTTTTGTCTATGAGCACGAATGGCAGCAGGGCGACGTGGTGGTTTGGGATAATCGCGCGACGTTGCACAAACGCGACGCCTTTAATTCTGAAAGCCGGCGTATCCTTTATGCTGCACAGGTGGAAGGTCACAAGCCGTACGAAGCGCCGGATGCGCTCAAGCTGCCGCCGCATACCCGTTACGCGGCAGCCGCCTGATCGGCGGGCCCTGCGCCCCGCCCATAACAATTCGAGGAGAGTTTAGATGACCCGTGGCCAGCTCGGCGCCTGCATCGCCGCCACCATTACCTGCAGCACCATTGTGCCGTTCGCCGCCGCCCAGGACGGCGCAAGCAAATTTCCGTCCAAATCCGTGCGCATCGTCGTCGGCTTCGGCGCCGGCGGCGGCACCGATCTCGCGGCGCGCGCGATCGGCCAGAAACTGACCGATACCTTCGGCACCTCCTTTATCGTCGACAACCGCCCCGGTGCCTCGGGCAATCTCGCCGGCGACATCGTTGCCAAGGCCGATCCCGACGGCTACACCATGCTGATGGCGAACTCGACCATCGCCATTCCCAGCCTGTCGGCCAAGCTGCCCTTCGAGATCCGCAAGGACTTCATCCCGCTGAGCCTCGTGGCCCTCGGGCCCTCGGTGCTGGTGGTGCATCCGAGCATTGCTGTGAATGACGTCAAAGGCCTGATCGCGCTGGCCAAATCCAAACCGAAGTCGCTGTCCTTCGGTTCCGGCGGCGTCGGCAACGTCACCCACCTCGCGATGGAACTGCTGATGTCATCGGCGGGCCTGCAAATGGTGCACATCCCCTATAAAGGCGGCGCACCGTCGGTCGTCGGTCTGGTCACCGGTGAAGTGCAGACGCTGTTCACTTCGATCCCGACCGCACTGCCGCAGATCAATGCCGGCAAGATGCGAGCAATCGGCGTGTCGATTTCAAAACGCAATGTCGCGCTGCCCAATGTGCCGACCATCGCCGAGGCCGGTGTGCCCGGTTATTACGCCGCTTCCTGGTATGGTCTGCTGCTGCCGGCAGGGGTGCCCAAGCCGGTGGTGGAGTCGCTGTCGAAGGAAATCGTCACGGCGATGAAAGTGCCGTCGATCCGCGACGGCATGCTCAAGCAGGGCTTCGAGCCGGTGGGTGATACCCCGGCCGAGTTCAAGAAATTCATCGGCGAGGAAATCCCGCGCTGGGAAAAAGTCGTCAAGAACGCGGGTATCAAACCTGAATAACACTGCAAACCTTCCGTACCGGGGAATCACATGATTGATCGCATTGAAATCCATGTCACCGCACTGTCGACGCGCCTGAAGCGCATTTTTTCCAGCGGCACTTACGACACCGGTCCGGAAACCAGCATCACCAGCAAACCCGTGCTGGTGAAGATCTACGCCGACGGCGTGGTCGGCACCGGGCAGATCCGCCCGATCAGCCCCGGCCACTTTGTCGCCGACACCACGCAGAGCATTGTTGCCGCGATAAAGGAAATCTACGGCCCGGCGATGATTGGCCGTTCGATTTTCGACATCGAAGGCATCAACGAGATGTTCGATAACCGCCTCGCCAACAATCCGGCGGCGCGTGCGGTGCTCGACATCGCCATCCGCGACGCCCAGGGCAAGGCGCTGAACAAACCGGTACATGAACTGATCGGCGGTTGCTGCCAGCCGCGCATTCCGCTGGAATGGTCGGTTAGCATGGCCGAGGACGTGCAGACCATGATCGAAGAGGCGCGTCGCGCCGTCGAGGAATACGGCATCAAAGTGCTGTGCCTGAAAATGGCCGACCGCCGCGGCTGGAAACAGGACGTCTCCAATTTTGCCGCCGTACGCAAGGCGCTGGGCAATGAGGTGATGATCGGCATCGACCCCAACTGCGGCTGGACGCTGGGCGATTCACTGCTTGCCATCGAAGCCATCAAACCCATGGGGCTCGGTTACATCGAACAACCCATCGCACGCCGCGACCTGCATGGCATGGCGGAAATCCGCCGCGCCGCCGGTGGCATCCCGGTGATGGCCGACGAGGGCATCTTCACCATCCAGGACGCGATGGCCCATGCCGAAGCGCGTGCCGTCGATGTGTTCTGCATCAAGCTCTACAAGGTCGGCGGCCTGACCCCCGCGAAAAAAATCGCGGCCATCGCCGAAGCGTCCAACATCCAGCTCAACTGCGGCGGGCTGGCGGTGCAGTCGCAACTCGAAGCCGCTGCCGGCGCGCACTTCTACGCCAGCACCCCGGCCTCTCGCATGATGGGTGCTGCCGAATTCGTGTTCGGCCTCAACACTAACGCCAAAGATCCGCTGTGCCCGGAAAGCGATTTCAAAGTGGAGAATGGTTTCGTCAACGTGCCCAAAGGCCCCGGCCTCGGCATCACTATCGACGAGAATCTGCTCAAGGCAAATACGCTGCTGCAGGAAAAAGTCTGTTAAGGCCCTGCAGCGACTATCGTTCCATCCGAAAGTCGCCTGAAGATAAGGGCTCCTGTTGAACGGAGCCTGCCATGACCAAACCGCCCGTCGCTATTCGCGCTGCAGACGCGCCCGCTCATGCTGTCGACGATCCGGGACGGTGATGGGCGCAATCCCAATGCCGCACTGAACATCTTCCGCAGCTTCGACAACGCCAGCGTGGTCAAGTGCCTCATCGGTTCCCGCCCGAAAACCGGCTGGGTCATGGATTATCCGCTGTTCGAGCGCATCTACTACCTGCTGGTCACCGGCTGCGATGTGTACGGCAATTCCGGGCACCAGCTGAATTCGCACCTCTACATGGATCATGCGCATGCAAGGC
This sequence comes from Burkholderiales bacterium, assembly GCA_030833315.1. Classification (GTDB taxonomy): domain Bacteria; phylum Pseudomonadota; class Gammaproteobacteria; order Burkholderiales; family SG8-41. The sequence goes on from JAURHM010000039.1 coordinate 14,879, forward strand.
GAATTCAATTTCCTGCTGTTCCTGCTCGAAGGCGCGCGCAAGCTGGTCGCTGATTACTGGTATCGCAATGCAAAGAGCTGGTGCTGGACTATGTCTACTGCCGCAACGCCGTAGTCAATCGCGAGGCCGGCATCAGCTACCGCAGCAGCGACGCACAGGGCGAGTTTTACGAGATGCTCAAAAAGCGGCTCTCCCCGGTGCTCGACCGCCGTTATGAATTCACCAGCGTCCCCGACGCCGCACTGCGCCGTGAACTCGACGCGCAGGCGGTGATGTGCGGCTGCCATTTCCCGCTGCTGCCGGTGATGAGCATCCTGCGCATTGATGATCCTTCAGGCGCTGCGCGCTGGTTCACGCTACTGCGCGATACCGCGCCTACCAAGGTCAGCCATCTGTTGCACGAGGAATCGGCGCCGCTCCCGGAAGAAGACGGCCTGACCGTGGTGCCGGGATTCCTCGGGGATTATCCGAAAGCATTTTACCGTGTGCCGCGCACCAGCCCCGCTCTAGGCACACAGCGACGCCGCGCATGCCGCTTTCCGGCAGCAGGCGCCCGGCGAAGCGGCTTTTTTTGATTACAACCGGCTGGAGAATCGCTGAAGCAATAACGCTTCCGCGAATCGTGATCAGGGTTCAGGCAGCAGCAGCGTGCCGCGTTGCAGCCCGCGCACCGTCAACAGGCACAGCGCGGCGATCACCAGGGTGGTCAGTGCCAGCACCGGCATCGCGAGAAATGAAAAGGGCTGACCCGTCGGCGCCAGTTTGAGTGTCAGCGCGGCAAAGGCCGCCAGCGGAAAACTCAGTGCCCACCACACCATCGAGAAGGGCTGGGCCAGCATCTGCTTCAGCACCTGCGCCGACCACAGCAGGAAAAAAAGCGCGATGCCCCAGCAGCCCTGTGCCAATGCCGGTGCCGTTTCGAAGCGCAGCAGCGAGAGTCCGATCAGCGCAGCCGGCGCCACCGTGATGAAGGCGGTCGGCAGCAGGCGATCCGGCCACAAGCCGTGCACGCCGATGCGCATGAAAATCAGCGCCATCAGCACCGGCCACTGGAAGGCGCCGATGCCGAACTGCACCGCCGCCCATTCATGCTGGCCCAGCGGTACGCCAGCCAGAGGCACCAGCACATTGCCCACCACCGGAATGATCAGCACCGGCGTGATCCCCGGCCACTGAAAACCGCCGGAAGTATTGCCGCGCAGCCAGCGCGACAGCACCCACACCGTCACCGCCAGCTGCAGCACGCAGGCAATTAGCCACAACGAAGCCCAGACTATGGAAGGGCCGAGCAGCGTCGTCCCCAGCGTCGCCAGCAGGATCATTGATATCGTGATCGTCGCGATGTAGGCATGGCGCACCGGATGCAGCAGGTCGGCATTGAGCGCCTCGGGATACAACCGCCCGCGCCGCGAGAACAGCACGAGCAAACCCAGGAACAGCAGCGCCGCCAGCCCACCGGTACCGCGTGCCACCCATTCTGCAGCAGGGCCCATTTTCGTCGCGGCGGCGGACCAGGCCAGCGCGAGGCCGGCAAGACCCATGACGATGGCGAACCATTGGGGGCCTAGGAATTTGAGGGTAGGAGATATTTGTGTAGTTGGAGTCATGGCACTTTGCTGGTTCGTGCGTATATAGTGCAAAGTGTAATGTGGTTAGTATCGGCGTTTTAATCTGAAAAGAGAAAACATGAAATTCGGTCGCTTCCAACTGCAATCCCACACTTTCTTTGGTCTCGTTGATGGCTACCAGGTCGCTGAACTTGACGGTTCGCCCTTCGATTCATACAAGGCCAACGGCAAGCGCCATTCGCTTTCCGCCTTGAAAACCCTGATCCCCTGCGAGCCGCGCAATTTTTACTGCGCCGGGCTGAACTATGCCGCGCATATCGAGTGGGGTGCCAAGCGCAAGGGCATCGCGCCCAAGTATCCGGAGAAGGCCGACGTCGGTTACCGTTCCTTCAACGCGCTGTGCGCAACCAATGAAACGCTGATCATTCCCGCCGATGCCTCCGACATGGTGCAGTTCGAGGGCGAACTGGTGGCGGTGGTGGGCAAGGCAGCGAAGAACCTCACCGAAGAAAATGCGCTGTCCTGCATCCTCGGTTACACGCTGGGCAATGACGTCAGCGAACGCAACTGGCAGAAATCCGACCGCACTTTGTGGCGCGCAAAGAACTGCGATACCTGGAAACCGATGGGGCCCTTCATCACCACGGGCCTTGATCCGATGAACCTCGATATCGAGATTCACATGAACGGCCAGCGTGTCGCCGGTTACAACACCAGCAAGATGCTGTTTTCAGCTCAGCGTTATATCGCCGAGATCAGCAAGTACATGACGCTGCATCCGGGTGATGTGATCTGGCTGGGGACGGATGATGCGACGGAGCCGAATCTGAAGCACGGCGATGTCTGCGAGATCATCCAGAAGGACATCGGGGTGTTGCGGACGCCGGTGGTGAGGGCTTCGGCTTAACTGCACCCCGATGTTTCCCCCTCCAGCGCGTGGGAGAGGGGATAAGCGGAATTGATATAAGTTATTGTTTTTATTGATAATATATTTCGATTCGGGACTGCGCTGTGCTTACTGCGCCTTCAGATTCAGCGCCTTGACCATCTTGCTCCATTTGACGTTTTCCTCGCGCAGGAAGGTGGCGTATTGCTCGGGGCTGTTGCCGACGGTTTCCATGCCGAGCTTGGCGATCTGTTCCTTCACCGACGTCTCGCCCAGTGAGCTGACGATTTCCTTGTTCAGGCGGTTGACGATATCGGTTGGTGTGCCGCCGGTGCTCAGGATGCCGAACCAGGTGATCACTTCGTAGTCCTTCAGGTCCAGCGCTTCGCGGATGGTCGGGAATTCCGGTGCGATTGTGGAGCGCTTCGCGCCGGTAATCGCGATGCCGCGCAGCTTGCCGTTCTTGGTATAGGGCAGCAGGCCGGCGATGCTCGCCGACATGATCGGCACCTGACCGCCGATCAGCTCACCGATGGCGGCGCCGTCGCCCTTGTAATGAATCGGGATCATGTTGATGTTGAGCATGCTTTTCAGCAGTTCCATCGACATATGCGGCGAGGAGCCTTGGCCGCCGGTGGCGAAGTTGAGATCGCCCGGGCGGGCCTTGGCCAGCGCGACCAGTTCCTTCATCGTTTTCACGCCCAGCGATGGATGGACGACAACCAGCAGCGGGTTCTGCGACACCAGCACCACCGTGGCGAAATCCTTGATCGGGTCATAACCGACCTTGGCATACATATAGGGTGCGACCGCGTGCGTGGTCTGGCTTGCGAGGTATAGCGAGTGGCCGTCGGGCGGCGCTTTCGCTACCAACTCGGCGCCGATGGTACCGGTGGCGCCGGCGCGGTTCTCGACGATGAACTGTTTGCCCATGCGGTCCGAGAGTTGCTGCGCCATCAGCCGCGCGACGATGTCCGAGGGGCCGCCGGCGGCAAAACCGACGATTATGCGCACCGGGCGCAGCGGATAGTTCTGCGCCTGCGCGGCCGGCATCAGCGGCGACAGCAACAGCAGCGAGATCAGCGATCGTTTGAAAACGTTCATGGCACTCCTCCCAATAGGAACGGGCTGTGGATCGGTTTTTTTGGAATTTTTTTGAATCATTGCTTTAAAAATCAGCATGCAGCGGCCAGCACCATGGCCGCGCCTTTTTCAGCGGCGGCGATGGTCGGGATATTGGTGTTCGACGACGGGATGGTCGGGAAGATCGACGAGTCGATCACCCGCAGTCGCTCGATGCCGTACACCTTGAGCTGATCATCGACCACTGCATCCGCCCCGCCGCCCATCTTGCAGGTGCCGACCATATGCCAGCTGGTCTGGATGGTTTCCTTCATATAGTCGAGCATGCCGATGTCATCGCGGATGTCCGGACCGGGTCGTGTTTCGCGCACCACCAGTGGTTTCAGTGACGGCATCTGCGCGATGTGGCGCGCGAAACGCATACCGTCGAGGAAGAGCTGGACGTCGGCTTCGTGCGAGAGATATTTAGGGTCCATCGTCGCCTGTGCCAGTGGATCAGTGGAGCCGATGTGAATCTGGCCAACCGAGTACGGTTGCAGCACCTTGAGGCCGAAGGTGAAACCCGGATGCGGATCGAGGCCGTAACGCGCGGTGCGCGCATATCGGTCGCGGCCCGACAGCGGCAGCAGCAGCATCGCCATGTCGGCGCGGTCGGATTTCGGATTGCAGCGCCACGCCACCTGTGAGGTCGCGGAGCAGATGGTCAGCAGGCCTTCGCTTTTGAAGAACCAGCGCAGGCCTTCCTTGATTTTGAGCAGCGGGTTGCGTAGCACATCGTTGATGGTGATTGGCTTCGCGCATTCGAAGGAAATGCGCGAGCTCGGGTGATCACGCAGGTTTTCACCGACGCCGGGCAGGTGGTGAACGGCCTGGATGCCGAATTTGGAAAGGATCGCACTGTTGCCGATGCCGGATTGCTCCAGCAGTTTCGGTGACACCAGCGGACCGGCGGCGAGGATGACTTCGCGGCGGGCACGCGCTTTGAGCGTTTGGTTGTCGCGGCGGAACTCCACGCCGGTGGCGCGGCGGTTTTCGGTCAGCACCTTCGTCGCCGGCGCATTGGTGACGATGGTCAGGTTGGGGCGGTTGCGCGCCGGCTTCAGGTATTCGGCGGCGGGGCTGCTGCGCCAGCCTTTGCGGGTGGAATACTGCAGGTGATAAGCGCCTTCATAACTGCCGTCGTTGTAGTCGGGCAGCTGCTTGTGGCCGGCTTCGCCGCAGGCGGCGACAAAGGCGTCGGACAGCGGATCAAAACCGTTGAGGTTGGTGCAGTGGATCGGGCCGCCGCTGCCGCGTACTTTCTGGTCGCCCTCGGGATAGTCTTCGAGCTTGCGGAAGTAGGGCAGCATGTCCGAGTAGCCCCAGCCCTTGCAGCCCTGATCACGCCAGTCGTCGTATTCCTTCGGGTCGCCGCGCACGAACAGGTTGCCGTTGATCGAGCCGGAGCCGCCGATAACGCGGCCGCGCACCCAGCGCTGCGGTTTGTTGTTGAGGTGGCCCTGCGGTTCGGTCTGGTACTGCCAGGTGTAGCGTTCGTCGTTGAGGATCTTCGCAACCATCAGCGGAATTTTCAGATTGATATTGTTCGCCGGGCCGCCCGCTTCGAGCAGCAGCACCGTGTGGCGGCCGTCGTCGGACAGGCGGGTGGCGAGCGTGGAGCCGGCGGAACCGGCGCCGACGACGATGAAATCAAACTCGGCGTTGTCCGGAATGGTGTTCGCGTACATCAGTGTTAATCCTCCTGAAAGGCTTTGAAACCCGGGGTGCTACGGTTAGTTGTTATCCGGCGGGGCCGGTTTTTAAGGACAATTTAACCGAGGAACCGCGGTGGCGACCAGACTATTCAGTTATTTTGCTATTCCGAAATGGGCATAGTGTGGAACTAATGCGTCGGCGTGACGGTATATCCGCAGCCCTGAATCCAGTATGCTGCAATGAGCATACTAAAATAGCTCAATATTCTGGCAGGCAGGGGTCATCCGCGGTTTAATGCCGGCTTGCCAATAATGCGGGGCCGTCCGGCAATGAGTCCGGATGTCATGCCGCCGCATAATGCGGGGAGGATTGCGATGAGCGAAAAAATAGCGGTGATCAGTCCGGAAGGGTTGCCGCAGGAAGGGGTGCGGCAGATCAGCCGGCATCTCGACAGTCTCGACGGCATCACTATTGGTGAGGTGTACAACAACCACTTCAAGGGTGAGTTGATGTTCCGCACCTACCGCAGCCAGTTCAGCAGGAAATTCAAGAATGTGAAGGTCATCCCCTTCGATGAATTTCCAATTGTTTACGTCGGCGGCGATCCCGCGACGCAAAAACGGGTTGCGAAAGAAGTCGCCGCCCTCGCCAAACAAAGAGGCTGTCAAGCGATCATCACCGGCAACGGGGGATGAGGGACCTGCACTCCGGCCTCGGTGAGGCCGGCAGTTGAAGCCGAGAAACTCGGCATCCCCGGTGTGGTCATCACCACCACCGGATTTACCAAGATTGCCCGTGCCGTGGCCAAGGCCGAGGGGATGGCCGATGTACGCATCGCGGAATACCCCGGCGCGGTCGGCGTGCATGCGGAAGCGCTGGTTGAAAAGAATGTTGAAGACGTCCTCTTCGGTCGCATCGTCGAGGAGCTGACGCGGCCGGTGAAAGCCGCCGCTGCAGGCGCTGCGGCAGCGGTGCGCAAGGGCAGCGAGATTGTTTTTGAAGGCAGCTTCGAGGAAATCAACGACTATTTCCGCAGTCACGAGTGGACCGACAATCTGCCTGTCATTCCGCCGACCGCTGAAAAAGTCGCGGCATTCCTGAATCACACCAGCCGCGATCCGGACGAAACCATTGCCGTGCTGGCGCAGGCCAACCTGCGCGCCACGCCGCGCAATATCGCGGCCAATGCGGTGATGGCCGGTTGCAAGCCGGAAACCATGCCGCTGCTGATTGCGGCGGTCGAGGCGATTGCCGACAACGAATACAACCTCAGCAACATCGGCAGCACCTGGGGCGTATTGCCCTTCCTGCTGATCGGCGGCCCGGCGATCAAGTCGATGGGCATCGAGAATGGCGCGCACCTGATTTCACAGGGCGAAAATCCCGCGATCGGCCGTGCGTTCGGGCTGATCATCAAGAACATCGCCGGTTACAAGATGGGCCGCAATTACATGGGCACCTTCGGCTACCCTCTGAATTTCACCATCGCTGAAAACGATGACGAGAATCCCTGGGCGCCATACCGCGTTGAACACGGCTTTGCCAAAACCGACAGCACGGTCACCGCCTGCGGTACCGTGACCTGGGGCTGGCCGCCGGCCATCTACGGCACGCCGGATAAGACCGCGGCGCAGTCGGCGCTGGAGTTCCTGGCGCTGGAATGCACCAAGAAGCCCTGCCTCGCGCGGCTCGCCGAAATCGGCAGCAAGGGTTTCCGCGACATGATCACGCTGATGATCGCGCCGCCGGTGGCGAAGTCGCTGGCTGCCGCCGGTTATAGCAAGCAGGACATCCGCAATTACGTCTATGAACATGCGCGGGTGCCGTACCGCGAGCTGGAGTTCCTGATGAAGTACGGGCACTCCGAGGCGTTTACCATTCCGGATGCGGTGTCGCGCGGGATTTATCCCGAGGAATATCTGAAGGAAAAGCCCGACGGCATGGTTCGCGTGATCCCGAACCCGGACGTCATCAATATCGTGGTCTGCGGCGATCCGAACCGCAACCGAGTGATGGTGTTGTGGGGCGGGTATGTGAATCCCGTCACCCGCAAAATGCAATTCCCGGCTGGCTGAGGCCGGGACAGGAGGTGCGGCCATGAAGCTGTCCCAGCTCCGGTGCATTCTTGAAGTGCACCGGCACGGAAATCATATTTCCGATGCCGCCGAGGCGCTGCACACCTCGCAGCCGGGGGTCAGCAAGCAGATCCAGCTGCTCGAAGCCGAAATCGGTTTCCCGGTGTTCCAGCGCAAGCGTAACCGCGTCACCGGGCTGACCGAGCCGGGGCGCGAGGTCATCGAAATCGCCCAGCGCATCATGGGCGACGTCGAGAACCTGCGCACGCTGCGCGACGATTACCTCGATCGCGAAAAGGGCACGCTGACCATCGCCACCACCCACACCTATGCGCGTTATGTGCTGCCGCGGGTGATCGAGCGTTTCATCAAGCGTTATCCCGACGTTCATCTCGGGCTGCAGCAGGGCAATCCGACGCAGATCTGCGAAGCGGTGGAGGCCGAGCAGGCCGACATCGCCATCGGCACCGAGGCGATACGGCCGTTTCCGAATCTGGTGCGGCTGCCCTGTTTCCCGATTGCGCGCAGCGTAATCGCAAAAAAAGGCCATCCTGTCCTGCGTGCGAAAAAACTGACGCTGCAGGAAATTGCCCGTTATCCGATCATTGCGCATGACCGCGCACGCAGCGGGCGCTGGAAAATCATGGAAGCGTTCCGCAAGGAGGGGATCGAGCCCAATGTGCGCTTCGGCGCAGTGGACGCCGATGTCTGCAAGACCTATGTCGAAATGGGGCTGGGCATTGCGATTCTGGCGACGGTGGCTGTTGATCCGGTGCACGACATCAATCTGCGTGCGCGTGATGCCAGCCACCTGTTCGAATCCAGCCCGACGTACGTAACGATGCGCCGCAATACCTATCTGCGCAGTTACGTCAGTCATTTCATCGGCCTGCTCGCGCCGGAACTGTCGCCCGACCTCATCCGCAGCGAATTGCGCGGACAAATACCTGCAGCAAAACCGGTTGCAAAAGCCGGCGCTGCAAAACGCCGTCAGGCCGAAGAAAAGCGGGAGGAGAAAAAATGAATATATTCAGATACTTGCTGTTTATTTCGCTGGGGCTTACGGCGGTTGCTGGTGTTCATGCCCAGCCTGCGGGCTACCCCAACAAGCCGGTGCGCATCGTCGCGCCGTTTGCACCCGGGGGCGGCAATGACCTGATGGCGCGCACGCTGGCCAACGAGTTCAACCGGGAATTGGGTGAGCGTTTCGTCGTCGACAACCGCACCGGCGGCAACGGCAACATCGGCACCGACATCGTCGCCCGCGCAACGCCGGACGGTTACACGCTGTTGGTGACGACCAACGCGACCATCGTCATCAATCCGCAGATTTTCACCAAGGTGGTGCAGTACGACCCGGTGAAAGACTTCACGCCGATCAGCCTGCTCGCGTCGCAGCCGCTGGTGCTGGTGGTGCATCCGTCCATGCCGGTAAAGACGGTGCCCGAACTGATTGCTTTGGCGAGGGCCAAGCCCGGCACGCTGAACTTTGCGTCGTCCGGCTCGGGTGGCAGCGCGCACCTCGCGGGTGAAATGCTCAAGTCGATGGTCAAAATCGACATGACCTATGTGCCGTACAAGGGCAGCGCGCCGGCACTGGTGGCGTTGCTCGGCGGCGAGATCAATTTCATGTTCACCGCGATTCTGACCGCGATGCCGCTGGTCGAGCAGAACCGCCTGCGCGCGATTGCAGTCAGCACTGCAAAGCGCAATCCGGCGGCACCCAATCTGCCGGCGGTGGCGGAATTCCCGGGGCTGGAGGAGTTTGTATCGGACCTCTGGTATGGTCTGCTGGCGCCGTCCAAGGTCAGCCCGGCCATCGTCGACCGGTTATACAAGGCAACGCAGACGGCACTTTCGAATCCGGATGTCAAAAAACGCATCGAATCCAGCGGAACCGTGCTGCTGGGCAGTTCGCCGAAGGAATTCGCGCAGACCATCAACAGCGACGTCAAACGCTGGGGCAAGGTGATCACCGCGGCCAAGGTCACGGCGGAAAACTGAAGGTCATTCGGAACATCCAGTGGAGGTTGGCGTTTGAACAATGAACCGATGGTGTGGGACGCAACCGTCAAGCGGCTGGTTGCATTCGCTGCGCAGGCGCGTTACGGGAACCTGTCGGCGAACACCGTGCACGAAACCAAGCGCCACCTGATCGACACCTTTGCCAGCGCGCTCGGTGCATTCGACGAGCCGGTCAGCATGATGTCGCGTGCGGTGGCGGCGCGTTACCGCTCGGATGACCGGGCGCGGGTGTGGGGCTCGGACATCATCACCACGCCGGAGCTGGCGGCCTTTGCCAACGGCGTGATGACGCGCTCGCTCGATGTCAGCGATACCTATCTAGGCAAAAGCCGCGGCCATCCCAGCGACATGATTCCGGGGCTGGTGGCGGTGGCGGAGATGGAACACGCCGATGCGAAAGCGCTGATCAATGCCATCGTGCTGGCATATGACGTCTATTGCAGCTTCTGCAAACATGTTGACGTCAATAGCGGCGGCTGGGACCAGCCGGTATACACTGTGCTCGGTTGCGCGCTCGGTGCGGCCAAACTGATGAAGCTCGATGACGAAGCGACGGGCCATGCGCTGTCGCTGGCGCTGACGCCGAATCTGGCGCTGTCGCAGGCGCGCCGCGGCAGCCTGTCGAGCTGGAAGGGTTGCGCGGGCGCGAATGGTTCCCGCAACGCAGTGTTTGCGGCCATGCTGGCCCGTGAAGGATTTACCGGGCCGGGTGAAGTGTTCGAAGGCTCGGGCGGATTCTGGGATGCGGTGGGGCGTAGCGACTGGCCGCTGCCGGATACGCCGATGATCGGTGAGACACGCACCAAGAGCCTGCCGGTCTGTTACCACGGCCAGTCATCGGTGTTTGCCGCGATTGAATTGCGTAAAAAGGTCGACCTGAAGCAGATCGAGGAAATCCAGGTCGACGGTTATCAGGTGGCGGTGTTCATGATGGGCGGTGACGCGTCGCGCTGGGCGCCGACCACGCGTGAGACTGCCGACCACAGCCTGCCGTATTGCGTGGCGATCGGCCTGCTTGACGGTGAACTGACCAGCGCGTCGTTTGCCGATGAACGCCTGCGCGATCCCGCAGTGGCGGCGTTGATGCGTACGGTGAAGGTTAGCGAAGACCCGGCGCTGTCGGCGCAGTATCCCGAAGGCGCGCCGGGGCGCGTGAGCATCCGCATGAAGTCCGGCGAAAAACATGTCGTCGAAATCCGTTATCCCAAGGGGCACGAAAAGAGCCCGATGGGCGATGCAGAAATCGAGCGCAAGTTCCGCGACCTCTGTGGTGGCACGCTGGGAAAGGCCGGCTGCGACCGCGCGCTGGAAGCGTTGTGGCGGCTGGAGATAATCAATGATACGAACAAAATCACGGCGATGCTGGTGCCGGAATCCAAAAAGTAAACCCCCTACAACGTGCTGTAAATCCTCATTTATTTTCAATTGTTAGGAAGCGAAAGATTGTCATGAAAAAGAAAACCGCCGCTCCGGAGCGCACGCTGGCCCGGAAACTCGCCGAACATCACGCCAAGCTGACGTATAGCCGGATTCCCGCGGGCAGCCGCCATGCGATGAAACGGCTGCTGCTGGATTACATCGGCGTGGCCATCGCCGGCAGCCAGACTGAAAGCGGCGTCATTGCCCGCGAATTCGCGACGCTGCAGGGCAAGGCGCTGGAAGCGACGCTGATCGGCGGCGGTGAGCGTGTGCCGGTAGCCGCGGCGAGTTTCGCCAATGCGATTTCCTGTCACAGCATCGAACTCGATGACATCGATGTGCTGGCGCTGTTCCACTTCAGCCCGCCGGTTTTTTCACCGGCGCTGGCGCTTGCGGAAGCCACGGCCGCGAACGGCAAAGAGATGCTCGCTGCACTGGCAGCGGGTTGCGAAGTGATGGAGCGGGTAAGCATGGCCGCCAACAATGACCTGCGCAACCGCGCCTTCCACACCACGCCGACCTGCGGCGTGTTCGGCGCAACGGTGGCTGCCGGCAAAATGCTTAAGCTGACGCCCGAGCAACTGACTTCGGCTTTCGGCCTCGCAGGTGCCCAGGCTTCTGGTCTGATGGAAATGTACGGCCCGTCGATGCAGAAGCGTTTTAATCCGGGCCCGGCGGCACGCAACGGCGTGACCTCGGCGATGATGGCCAAACTCGGCTTCACTGGCGCTGATACGATTTTTGAAGGCGAGCGTGGTTTCCTGAAAGCCTTTGCCGGAGGCAAAAAAGGCGCCGAACTGGTGCGCGGCCTCGGCAAGCCCTTTGATCTGCAGATTGAGTTCAAGCCTTACTCCTGCGCCCGGCCGATCCACAACGCAATCGACTGTGCGTTGGAAATCCGCCGCAAGCACAAACCCGAGCTTTCGAAAATCCGCAGCATCGTGGTTCGTCGCCATCCCGACTGGTCGCACTATCACCGCAATATCGCGCCGCGCACGTATCACGAAGCCCAGGTCAGCCTGCCGTACTCGGTGGCGATTGCGCTGCTCGAAGGCAATGCGCTGTTGTCGCAATACACCGACCGCAAGCTCGGCAATGCGACAGTGCGCCGGCTGATGGACCGCACGCGCATCGATACCGACGCCAAACTGCCGCGCGGCGTATCCTGTCACACGACGATCACCATGCAGTCCGGCGAGCAATACGTGTCGCAGGTCGATTACCCCAAGGGCTCGATCCAGAACCCGATGTCGGATGACGAGCTGCGGGTGAAGTTCGAACTGCTGTCGGTGCCGGTGGTGGGCGCGGCCAAGGCCGAAAAAATCGCCGATCTGGTAATGCATATTGAACGTTGCAGCGATGTCGGCGAGTTGTTGCGCCTGACGGTTCCGTCGTCGGGGAAATCCAAAAACAAAAAAGCGTCACGCCGGCATTGATGTTGCCGGGTTGATACGAGCCAAAGGAGGGAAGCCATGATTCGAACGAATGTCAGAAAAATCAGTGCCATGCTGACGCTGCTGTCGGCCGCCGGGTTTGCGGGCGCTGCCGATACGCAGGGTTACCCCGAACGTCCGATCCGCTTGATCGTGCCGTTCTCCGCGGGGGGCACCAGCGATCTGGTCGCGCGTATCATGGCGACCAAGCTCGGTGAAGAACTCAATCAGACGGTAATCGTCGACAACCGCGACGGCGCGGGCAGCACGCTGGGCGTCAGCATCGCAGCGCGCGCGACGCCGAACGGTTACACGCTGCTGGTGGCGCATAACGCGCTTGCGATCAACCAGACGCTGTATTCCAAGCTGCCGTACAACGCGCTGAAGGATCTGGATGCCATTTCCAAGCTGGGCATCTCGCCGTCGGTGGTAGTCGCCAATAACAAATTACCGGCGAACAATATGAAAGAGCTGATCGCGGCGGCAAAAAAAGAACCCGGAAAACTCAACTACGGTTCGGCTGGCATCGGCAGCGCCGGGCACCTCGCGGTGGCGCTGCTCGAGCATGTGGCTGGCGTGAAATTCACCCAGGTACCGTATAAGGGCGGCGGCCCGTCGGTGACGGCGACCATCGGCGGTGAAGTGCAGTTCTCGATTCCGGTGATGGGTTCGGCGGCAACGCATGTTAAGGCCGGCCGCCTGAAAATGCTCGCGGTGACCGGCGCCAAACGCTCACAGGCTTTCCCTGAAGTGCCGACGGTGCAGGAAGCCGGCGTTCCCGGTTATGTTTTCGAAGCGTGGTTCGGCATTTTTTCACCTGCCGGCATTCCGAAGCCGATCCTGACCAGACTGAACGCGGCCACGCACAAGGCACTGGCGATGGGCGATGTGCGTGAACAGTTCTTGCGGCAGGGTATTGAAGCCGATCCGTCAACGCCGGCCGAGCTGACCCGCGTGCTTCGTGATGACACTGCGACTTGGGCGAAGATCATCAAAAGCGCGGGCATACCGATCAACTAAAGTCCTTACGCGGTGGGTGATATCTTCGGGTTCCCGATATAATTTATAAAATATTTTTATTTATAAATTCGGGCCGGCGCGCAATGCGCAGACCGGCTTGGCCAAACCGGGAACCCCGTCGATGAGCAAACCTGTCTGCCTGCTGTGGCTGGACGATTTTGATGCGTATGTAAAAGCCCTCAACAACGCCGGTCTCGGCGATCGTTTCGAGGTGCATGGCGTCAAGCGCGATGAAAAACCTCCCGAAGACCTGATCCCGCGCGTCGAAGTGCTCGCCGGCTGGAAACACGGCGGCTATCTCGGACGCATGCTCAGGCTGCGCTGGATCCAGGCGATGACCGCCGGCGTGGAAGCGTGGATTGATGCCCCCGGTCTGCGCGATGAGGTGATGTTGTGCTGCGCACGCGGTTCACACCGCCACTCGATGTCGGAAAATATTCTCGGTGCGCTGTTTCATCTGACCAAGCCGTACATGGCTGCGGCGCTGGACCAGAAGCAGGGCCAATGGAACCGCCGCATGTCGAAACTGCTCGCCGGACAGACGCTGGGCATCCTCGGCCTCGGCGCGATCGGGCAGGAGCTCGCGCTCAAGGCGCACGCACTGGGCATGCGGGTGATCGGCACCAAGCGCGAGCCGGAGCCTCTGGAGGGCGTGGATGAGGTGTATTCCGGCGACGAGATGGATGACGTGCTGCGCCAGTCGGATTTTGTCGTGCTGCTGCTGCCGGTGACGCCGGAAACCGAAAACGTGATCAACGCGAAGCGGCTCGGCGTGATGAAGCCCACGGCCTGGCTGCTCAACTTCGGCCGCGGTCCGCTGATCGTGGATGCCGACCTGATTGCCGCGGTGAAGAACAAGACCATCGCCGGCGCCGTGCTCGATGTATTCCGTGAAGAGCCTTTACCGGCCAGCGATCCCTTCTGGAAAACCGAAGGCATCCTCGTGCTGCCGCATATCGGCGGCGGCCATGCCAATCGCAGCGCGGTTGTCGCGGAAATATTTGCCGAAAACGCAAGGCTCTATTTTGCGGGTGAGCCTTTCGCGACCGGCGTGGACCGGGCGCGAGGTTATTAGTCCCGCCAAGCCGGCGATTCATCCAGCCTATTGTTTTAATCCAGGGACCTTGCACCCATGAAAGAACTCCTGCCGTACGCCGAACGCGCTGTAAAACTGCTGATCGCGCGCAAGCAGACCATCGTAGTGGCCGAGTCATCCGCCGGCGGCCTGATCACCGCGGCCCTGCTCGCGGTGCCCGGTGCATCGGCCTGCGTGCGCGGCGGCATCGTGGTCTACACCCGCGAAATACGCCGCGAAATTCTCGGTATCACCGATGACGAGATGCGCGGCCTGACGCCGTCCACCGAAATCTATGCGCTGATCAAGGCACGCCGTGCCCGCGAGCGCGTCAAAACCGACTGGGCGCTGTCCGAAACCGGTGCCACCGGCCCGACCGGCAGCCGTTACGGCTATCCGCCGGGTCATGCCTGTTTTGCCGTGGCGGGTGCGGTGGAGGCGGCGCGCACGCTGGAGACGGGCCGCGCCGACCGCGTGGAGAACATGCAGGACTTCGCGGCGGCGGCGATTGATTTCCTGGTGGATGTGGTGGCGCGGAAGCCGGTATAGTCCGTCGATCAGTTGAGCCGGGGACGTCCGTTCATGAACAGCATCCCGAAATTTGCCAGTGTCGTCCACGAAGTCGCGGATGCGGCAGACGCCAATGAACTGTATCAACGCAATGGCTGGACCGATGGCCTGCCGATTGTGGCGCCGACGGAAGAGGCCGTTGCGCGTTTCCTCGCGGCAGCGCAGCTTGATGCGGCAACCGTCATCGGCGTCGAGCCGGTGCGCCGGCGCAGCATCAGCGCGGAAAAAATTGCGATCGCCGCAGTGATGGCCGGCTGTCTGCCGGAATACCTGCCGGTGGTGGTCGCCATCGTCAAGGCGATGTGCCAGCCGGAATACGCCTTGCACGGCAGTACAGCGAGCACCGGCGGCAGCGCGCCGTTTATCGTTGTTAACGGACCGGTGCGGCTCGCGCTGGGCATGAATGCCACGCACAATGTGCTGGCCAATGCCGCGCGCGCCAATGCCACCATCGGTCGCAGCATCCGCCTGTTCCTGCTCAATGTGCTTGGCGGCATTCCCGGACAACTCGACCGCTCGACGCTGGGGCATCCGGGCAAGTTCACCTTCTGCGTGGCTGAAGACGAAGAGGACTCGCCGTGGCTGCCGTTGTCGGTGGAGCGCGGTGTTCCGGCTGGCGTGTCGGCGGTGACGTCGCTGCAGGTGGAGTCGCCGATGCAAATCATGAACGAGTGGACCCATGATCCACGCGAAATCTGCGATACCTATGCGGCGGCGATGCGTAGCAATATGCTGCTCTACTCGATCTGGGAGGGCAATTACGCGCTGGTGATCGCCAAACAGCACCGCGAGATTTTTGCTGCTGCGGGCTGGACCAAGCAGAACATTCGCGAGTATGTGTTCGAAAAGGCGCGGGTCAAACGCGGCGACTGGCGCAGCGTCGGCAAGGCGGCGGTAGCGGGGCGCAAGGACGAGGGCAAGGTGTATTGCGCGCTGCGTTCACCCGATGACCTGCTGGTGGTTGCGGCGGGCGGACCCGCGGGCGGGTTCGGCGCGATACTGCCGCCGTGGTATGGCAAAAAATCGCTGGCGGTGACCATGCCGGTCGGCGCCTGAGCGTTGCTCACAAGGAGGACAGTCCGATGACCATCCGAGTACTTGATCCGAGACAATCCGCGCACGGTGAAGCCTTGCGCATGGCGCCGCCGCTGGCTTCCCTCGAAGGCGCCGTGGTCGGCATGATCGACAACGCGAAGATCGGCACCGAAAGACTGTTTGATTTCATCGAGGACATCCTCAAGAAGGAATACCGCGTGCGCGAATGCATCCGCCGCCGCAAGCCCGATGCCTCGCGGCCGGTGCCGCAGCCGATGCTGATGGAGATGAGCGGCGCGGACGCGATCCTCGCCGCGACCGGCGATTGAGGGAGCTGTTCGTCGTGCAGTCTGCACGACGCGATTGAAGCCGAAAGGCTGGGCATACCGGCGGTGGCGATCATGACCGATCGATTTGTCGCCACGGCCAAGGCGGTGGCCGGCGTCAACGGCCTGAAGGATTATCCCTTTGCGGTGATCGCCCATCCGCTCGCCAACAATGACGATGCCGCGCTGCGTGAAAAAGCGCGTATTGCGCTTGACGCGATTGTGCCGCTACTGACTTTACGCAAGAACTGAATATTGGTGACGGTACGCAAAAAAGCAGACCTGCGGGTCTGCTTTTTTGCGCAGGCAATCCGGTTATTCGGCCTTGATGCCGGCTTCCTTGATGACTTTGGCGTATTTCGTGCGTTCGTTCTTGATGAATGCGGTGAATTCCTTCGGCGTATTGCCGACGGGGATGGCGCCCTGTTTGACCAGTGCGGTTTTCATCTCGCTGGAGTTGGTGGCCTTGACGGTTTCACCGGCGAGTTTGTCCATCACTTTTGCCGGAATGCCCGCGGGTGCAACCATGCCGTACCAGGCCACGGATTCATAACCGGGGATGCCGGCTTCGGCCATCGTCGGTACTTCGGGTGCGACGTCGAGGCGCTTTGCCGTGCTCACCGCCAGGGCGCGCACGCGTTTGGCCTGTACATGCGGCACCACGGTCAATGCGGTGGTGATGGTGAAATCCACGTGGCCGGCGACCACATCGAGCAGGCCCTGGTTGCCGCCTTTGTAGGGGATGTGGTTGAGCTTCACTTTGGCCATATAAGCCATCAGCTCGGTGGCGAGATGCTGTGACGA
>JAURHM010000046.1 GCA_030833315.1 Burkholderiales bacterium
CGTTACGTACCGCTGTGTGATGGTTTCAATCGCCGGCCCGGCCTCCGGTTTCCACTGTGCCGCACGGCGCGCATAAACCACCGGTCCTTCAGCCGGATGGCGGGGCAGACCGCGACGAGCCAGCTTACCGCAAAAACGATCGTAGGCTGATTTGACAGCATCTTGGCGGGCACGGCGCAGATCGCGGAAGGCGAACAGCGCCCCGGTCAGTACGGCCAGTCCGGCAAACACAAGCAGCAAGACCGCGAGTTTCTGCCAGGTGGCGTCGCTGAAGCCGATGTTTTCAAGGAAGCGGCGCTGGCGTTCCGGGTTATAGCCTAATACCCACTGATTCCATGTGTAGGTCACCGAATCCCAGGTCAGGCGCACGCGTTGCAGCAGTTCAAAATCGCCGCGCACAAAGATCGGTATCTCATCACTGCGCGGCAACGCCGAGGCAATGCCGCGTTCCACGCGCGCCGGTGAAACTGCGGCCGTCGGGTCCACGCGGATCCAGCCCGTTCCCGAAATCCAGACTTCGGTCCAGGCGTGGGCATCTGCCTGACGGATCAGGATGTAGTCGCTGACGGGATTGATCTGGCCGCCCTGGTAACCGGTGACCACGCGTGCCGGAATACCGGCGGCACGCATCAGCACCGTGAATGCCGAGGCATAGTGTTCACAGAAGCCGCGCCGGGTATCAAACAGGAATTCATCCTCCGTATGTTCGCCCAGAAGCGGCGGTGATAGCGTATAGACGAAATTTTCATTGCGGAAGTTATCAAGCACGGCGTCAATCAATTGCCGGTTGTCGGTAAATTTCTGCCTCAGCTCTTGTGCATGTTTCAGCGTTCGCGGGTTTAAGCCTTCCGGCAACTGCAGGGCCCTGTTGATTACGTTTTCGCTGTCATCGGAACCGTAGGTCGCCTGCAGCTGCGAGGTCATGTTGTAACGCATGCGGCTACGCACAGGGGTCGTACTCAGCAGCTGCATGTCTCTCGTGGCCACTGCGCGGGGCGGCCGCTGCATGGGCATTTCCAGCGCAAACAGCCAGCGCTTGTTATGCGGTTCCACAGTCACGGTGTATTCGACAAGCGGTTCTCCTGACGGCAGCTCGCTGGCATTGAAAACAAAACGCGGCGCAGTCCAGGTTTTGCCGTCGTAATCCCACAGTACCGGTCCACGCCAATACAGGGCGGAAGCTTCGGGAATGCGTCCGCGGAATTCGGCGCGAAAGGCCACAGCGTCCGACAAGATCAGGCTGTTCAGGCTGCCCGGGCTCATTTTGTCGGACAAGCCGCTGAGACCCGCATGTGAATCCTGCGGCAGGCCCCACAGTGGCCCCTGAATGCGCGGAAAGAGCAGGAACAATACCAGCATCAGCGGCATGGCCTGAACCAGCAGCAGAGCGGCCCGGCGCGCGGGCTGACGCCAGCCCGGCCATGTGCCGGTGAACTGCATGCCGATCAGCACGGCGATCAGCAACCAGGCGCAACCCAGCATATAGATCGCAGTGGTGATGGCCTGCGAAAACAGGAAGTTGGTGACCAGCAGGAAAAAACCGAGAAAGCCGAGGAGGATGCCGTCGCGCAGGGTTTTTGTTTCCAGAACCTTCAGCGCCAGCATGACCACCAGCAGCGCGACGCCGGCATCACGTCCCAGCAGTGTGCGGTATTCGATCAGGATTCCGCCGGCTGCGGCAAAAGCGACCAGAGCCAGAAGCCATTTTCCGGGTGACTGCAGATTGCGGTGGGCCAGATACAACCGCCAGAACACGACAACCGAGATTAGCGCGCCCAGCCAGACAGGAAACCGCAGCAGATGTGCTCCGGATGCCAGCATGAAGCCTGCGGCGAGAGCATAGGTTTCTCGCGCAATGATGGGCCGCGCATTAAGCGTGATCGGTCGCTGTGCCATGGAGTGCCAGTGCGCGAAGGCATTCGGCGCGATGGGAGGGGCCACCGGCTAGCGGCAGCGTGGCGTCGGGCAGTCGCAGGCCGTAGGCCATGCCGCGGGTGTCTGCTTCCAGAACCCAGCGCGTCAAGTGGGAAAGACGCTGCTCAACAGTCATTTGCGGAGGCAGGGCGTCCCAGGACAGCCACAGCTCGGCATCGGCACGGCCCGCGAACTGTTTGGTCAGGAGGGTGTCATTCCTTGCGACAGCTTTCCAGGCGATATGGCGGGGCGAATCACCGGGCCGGCAGCTGCGCAATCCGGAAAATTCATCTTGTCCCTGACCAGCCATTCCTCCCTCGCCATTACCAGCCACCGGTGCCGGTAATGCCAGACCGGGGTTCGCTGGTGCCGGGTAAACCAGGCATGACACATCGGGTTCTGCGTAAGACCAGGCTCGAAACAGACCGACTGGAAAACGCGTGAACAAGGTCATGCGCCCCGGACGCAACCAGCCACGTTGCACGGCTGGAACCGGCACTTGAGCGATGACCGTGCTGTCGGCCGGCACATCGATGTAATCCGCACTGACCTTGTTGCCAGTAACGCCGATGCTGTAGCGGTCAGCGCGGGTGTTGTTCTGGATATTCAGCTGGAATCGAGCGGACTCACCGGCGAACACCGGCTGCACCCGGCCGGCGGTGATCCGCAGCTGCGCCAGATTACGGAAAGTGTGCAGCATGGATTGGATGCCGGCGGCGCCCAGCAGAAATGAAAGTATAAATCCCAGCGACAGGTCATAGTTGACCGAGCCGGTGAGCATCAGCAGGATGACAGCTGCGAACAGCATGCCCTGTCGTGTCGGCAGAATGAACACGCGGCGCTGAACCAGTACGATTATCCCGCGTTCGGGACCGCGCCACTGGAACAGCCATTTGGATGCGCTGTTTTTTAGTGTTTGATACATGTTGCCGCTGATCAGGATTGCCGTGAATCGGGGGTCAGGGAATGGCGACCTGCTGCAGCAACTGTTCTGCCAGTTGCGCACCTGAAGCCTGACTGCTGTTGGTGCCGGCGGCGGCCAGGCGATGGGCGACAACTGCGGGCAACACGGCCTGCAGGTCTTCTGGCAAAACCATTTTGCGTCCGTCCGTGTAGGCCCAGGCACGGGCGCCTTGCAGCAAGGCCAGACCAGCGCGCGGTGACAGACCGTGAGCAAAATCGGGGGACTGTCGGGTGTGATTGAGCAAAACCTGCAGATAGTCCAGCAACGCAGGAGCGGCATGTACCTGCTGCACTTCGTTTTGCATATGCAACAAATTATCGGGGCCGATATGTGGTTTCAGATCGGCGAGCAGCGCGCGCCTATCAATGCCGTTGAGCAGCGCGCGTTCCGCCTGCGCATCTGGGTAGCCGAGTTCCAGGCGCATCAGGAAGCGGTCGAGTTGGGACTCGGGCAGCGGGAAGGTGCCAATCTGGTGCGAGGGATTCTGCGTGGCAATGACAAAAAACGGCTGCGGCAGCGGCCGGGTCTCGCCTTCGGTGGTGACCTGGTTTTCTTCCATCGCTTCCAGCAGCGCACTTTGTGCCCGCGGCGTCGCGCGGTTGACTTCATCGGCCAGCACGACGTTGGTGAACACCGGGCCGGGATGGAATACGAAGCGCCCACTGTCGCGATTGTAGACCGAGACGCCCAGAATGTCGGCGGGCAGCAGATCGCT
Source organism: Burkholderiales bacterium (assembly GCA_030833315.1). Lineage (GTDB taxonomy): Bacteria > Pseudomonadota > Gammaproteobacteria > Burkholderiales > SG8-41. The sequence continues at coordinate 3,594 of JAURHM010000046.1, forward strand.
GGTGAACTGAATGCGCTGGAACTTCAGGCCAAGGCAGGTGGCAATCGCATGGGCCAAGGTGGTTTTGCCGACGCCGGGCACGTCTTCAATCAGCAGATGGCCACGTGCCAGCAGGCAGGCGATGGCCAGACGGATCTGCCGGTTTTTCCCGAGGATGATGCTATTGATTTGATCCGTAATTGCATTTATCGATGTGTGCATGAGTTTGTTCACTTTATTAATGGTGCGAGTCATGCGATAAACGTTGTATCAAGCGTTGGGACCTGAAGCTGTAAACGCCTTGCTCTACAACTTTATTCAAGGTTTTTCTAGGCAAGAATCAAGGCTGCCAGAACGTTTCGGCCTTCCCCAACAAGAATATTGAAAGTCCTGCAGGCTGCCGGCGTATTCATGATTTCGAGGCCGATGCCGGCCTCAATTAAAGGCCTCAGCTGTTCTGGACGGGGAAAAATCTGCGTATTTCCGGTGCCGATGATGACGATATCCGGCGATCCCGCCAGCAGCAGGCTGGCGGTTGCCGCACCTATGTCGGGAACGACAGCAACAGCCCAGGGCTGCGGCGGGGCGTCGGGGGTGACAATGAGAGGGTATTCGTAACGGGTGCCGTTGACGGACAGGTAACCCGACCCGTATCCGGTCAGCGTGTAGCCGTTCCTGGGGTTCACCAGATGCAGTTTCATGGCCTAATCTTTGCCGGGAGTGGCCCGCTTCGCTACAATTATACGTTTTATGCCCTGATTTCGTGCCCGGAAGACTGCCTGGGCCGTCTGACGGTGTTTTAAAACGATTTTTCGCCACCCACTGCATCGCACCGAGATCGGCTCATGGAAGAGTTTTCGCGCATCAAACGCCTGCCCCCTTACGTTTTTAACGTGACCGGGGAGCTGAAGCTGGCCGCCCGCCGGCGCGGTGAGGACATCATCGACTTCAGCATGGGCAACCCGGACCAGCCGACGCCGCGACATATCGTCGACAAGCTGATCGAATCGGTACAGCGCACTGATACCCACGGCTACTCGGTGTCCAAGGGCATTACACGGCTGCGCAAAGCGATCTGCAACTGGTACAAAACCCGTTACGACGTCGAACTCGATCCGGAATCCGAGGCCATCGTCACCATCGGTTCAAAGGAGGGCATTGCGCACCTGGCGCTTGCGACTTTGGACCGCGGCGACATCGTGCTGGTTCCGAACCCGAGTTATCCGATCCATATTTACGGTCCGGTCATTGCGGGCGCCGACATCCGCCATGTACCGATGCACGCCGGCGTGGATTTTTTCGCGGAATTGGAACAGTCGATCCGCGATACCTATCCCAAGCCCAAGATGCTGATCGTTAATTTTCCGAGCAATCCGACGACGCAGTGCGTGGATCTGGCATTTTTCGAGCGTCTGATTGCGATCGCCAAGGAGCATGACATTTATGTCGTGCACGATCTGGCTTACGCCGATATCGTGTTCGACGGTTACAAGGCGCCGTCGATCCTGCAGGTGCCGGGTGCGCGCGACGTCGCGGTTGAATTCTTCACGATGTCGAAGAGTTACAACATGGCAGGCTGGCGCGTCGGTTTCATGGTCGGTAACCGGGACCTCGTTACTGCGCTGGCGCGGATGAAGAGTTATCACGATTACGGCACCTTTACGCCGATTCAGGTGGCCTCGATCATCGCCCTCGAAGGACCTCAGGATTGCGTTGAGAACGTGCGTCAGATCTATCAGGGCCGCCGCGATGTGCTGTGGTCCGGCATGAACGCCATGGGCTGGAAGGTCGATAAACCGCAGGCCACAATGTATATCTGGGCGCCGATTCCGGAGCCGTACAAGGCAATGGGGTCGCTGGAGTTTTCGAAAAAGCTGCTGCTTGATGGCAAGGTTGCGGTCGCACCGGGTACCGGTTTCGGTCATTACGGCGACGGCCATGTGCGTTTTGCGCTGATTGAGAACGAAGCGCGGACGCGACAGGCAATCCGCACCATCAAGGAAATGTTCCGCAAGGACGGGCTGCTGTGAGCGGCCGCAAGAACCCGGAAAGAAGTGCAAAACAATGAAACCGATAAATGTAGGCCTGCTCGGCATCGGTACTGTCGGTAGCGGCACTTTCAAGGTGCTTCAGCGCAACAGCGAGGAGATTTCGCGCCGCGCCGGCTGCTCGATCCGCATGACAGTTGTTGCCGACAAGGATACCGCTCGCGCAAAATCCATCGTAGGTGACGCGGCGCGCGTGACGGGCGATGCCAATGAAGTGGTGAGCGGCCCGGATATCGACATCGTTGTTGAGCTGATCGGCGGCTATGGTATCGCCAAGGAACTGATCCTCAAGGCCATCGCCAACGGCAAGCACGTCGTGACAGCGAACAAGGCTTTACTAGCACTTCATGGAAACGAGATTTTTTCGGCGGCGCGGGCCAAGGGCGTGATTGTGGCTTTCGAGGCGGCTGTCGGCGGCGGCATTCCGATCATCAAATCACTGCGTGAAGGTCTGACAGCCAATCGCATTGAATGGATTGCCGGTATCATCAATGGCACCAGCAACTTCATCCTCTCCGAAATGCGCTCCAAGGGCGCCGCCTTTGCCGATGTGCTGAAGGAGGCGCAGCGCATGGGTTACGCCGAGGCGGACCCGACTTTTGACATCGAGGGTGTAGACGCAGCGCATAAGCTGTCGATCATGGCCGCCATCGGCTTCGGTATTCCTGTGCAATTTGAAAAAGCCCATGTTGAGGGTATCTCGAAGCTGGCGCAGGAAGACATCCGTTATGCCGAGGAACTCGGTTACCGCATCAAGCTGCTGGGTATTGCCAAGCGCAAGTCGGCGGGATTCGAACTGCGCGTGCATCCAACGCTGATCCCCTCGCACCAACTCATTGCCAATGTCGAAGGCGTGATGAATGCCATACTGGTCAAGGGTGATGCAGTGGGTCAGACCATGTATTACGGTGCCGGCGCCGGTTTCGAGCCGACGGCTTCGGCAGTTGTTGCCGATCTGGTGGACGTGGCGCGCATGCTGACCGCTGACCCGGAAAACCGTGTGCCGCATCTGGCATTCCAGCATGATCAGCTGTCGGCTGTGCCGATCCTGCCGATGGGTGAAGTAGAGACTTCGTATTACCTGCGGTTGCGTGTCGCTGACAAGGCCGGCGTGCTGGCGGAAATCACCCGCATCCTTGCCGACCAGTCGATTTCGATCGAGGCCCTGGTGCAGAAGGAACCCCGTGCGGGCGAACAGCAGGTCGACATCATCATGCTGACCCATCTGACTCAGGAAAAGAAAATCGATGTCGCGATACAGCGCATTGAGGCACTGCCGGTGGTATCAGGAAAAATCACCCGTATCCGCATGGAAGCACTGCAATGAGCGTTCCTGCTTCACGACTGGCAACGGCCTCGCCGGCGCGTTACGTCAGCACTCGCGGCCGTATGCCGGTGGCGCGTTTCTGTGACGTGCTCCTAGGCGGTCTCGCTCCCGACGGCGGTTTGGTGGTCCCGCAGACCTATCCGCGACTGACTGCGGATGAACTGGCGGTGATGCGAAAGCTGTCATATGCGGATCTGGCCTTTGCCGTGATCAGCCGGTTTGTTGACGATATTCCCGAGAATGACTTGCGCGGGCTGGTCCATAGGGCCTACCGCAGCGAAGTTTTCGGTTCGCCTGATATAACACCGCTGAAGACGCTCGAATCCGGCCTGCACCTGTTGCAGTTGTCCAACGGCCCGACGCTGGCCTTCAAAGACGTCGCCATGCAGTTGCTGGGGGAAATGTTTGAATATGTGCTGCAGCGGGAAGGGCGCACGCTGAATATTCTCGGTGCGACCTCCGGTGATACCGGCTCGGCAGCGGAATACGCGATGCGCGGCCGCAAAGGCATCCGTGTGTTCATGCTGTCGCCGCACGGCAAGATGAGCCCCTTCCAGCGGGCGCAGATGTATTCGCTCCAGGACACCAACATTTTCAACATCGCCATTCGCGGCGTGTTTGATGACTGCCAGGACATCGTTAAGGCAGTCAGCGGCGATGCGGCGTTCAAGAGCGCACATCGCATCGGCGCAGTCAATTCGATCAACTGGGCGAGGGTGATTGCCCAAGTGGTCTATTATTTCAAGGGATACTTTGCAGCGACCCGCGGCAATGACGAGCAGGTGTCTTTCGCGGTGCCGTCTGGCAATTTCGGCAACATCTTCGCTGGCCATATCGCGCGCATGATGGGATTGCCGATCCGCCGCCTGATCCTTGCGTCGAACGAGAATGATGTGCTCGACGAGTTTTTCCGCAGCGGCCGTTATCGGGTGCGCTCGAGCCGCGAGACGATGCAGACCTCAAGCCCGTCGATGGATATTTCCAAGGCTTCGAACTTCGAACGTTTTGTGTTCGATCTGGTCGGCCGCGATCCGGCGATGGTGGCCCGCCTGTGGCGTGAAGTGGAAGACGCCGGCGGCTTCAACCTCGGCGAGTCGCCGTGCTGGCGCACAATTGCGCAGTATGGTTTTGTCTCCGGACGCAGTTCGCACACTCAACGCCTCTCCGCCATCCGCAAGATCAGTAGCCAATATGGCGTGACTATCGATCCGCATACGGCTGACGGCATCAATGTCGGTTTGCAGCACCGCGAACCCGGCGTGCCGCTGATCTGCATGGAAACGGCCCTGCCCGCCAAGTTCGCGGAAACCATCCTCGAAGCCCTCGGGCGTAATCCGGAAGTGCCGGCCGGTTATGAAAAGTTGGAAAGCCGCCCGCAGCGTGTTGCGGTTATGGATCCCGACGTGGAGGCCGTGAAAGCCTATATCGCTGGCCGCGCCAATTCTTAAAAGTATTTAAAAAACAAATACTTAAAGTAACTACCTGAAGTTCAGGATGCGGCTTCAAACCGCATCGACAGATCAACCGCTCGGATATCCTTGGTCAGCGCCCCGATGGATATCCTGTCCACACCGGTTTCCGCAATAGCACGCACGTTCTCCAGCTTGATACTGCCCGATGCCTCCAGTTGTGCGCGTCCTGCAGTCCAATGCACGGCTTCTCGCATCTGATCCAGTGTCATGTTGTCGAGCAGCACCATCTTCACGCCGGCGCCGACTGCCACGCGCAGCTGTTCCAGCGTTTCCACTTCGATCTGTATCCACTGTGCACGAGCGGCCAGCTTTGCCGCAGCATTCAGCGCAGGTTTTATTCCGCCGGCTGCAGCGATATGGTTTTCCTTGATCAGGATGGCATCCCATAGACCCATGCGGTGGTTCATGCCGCCGCCTACGGTCACGGCATGTTTCTGCGCCACGCGCAGGCCGGGCAGCGTCTTGCGGGTGTCGAGAATCGCCGCGCGAGTGCCTGCAACGGCGTCAACATAGCTTCTTGTCACGGTGGCAACTGCGGACAGCAGTTGCAGGAAATTCAATGCGCTGCGCTCTGCAGTTAGCAGAGCACGCGATGAACCGGAAAGCTTGCAAAGACGTGTGCCCGGTGAAATCCGGTCGCCGTCTTTCAAATGCCAAGTAACGATTGCAGCTGGATCAAGGCGACGGACGCAAGCGTCAAACCACTGCGTGCCGCAAAGCACTGCAGTCTGACGGCAGACAACATGCGCTTGAGTCTGGTGGTCGGGCGTCAGTTGTGCGGTCAGGTCACCGCTGCCGACGTCTTCGGCGAGGGCGGCACTGATATTGCGTTCAATTTCGGTCTGGAGGTCCATGCTGGGGCTGTTAATGGCGGCCGGGCCGCGCTTTGCTGTTCGGGTTGCAGTCCGGTGAAGGGCGGATTTTTGGCGGCACAGCACCACCAATACCCAACACGACAAGCTGCTATAGTTCAATAGCGATTTTAACCGACTGTCCGGGGGAGTGCGTATGAACGACTTGGTCAGCGTAGTGTCTTACGGCTTGGGAACAGTACTCGGTTTTCTGCTGATCGGCGGCCTGATCTTCTTGATCATTTACGACGTCACCCAGAAAAAACATACGGTCCTGCGCAATTATCCGGTAATCGGCCGGCTGCGCTTCTTTTTCGAGGACCTCGGCGAATATTTCCGGCAGTATTTCTTTGCCAATGATCGCGAGGAAATGCCGTTCAACCGCGCAACCCGCGGCTGGGTCTACAAAAGCGCGAAAAATGAAGGCGGCATTATCGGCTTCGGCTCGACCAACGATCTTGGCGTCCCGGGCTCGATTATTTTCGTCAACCATCCCTATCCAGTGCTGGAAGAGGACAGGCTGCCGACACCTCCGATACTGATCGGCGACGGCTTTTGCGAGAAGCCCTTCGAAGCCAAATCCATCGTCAATATCAGCGGCATGAGCTTCGGTGCGATTTCGCAACCAGCCGTCGAGGCGATGTCACGCGGTGCAGCCAAGGCCGGATGCTGGATGGATACCGGCGAAGGTGGTCTTTCACCTTACCACCTGACCGGCTGCTGCGATTTGATCATGCAGATCGGTACTGCCAAATACGGTATCCGCGAAATCGACGGCAGTTTTTCGGCCAAAAAAGCCAAGGAACTGGCGAAGCATGTCAAAGCCTTCGAGATCAAGCTGTCGCAGGGCGCCAAGCCCGGCAAGGGTGGCGTGCTGCCGGGCGAAAAAGTCACCGAAGAAATTGCACGCATCCGCGGCATACCAGCGGGTATGGATTCGATCAGTCCGAACCGCCATCACGACATTGCAAACGTTGAGGATTTGCTCGACAAGATTGCCTACATCCGCAACCTGACCGGCCGGCCGGTGGGTGTGAAAACAGCTATCGGCGGCTGGGCTTTCATGAATGACCTTTGCGACGGCATTTTGCGCCGCGGACTGGAATTCGCTCCCGATTTCATCGCTATCGACGGCGGCGAGGGCGGCAGTGGTGCTGCGCCGCAGACACTGATGGATCACATGTCGCTGCCGATTGCCGAAGCACTGCCGCGGGTGGTCGATGCGCTGATTCAGGCGGATCTGCGCAGCCGGGTGAGGGTGATTGCAGCGGGCAAGCTGGTGACTTCGGCGAAGGCGGCGTGGGCTCTGTGCATGGGTGCAGACTTCATCAATTCCGCGCGCGGTTTCATGTTCGCGCTGGGTTGCATCCAGGCGCTGCGCTGCCACCAGAATACCTGTCCGACCGGCGTCACCACGCACAACAAGAGGCTGCAGCGCGGCCTGGTTGTCGAAGAAAAATACCTGCGCGTCGCCAACTACTGCAACAGCATGAACAAGGAAATCGACATGATTGCCCATGCCTGCGGCTGCCGGCATGCCCGCGAACTCAAGCGCGAGCACGTGCGCATCGTGCAGACTGCGAACCAGAGCATTGCCTTGAACATGCTCTATCCCTATCCGGAGGTTGGGTACCGGCACAGCGGGCCTGTTGACCGTCAGGCGCCCGGTTCGGTTGCGTTGTAACTGGCGGAATTAAATATAAGTATTTGTTTTTATTTGTTAATTATTTGTTTTTTGCATTAACCCTGCGTGTAGCATTGAAATCCGCCTATGGATGCCCCATCTCATGTGTATCGCAACTTTTAGCACGGGGCTGTCATGCGCTTCGACAAATTCACCACCAAGTTCCAGCAGGCCTTCGCTGACGCACAAAGCGCGGCGGTTGGGGGCGACCATGCCTATATTGAACCCCAGCACCTGTTGCTGGCGCTGATCAATCAGGACGATGGCGGCACAGCGTCGCTACTGCAGCGTGCTGGCGTCAATGTTGTCGGGCTTCGTGGCGCACTGAAGAGCTCACTGGAACGTCTTCCCAAGGTCGAGGGCACCGGCGGCGAAGTGACGATCTCGCGCGATCTGGGCAATCTGCTCAATCTGACCGATAAGGAAGCGCAGAAGCGTGGCGACCAGTATGTCGCCTCGGAACTGTTCCTGCTGGCGCTGACCCAGGACAAGGGTGAGACCGGGCGTCTGCTGAAACAGTTCGGTGGTGACCGTGTACATATTGAAAAAGCGGTTGAAGGCCTGCGCGGCGGTGAGTCGGTCGGTAGCGCAGAAACCGAGGGCAGCCGAGAAGCGCTCAAAAAATACACCATGGATCTGACCGAGCGAGCGCGCTCGGGCAAGCTCGATCCGGTGATTGGCCGCGATGATGAAATCCGCCGCGTGATCCAGATCCTGCAGCGCCGTACCAAGAACAACCCGGTGCTGATCGGCGAACCCGGCGTCGGCAAGACCGCCATTGTCGAAGGCCTCGCCCAGCGCATCATCAACGGCGAAGTGCCGGAGACGCTGAAGAACAAGCGGGTGCTGTCTCTGGACATGGCGGCACTGCTCGCCGGTGCCAAATACCGGGGTGAGTTTGAAGAGCGCCTGAAATCAGTGCTCAAGGAAATCTCCCAGGATGCCGGCCAGACTATCGTCTTCATCGACGAGTTGCACACCATGGTCGGTGCGGGCAAAGCCGAAGGAGCAATGGATGCCGGCAATATGCTGAAGCCGGCTCTGGCGCGTGGAGAATTGCACTGCGTCGGCGCGACGACGCTGGACGAATACCGCAAATACATCGAAAAGGATGCCGCGCTGGAGCGCCGTTTCCAGAAGGTGCTTGTCGACGAGCCGTCAGTGGAGTCGACGATCGCCATCCTGCGCGGACTCCAGGAAAAATACGAATTGCATCACGGCGTGGAGATCACCGATCCGGCGATTGTGGCAGCTGCAGAACTGTCGCACCGCTACATCACCGATCGTTTCCTGCCGGACAAGGCGATCGACCTGATCGACGAAGCGGCTTCTCGCATCAAGATGGAAATCGACTCCAAACCGGAATCGATGGACAAACTCGACCGTCGTCTGATCCAACTTAAGATCGAGCGTGAAGCGATCAAGAAGGAAAAGGACGAAGCTTCCAAGAAGCGTCTGGCGCTGCTGGAAGACGAAATCAAATCGCTGTCGCGTGAATATGCCGACCTTGAAGAAATCTGGAAGGCTGAGAAGGCGCAGGTGCAGGGCAGTGCGCATATCAAGGAAGAAATCGACCGCATCCGCGTCGAGATCGTCAAATTGCAACGCGCCGGCAAGCTCGACAAAGTCGCCGAACTGCAATACGGCAAGCTGCCGCAGCTAGAAGCCCAGTTGAAACAGGCGGAAACCGCCGGTACTGCAGCCCCGGCCAAACACCGTCTGCTGCGCACTCATGTCGGCACCGAAGAGATTGCCGAAGTTGTATCGCGGGCGACAGGCATCCCGGTTTCAAAAATGATGCAGGGCGAACGCGAAAAGCTACTGAAAATGGAAGAGCGCCTGCATGGGCGCGTAGTTGGCCAGAACGAAGCCGTGCGCCTGGTATCCGATGCGATCCGCCGTTCACGAGCAGGTCTGGGCGACCCGAAGCGGCCTTACGGCTCTTTCCTGTTCCTCGGGCCGACGGGTGTCGGCAAGACGGAGCTGTGCAAGGCCTTGGCCGAGTTCATGTTCGATTCCGAGGATCACCTGATCCGCATCGACATGTCGGAATTCATGGAAAAACACTCGGTCGCACGCCTGATCGGCGCGCCGCCCGGCTACGTTGGCTACGAAGAGGGCGGTTATCTGACGGAGGCCGTGCGTCGCAAGCCGTACTCTGTGATTCTGCTTGATGAGGTCGAGAAGGCGCATCCGGATGTATTCAATGTACTGCTGCAGGTGCTCGACGACGGTCGCATGACTGACGGACAGGGTCGCACCGTGGATTTCAAGAACACCGTGATTGTGATGACGTCCAACCTCGGCTCCCAGATGATCCAGGCAATGCAAGGGGATGACTATCAGGTCATCAAGCTGGCAGTGCTGGGAGAGGTGAAGACGCAGTTCCGTCCGGAATTCATCAACCGTATTGATGAGATTGTGGTGTTCCATGCACTTGACGAGAAAAACATCAAGTCGATTGCACGCATCCAGTTGGCCTATCTGGAAAAACGTCTGGCTCAGATGGAAATAAAGCTGGAAGTTAGTGATGCGGCGCTGGGTGAAATCGCCGCAGCCGGTTTCGATCCGATCTATGGTGCACGGCCACTGAAACGGGCGATCCAGTCACAACTGGAAAATCCGCTGGCGAAGCAGATTCTGGAAGGGCGCTTTGGTCCGAAGGATGTCATCCGCGTTGATGCCAAAAAAGGTGTGATGACCTTCGAAAAGTTGCAGGCTGCAGCTGTGGCCGCTTGAGCAGTTTCGCAACACTTTGCGTTAACCGCTTGTTTTTGGCCGACGGCATAAAGCATGCCACGGCTTGGTAAAATAATATTTGCCAAGCCGTGGAGTCGGGCGTAAAAATGTCTTCAGGGCTGCGCAGCACTGGAGTGCCGGTACCGATTCTCCAGCGTGCGAGAGTCCGGGCGATCGTCCGGATATCGCCTGTCGGGTTGCAGGTGCAAACTGCAACTGGCGCAGCTCCTGAATGGTGTGATGCCATTCACCCAAGGACGCCGCTCTGGCGGCGCCGCGCCGGGTAACCGGTCGCACCCAAGCCCCGCTTCGGCGGGGCTTTTCATTGCATTAGCAACCCCTCAGCCATGATCTGACGGTACAGATTGCAGTTAACGGTATCTGCGAAGAACAGACGAAAGTCGGTGATGAATACGTCATTTCGGTCCTACGTCATCTATGGGATGTGCAACATTCTCACGAGGAAGCAAGGTTGTTGGAGGGAAACCTTCCGCGCACTGTGAGGTTGCTCCTGTTTCTCATACTTCATAAGCCTCCCCATTAGCCGGTTTTCCTGTCCTGCTGCTGGACCGCAAACCAGCGTTGTTCAAACACTCCCATAATAGTCTCTAGTGGGAAAGCCCCCCTTTGATTTAAAAATACTTGGATGCGAGGGCGGGTATGAAGAAAATGAGATGCCTACCTAGTAAATTGAACAATAAAAGTTACTTTGGATACTGGAAAGCTCTCAGACTTAGTAGAGACGATGTTGTAGGATTTATAGCCTTTTTCAGTCATAAATCTTTTGCTTTCTTCATTGACTCGTTCAGTGGCTTCTTTTTGGGAGGCAAAAGCGTTGGTGTAAATTGTCAATGTATATTGATCTTGAGATTGAGCTTGTTCAAAGTTTTTTCCATAAGTCGCTGTCATACAGCCTGAGATAGAGGGCAACAGTGTTAATAAAATACTTATCAATAAAATCTTCTTCATTTTGCGTTCCCTTATAAAGTTAGGCGGATTCAAGTTTGAAGTGCAATTTTGATTAATGGGTGGGTGGGTCAGAATGCGTGAGCATTTTGCCCCATCAACCTCCAAGTCGAAGTTGCCAATGAACTACACCCATCTGACCCGGAACGAACGATACCAAATTTACATTCTCAGCGAAACAGGCCACAAACAGAACGAGATCGCCGAATTGATCAATCGCCACCCATCCACCATCAGCCGTGAACTTTCCCGTAACAGGGGGGGGTGCGTTCAATATGAGCCAGCCAACGCCGATGCCTGCCCGGAATTGTTCTGCGAAGTCCGCTACGAATTGCCAGTCTGATCAAAGTTTAAGTGGGCGGTCGTATCCGGTCAGTTCCAGATAGCCGCTACCAATACGTTTTCCTTTGCTCAAGGCACGCACGGCACCTTCCCAGTAAACAGCGCCGGTCGTCTGTCGTGTGTCGTTCTCCTGGTCATCCATCAGCGGTTCCAGTTCGATTTCCAGAGGGCCGATGGTGACGCGGAAGGAGACGGGGTATCTCGTCCCGGTGCGCGGTGACTGCCACAGGCGCAGTGCAGTGAAAAGTATCGCGTCGGCGGCATAAACGCGGTTTTTGCCGGAGGCCTCGCGTAATTTGGCTGCCGCCCATAGCGGCTGCTGCGTATTGCCCTGGCGCATTTGAAATGCCATCAGCGCGCCGCCATCATCCAGATTGATGCCGATCCAGTCCCAGCCTGCGGCGGTTTCGGGCAGATAGGCTGACGACCATTCATGATCCAGCCAGGCATTGCCGCTGACAGTGCGTGATGCACCGCTTGTGCGGAGTTCGCCGCTGACCTGCAGGTGCGGTACGCTGTAGTAATGGCTGGCTGCATCAGCACCCGGACCTTTGCGGCTGTAACCATTAGCGCCTTGCAGCAGCAAGGGTTTTGTTGCGCTCATCCTGAGATTGAGCGTCAGTTCCTGAGCTTCGATGCGCGATTCATAAGCGCTGCCGTGCCGTGACAGTTGCCAGTCGTCGAGCCATATCTTGGTATCATTTTCGGCCGCACCGGCCAACCCGAAAACGGCGCGCACCGCTTTCTGGCTGTGGGTCAGCTTGCCCTGCGCCGGATCGGCGACAGCGGCGTGGGCAATGATGATCTGTTCTGGATTAAACGCACTGGGATTGCCGGGCAACAACTGTGGCCGGGCACGGAAAAACGTGATCTGGAAGCCAAGTTCGCGAGCGGCCTGTGCCTGCAGCCAGCCAGTGATGTACCACCACTCGATACGGAATCCGGGATGACTGCCATGATCCCGCGGAAACTGCAGCACACGTTTGGGGTCGGCTCTGGCACCCCGGTTTTGCGTGGCTGCCGTTGCAGAAAGATTGCCGGCTCCGCAACAACCGGCCATGACCGCCAGCAGTAGACGGCGTCTTGAGAGGCGGTGCATCACCAGTCCTCGCGCACGGCGGCGACCGTATCGGAGCGCATCACACTGCGCGCGCTGAGCACTGCAGTGACTGATGCGCAGGCCGCGGTAATGATGAACAGCGCCAGCAGTTGCAGCCATGGCATGTGCAGTTCCATGCTCCAGTGAAAGGACTGGCGGTTGATGACATGGATCAGTACGATGCCGATGACCGTGCCGACCGCAAGCCCGCTCAGTGCACCCACGCCAGCAGTCAGCGCACCTTCACCGGCCAGCATCGCAGAAATCTGGTTGCGCGTCATGCCGAGATGACGCAATACGCCGAACTCCCGCCGGCGGGCCAGCGCTTGTATGCTGAAGGCCACGCTGACGCCGAACAGACCGACGATCAGCGCTGCCAGCTCCAGGGCCCAGGTGATGGCGAAAGTCCGGTCGAAAATGCCCATGGAAATTTTGCGGATGGTGCCGGCACTGACGATTTCAATGGCGGCAGTGGCGGGCAGGGCAGCGCGCAACGCCTGCTCGGCAGTTGCCGCTGAAGTGTCGTGTATCAGCCGGATGGCGGCATCGTTGGCTGACGCATCCGTGGTCCATGCCCGGTAAAGATCGCGGCTGATGATAGCCGCGCCGTTCTGCCGTGAATAATCACGCCAGATACCGGCAACCGTGAAGGTGCGTGCAGTTCCGCTTACGGGCAGGGTCACGGTTTGTCCGGTTTTCCAGTCGAAAACAGCAGCGGCGATTTCACTGATCCACAGCGCCGGTGGTGCGCCGGGCGGCACCGTGACCGGCGGGCTGACCAGCGGCAGTGAGCGGGATACGCCTTCTGACGGCAGGTCACGGGCGATCAGCGTCAGCGGCGGCTGATCGGCATGGATCAGCAGACTCTGAAACCGTGTGAATGCAACCGATGCCACCCCCGCTGTGCCTGCGATGCGCTGTTGTTCGGCCGGTGAAAGCAATGCGGTTTCTCCTGAGGCTGCGGCCCGCAAATACAGATCAGCCGGCAGCACCTGGTCCAGCCAGCTGTCGAGCGACTGACGGAAAGACAGCACCATGATCAGCATTGCGACGACGAGGCTGAAGCTGACCAGAATTGCCGCGACGCTGATGGCGACATGGCGCGGCGTGGCTTTCAACTGCGCCAGACCCAGCCCCAGCGCGGGGAAAGAAGGCAGTGAAGCCGGTGACAGCAGAATGCCGGTCAGTGCCGGCATCAGCAGTACTGCACCTATCAGCAGCAGCGCGATCGCGCCATAACCGGGCAGTGGCAGGCCGCCAAGCGGCGGGAGCAGGGCCAGGAGTGCGCCGGTCAGCATGGTGACCAGACCGGCCGCAATCCACAGCGGACGGTGAAGCGTGTCACCATCATCGCGGGCATGCAGTTCGTCTGCAGGCTGGCGTCGCGCCGCATCCCAGGCAGGAACCGCAGCACCGATGATGGCGGAAGCCATGCCCAGTCCGAGAAAAGCGAGCAGGGTCAGCGGTTCGACAATCAGCTCGGCATTGAGATTGCGGAAATAATCGGCACCCAGATCGGTGCCGGCAAAGGCCATGGCCTGTACAGCCAGCACATAACCGCCGCCGAGTCCGATCAGTCCGCCGATCAATCCGAGCAGCGCACCTTCTGCCATCAGCCAGCCCAGTACAGCGCTGCGCGTGACGCCGAGGGTGCGCAGCAATGCAATCTGTGTGCGCCGGCGCAGCAGCACCAGCACCTGCGAAGAAAACACCATGAAAGTGCCGGTGAACAGGGCGATTAGCGCCAGCATGTCGAGGTTGAGTCGGTAGGCGCGGGTGACTGCCAGACCGCGCTCGCTGTCGGTCTGCGGCGTGACAGCATGAACACCTGGGGGCAATTGTGTCTGGAGCTGTCTGCGGAAAGTCTCTGCATCCACGCCGGTGGCGAGGCGGAGGTCGATGCGGTTGATGAAACCGGTACGGTCAAATCGCCATTGCATCGCGGCAATGTCCATCAGTCCGAGGCGTTGACGGTAACTGGTATCGGGAAGGATTTCGACGACATGCAATGTTAGGGACTGCATGCCGACTTTGAAGTTCACCTTCCCACCGACAACGATGTCCATTTCACGTGCGGCACTCGCGGAGAGGCGGATGGCGTCAGCATCAAAAAGCGCGTTACGCGCGCCATTCCCCGCACCGGCCAGTTGCGGTTGCAGCGCTAAGGCCCTAAGGGCATCGAAGCCGATGATTTTCAGCGTATCGCGGCGACCATGGAGCGTGGCCTCCAGCTCAAGAACAGGACTTGCTGCGGCCACTCCTGGCATTGTTGCGACCACCGGATAGAGCTGTTCGTCAAAGCCCGTGCGCCCCCCCTGCACAACAAGATCGGCTTCGCCGGCCAGCTGTCGTGCGGCGCGTCCGAACTCGCCGGCGGCACTGGCATTGATCAGGTGGACGGCAAGCCCGAGCGCCACGCCGATGGCGATGGCGACGACGGCCAGCATTGAACGTCCCGGCGCAGCGCGCAGGGGACCGCTGACAAGGGCATGCCAGATGGCAGCGTTCATGCCGGCTGCAATGTGCCGTGGTGCAGCCGGTAAATGCGGTCGGCAGTTGCTGCCGCGGCACTGGAGTGGGTGACGAGAATGCCGATGCTGCGTTGTGCCTTGACGCGATCACGTAGCAGTTGCAGAACAACTTCGGCGCTGTCTGCATCGAGATTGCCGGTGGGCTCGTCTGCCAGCACCAGCTTGGGTTCGTGAGCAAGGGCCCGGGCCACGGCAACCCGCTGGGATTCACCGCCGGACAGGGTGCCGGGAAAGCGGTGGATGGTTTCGCTGAGGCCCACGGCCGCCAGTTCTGCATAGGCTTTGCGCTGCGCCTCGCGGTGGGTGACGCCGTTGAGTTTCAGGGTCAGTGCCGCGTTGTCGAGAACCGTCAGATAGGGCAGCAGCAGGAAGGCCTGGAAGACAAAACCGATGTCACGGCGACGCATGCGGGTGCGGGTGTTGTCATCAAGCCCTGTAATGTCGCAGCTATGCAGTTTTACGCTTCCGCTGTCAGGCAGATCCAGTCCGGCGATAAGGTTCAACAGGGTGGATTTTCCGCAGCCGGAATCGCCGACGATAGCGATGTAATCGCCAGGGACGAGTTCCAGGTTGATATCATGCAAAATTGTGCGTGGCGCGGGACCCGGATAGCTTTTATGAAGATGTGACAGACTTAGCATGGCATCGGCATTATGAGGCACCATGCCCCAATGATCCGGGTCCGGCGCTGGCAGTCTGTCATTGACATGATGGCAAAAAGTTTTGAAACCAAACCGCCTAGTAAGGACTCTCAGCAGGCGGTGGTATGATTGCCGGCGATTTTGAAACACATTCGCATTAAAGGATAAAATAATGAAATCAATAACTTATAATATATCGAGGACAGCCGTTGTGTTTTTGGTGGCGACACTTTCGTTGCCTCTGTCTGCTCAGACATTCCCGTCGAAGCCGATACGCATGATCATTCCGTTCTCAGCCGGCGGCGCTGCCGACGTACCGGGCCGCATCGTGACCCAGAAGCTCAGTGAAGCGATCAAACAGCAGGTGCTGGTGGATAACCGCCCGGGTGCCGGATCGACCATTGGTGCTGATGCTGCTGCCAAAGCGGCGCCCGACGGCTACACGATTTTCATGATCAGCAATACGCACTTTGTCAGTGCCGCATTGCACAAGAAACTCGCTTATGACTCGCTGAATGATTTCACTCCGGTTACACAAATCACCAGTGCGCCCAATGTGATGGTGGTACACCCGTCGCTGCCGGCAAAATCGGTGAAAGAACTGATCGCGCTGGCCAAAGCCAGGCCCGGCCAGATCGACTACGCGTCCTCGGGTAACGGCAGCACTCAGCATCTGACCGGCGCACTGTTTGCCAATATGGCCGGCATCAAAATCACGCACATTCCCTACCGCGGCAGCGGCCCGGTGACGGCCGATCTGCTGGGCGGCCAGGTGCAACTGGCATTCCCCGGCATTGCGGGCATGCTGCCGCATATCAAGACCGGCAAGCTGCGGCCGCTCGGTGTCACCGGCAGCAAACGTTCGCCTGAGCTGCCGGAGGTGCCGACCATCGCCGAAGCAGGCGTCAAAGGTTATGAAATGGTGGCCTGGTTCGGCGTGTCCGGTCCCAAGGGATTGCCGCGCGAAATCCAGATGAAGTTGCACGGCGAGCTGCTCAAGGTGTTGAAAACGCCGGAAATGAACAAGAGCCTTCAGGCAGTAGGTCAGGAACCGGCATGGCAGGATACGCCGGAGAAATTCTTCGACTTTCTCAAGATTGAATCCGACAAGTGGGCCAAGGTTGTGAAGGCCAGCGGCGCCGAGATCAACTGATTTCGTTTTAACGCAAATGAAAAACACCGCCCGTGGGCGGCGTCTTTCATGAGGCAATCCGTTCAGGCTGCAGTGCGCTGCGGCCACATTGCAGCAAGGCCGTCGGCATCGGTTGCCGAAATTGTTGTGCGCATCATGTTGCGCGGCTGGTCATCCGGCCACGGACGGCCGCGGTGCATTGTGGCGCGGTTGTCCCACATCACCACGTCGCCGGCCCGCCAGCGGTGCTGGAAAATGCGTTCAGGCCGCGTGGCCTGGGCCGCCAGTTCATCAATCAGTTTCAGCGCATCGTCTGCCGCCATGCCTTCGATGCCGCAGGTATGCGAGGCAATATAGAGTGCGTCGCGACCGTTGACCGGGTTACGCCAGCGCAGGCGCCATGACACCGGTGGCATCGTCGAGCGTTCGCGTTCGGATGCGAGGTGTGATGCGATTTTGCCGCGAGAATGGGCGTAGTCATGCCAGGCGAAGGCGTTGTCGAGTCTGGCTCGCAGGCTGTCATCAAGGCTGTTCCAGGCCTGCCGCATGGATACGAACTCGGTTTCACCACCGGTGGCGGCAACCACACGTGCCGAAAGCACGGAGGCTAGTGCAGGCGGTATCTTGAAACAGCTGTCGGTATGCCAAAGCTGATTGGCGCGGGCGCGCAGCGCTTCCTTGTGGTCCGGCGGTACCAGCGTACCGTCGGGCTCAATATTGGTCAGAACGCTGAACGGCGTGCCTTCGCCGCGTGAGGCTGCCTTGGCGGTTTCCAGCGGACCGAAGCGACGCGAGAAGGCGACCTGCAGCTCATCAGTAATCGGCTGGTTGCGGAACACCAGCACGGAGTGTTCTTCGAAGGCCGCACGCACGGCGGCATATGCGGCGTCATCGGTAGCAACCTCAGCCATGCCGGCGCCGCGAATCTCCGCAGCGAATCCCGGTCCCAGAGGTATCACGTCCATTATCTGCTCCTCCACTGACGCTGGCTGCGTCTCATGTTTTGAATTCTACGCTTCGCAAAGCGCGGAAACCTTCCGGAGTCACGATATGGAACGGCAGTCGGTAACGCGCCTTGGCGAGTTTGAGCAGCGCATGATCCTTGGTGAGCAGGTAATGGGCGTCTGCGCCTGCCGCGAGAATCAGGAATTTCTGGTCATCGGGATCGCGGCATTGTGGAAGCCCGGGTACGGGTGCAGCAGAAGCCAGTCGGGCGATACTGCGAAAGCGCCGGATGCAGGCGGCCTGCGCATCAGCGTCCAGCGTCCATTTCTGCAGCGGGTAATCCAGCACGCGAACCAGTTCGGCATCGCAGTCCGTATCGATGATGATTTCGGCTTTGCCGTCATTCACCAGCGATTGCACCGGCTCCAGCCCGGTATCACTGAACACCAGCCAGTCGAGCCAGACGTTGGTATCCAGCACCAGCCGCAGCGGCATGGGATCAGGTGGGCTTTGCCGCAGAGTGAGGGTGCTGCTTCAGCGATTTCCAGGTCGACGTGGCGTAGGCAATCATTTCGCCGTGTTCGTCGACGAGTTCGGAGCGCAGGAAGGAAATGCTGCCGCCATGACGGATGAAACGCGCTGTGCAGGTCAGCCGTCCGGAGCGTGCGGCTTTCAGATACTGCACTTTCATTTCAATAGTGGCGCCGGGACCGCTGGTCTGGCGCAGCAGGTGTCCCATGGAAATGTCGAGCACAAAGGCTGATATTCCGCCGTGCAGACCGCCTTGCGGATTGAACATGAAGTCCTTCAGGTCGAAGGTGATCACGCATTCATCTGCAGTGTAGGCCAGTTCGAGTCCAAACAGCCGAGCCAGGAAAAATTTGCCGAAATCCTGCTCGTAAGTGTCGATTGCATTTTCAAAGGCGGCTCGGGCGGCGTTTTCGTCGATATGTGTTTTTCGGGTCATGGCCGTCTGCAAAAGGCGCAATCCTAACACCGGTATCTGCAAGGTGCGATGTCCGGATCTTGCGGTAGACTGCGCAAAAGCCCATTACAGATCAACAATGCTGGAGGAAGCAGGATGTACCAATCAAAATTGTTGCAACGGGGGAGCTTGCTGCTGGCCTTGTTTTGTCCTTTGCTCGCGGTGGGTCAGCAGGGGGCCTGGAAGCCGGAGCGCAATGTTGAAATCATCGTGGGCACCGCGCCCGGTGCGGCGCCGGACAAAACCGCAAGGCTGATTCAGCGCTTGTGGCAGTCCCAGCGCATCTATGAAGGTCCGGTGACCATCATGAATAAACCCGGCGGCGGCAATGTCATTGCCTGGACCTATCTGAACCAGCAGGCTGGTAACGGTCATTACCAGATGATCGGCAACCTCAATGTCCTGATCAGCCGCTCTCTGGGGCTGAGCCCGTACGCGCATGGTGACTACACCTGGATCGCGACGCTGTTTGATGAATATTTTGCATTATCGGTGCGTGCAGACTCGACTTTAACAACGGGACGGGATCTGATCGCCCGTCTGCAGAAAGATCCGACCTCGGCAGTCATCGGCGTTTCCACATCCATCGGCGGCGCCAATCATCTTTCTGCGGCGCTGATGCTGCAGCGGGCAGGTATTGATCCGCGTCGCGTGCGTTTTGTGGCTTTCAAGGGCAGCGGTGAATCTGTAACTGCGCTGCTTGGTGGTCACGTTGAAGCCATTTCAACGGCAGTATCGACCACCGTGCCATATATCCGCAATGGTCAACTGCGCACCATTGCCGTGTCTTCTCCCAAGCGACTCGGCGGCGCATTGGCCGCTGTACCGACCTGGAACGAACAGGGCATACGCGGCACGATGACCAATTTCCGTGCTGTGATGGCGCCGAAAGGAACCGATGCTGCCGCTGTCAGATTCTGGGAAAGCCGCTACGCGCAACTGGCGGCGCAGGATGAATGGAAAAAAGATCTCGAGGAAAACCTGTGGGCCTGGAATTATCTTGATGCGGCGAAGACAGTGGCTGCTGTGACTGAATATGCGGCTGATGTCGAAGGTCTGATTGCAAATCTGGGTTTGCGCAAAAATCAGTAATCAGCTTACCGGAAATATTATAAATATCTGATTTTATTAACTTTATTTAAAGGCTTTAGACTGGCGTTGCATCCAGCGATCGAGTTGGGCAGCAAAGTTCCGGCTATCGCTGTTGCTCAGGGCCGGCGGACCACCTGTCTCGACACCGCTGCTGCGCAGCGTATCCATGAAGTTGCGCATATCGAGAAGGCCCTGCACATTGTCTTTGGTGTACAGCTCGCCGCGGGGATTCAGCGCACAGGCGCCTTTGCCAACGACGGCTGCAGCCAGCGGGATATCTGCAGTGATGACCAGATCACCGGCCCTGGCCATTTCAACGATATGGTTGTCGGCCACATCAAAACCGCGCGGCACCTGAATCATGTTTATCCAGGGTGAACGCGGCACCTGCAGGGCACGATTCGCTACCAGCTTCAGCTGAATTGACGCGCGTTGCGCGGCCCGATAGAGAATGTCCTTGATGGCGCCAGGACAGGCGTCGGCATCCACCCAGATCGTCATCAGGCAAGCGTCAAGGTCAATGTGCCGGAAAGCGGAATACCGATTTGTCCTGCTCTCCAAGCTGGGCCATCAGCCCGGTTTCCCAGGCAAGATACTGCGTCATCGCTTCGCGATTACCGGCATGACGGTCATGCACAAAGAACAGGTAATCGATGCATTCGCTGTCGGCCGGTATATCGGTTGAAGACGCGGTGGAGTGCCCGGCCTTGGTCCAGACTGCAACGCCGTCTTCCAGCAGGCGGATGTCCTTGATGCCGGCTTCGATCAGTTCCCCGGCTGCCAGTCGCGCGACATCGGATTCTGCGGCGACGAGAACGACCGGTTGTTTTGCCTCTTTGGCATCTTTCAATATACGTGAACGGATCGTCCAGCGGCTGCCAGGCACATGCGCCTTGCGATAAGCCATGCTCGGGCCGACATCAAAAACGCTACAGGCCTTGTGCTCGAGCAATACTTTTAATTCGTTTGCAGTGATCGTCGCCAGTGCCGGCAGCGCTGGGGCCGCAGACTTGACGCCTTCAAGGCCGGAGCGGATGCCGCCATCCAGCACGCAGGCATCGCAACCCAGCTGCAGCAGCCAGCTGGCTACTACCGGCGCACGTACCATTTCTCCGCCGTCAATCAGAACGATGCGGGCATTGCGCACGCCAACCCACTGATCCGTGGCCTGGATCAGTTGGCCGCCGGGGGTATGCTGGGCGCCGGTAATGCTGCCTTTGGCGAATTCCTCCGGCGTGCGAACGTCGCAAAGGTAGGTCGTGCGTCCCGGTTGCTTCAGCCATGCAGCGACTTCCGTTGCGCCGGCGACACGCACGTTAAATCGCTTCATCAGTGCACGCGCGGCTTCCTGTTGCGCCGGCAGCTGCTCGGCATCGATGGTTTCGGGATACTGGCGCGCCGAGCCGTATTCCAGCTGCAAATCGGACAGATACCAGCCCTGGGTGCCGTTCTCCAGCGCATAGACCGGATTCGGCACGCCGAAATTGATCAGCGTCTGTGCGCCGAGAATGGAGCGCGTGCGGCCTGCACAGTTGACGATGATTTTGGTTTTCGGATTCTTGACCATGCTGGCGACGCGGTACGGCAATTCCGCGTTGGGGCAGCAGGTGCTGCCGGGAATCGTCATCTTGTGATGCTCGTGCACCGGACGGCCGTCGAACAACATGAAGTCTTCACCGGATTCACGCAATTTCACCAGATCCTGTGCATTGATGCGCGGCGTGTTGTAGGCATGTTCGACCATTTCGCCGAACAGCTTGCTGGGTACGTTGACACCTTTGAACAACACATAACCCGCGGCTTTCCAGCCCTCGATGCCGCCTTCAAGGACGGCAATATCGATATAGTCCAAAGCGGCGAGGCGGGCTGCCGCGCGCTGCGCGATGCCGGAACCGCCGTCATCACACAATACGATGCGCACGTCCTTGCGCGGCACCAACGTCACGATACCCAGTTCCATCCGGCTGTAAGGTAGCGGGGTTGCAAACAGCAGATGATCTTCGCCGAATTCGCCGTCTTCACGCACGTCCAGCAGCGCGATTTCGCGGCCGTCATGCAGCGCAGCCTGCAGTGCTGCGGGAGTGATCATTTTTGCGTTAGCCATATCAGGCTCCATGGGCGATAAAGAGCGATGATTATAGCCGCGCTCCCGGTGCTGCCGGAGAAGGTCTGATCAAGGCGGGGTGATGCGGCCGGCGCAGGGGAGACGCCGGGATTAATTCCCGGAGTTACTTCAGTTACTTCTTGTCTCTGGAAACAAAGCCGCCGAGAAGAGCTGCCTGAGGACGGTTGCCCCGTGGACGCTGAACCGGCGCCGATGCAGGCGTTGCGGTCGCAGGACCCGATGCGGGTACGTAAGGCTTGCTGAAATCAAATCCGTCAGCGGCAAGCTGCGGACGCGGTTTGGCTGCCGGTGCTGCCGTGCGCCGGGGTTCCTGTTCGCGTTCTTCGCGGCGCGGGCGGCGCTCGCGGCTGCGATCGTATTCGCGTTCGGCCGCGAGGTCTGCAGCGCCTTCTTCAACGGACTGGCGCGGAATGGCGCGCTTCAGCAGTTTTTCAATGTCGGCGAGCAGGCGCATTTCATCGGGGCAGACCAGCGAAATGGCTTCGCCCGGCATGCCAGCGCGACCGGTGCGGCCAATGCGATGGACATAGTCTTCAGGTGTATAGGGCAGCTCGTAGTTGATGACGAAAGGCAGTTCTTCAATATCAATGCCGCGTGCAGCGATGTCGGTGGCCACCAGCACGGTGGATCGGCCTTCCTTGAAATCGCTGAGCGCCTGTTCGCGCTCGGCTTGGGTGCGGTCGCTGTGGATGGCGGTGGCATTGATGCCGTCACGCACCAGATCACGCGCCAGCTTGTTGCAGTCGCGCTTCATGCGCAGGAACACCAGCACCTGTTTCATTTCCCGGCTGCGGATCAGGTTGGCCAGGACAGCGTGTTTGCGCGATGCCGGGGTTTCGAAAACCTGATGCTTGACCAGATCCGCCGGAGCGTTGCGGCGAGCAACCTCGATCAGCGTTGGGCTGCGCAGCATCTGATTGGCGAGTTTCTTGATCTCTTCGGAAAATGTGGCCGAAAACAGCAGACTTTGGCGTTGCGTGGGCAGCAGGGCGAGAATGCGCCGGATGTCGGGCAGGAATCCCATGTCGAGCATGCGGTCGGCTTCATCCATCACTACGATTTCAACCTGGCTGAGCGATACGCTTTTCTGCTGTACGTGATCGAGCAGACGGCCCGGTGTAGCGACGAGGATATCAACGCCTTCGCGCAGGATCTTGGTCTGTGGCGGCATATCGACGCCGCCGTAAACCACCGTTGAGCGCAGCTTGAGGAATTTGCCATAGGCCTTGATGCTGTCGCTGACCTGGGCGGCGAGTTCACGTGTCGGGGTCAGTACCAGTGCGCGCACCGGGTGGCGTGCCGGCGACGGGCTGCTGTTGGCGTAAGGGGCGAGCAGCTGCAGCATCGGCAGCGTAAATCCGGCCGTCTTTCCGGTGCCGGTCTGGGCGCAACCCATGATGTCGCGGCGCTCCAATACCGCAGGAATGGCTTTGGCCTGGATAGGTGTGGGTTGGCTGTAGCCTTCATCGGCGACGGCACGTTGCAGCTCGGGTATCAGGTTCAGATCGGCAAACGACATGGGGCTAACTGGAGTGGCGCAGAGGCAACGCGGACGTCACGCTCGCGTAGCGCGGCGCGGGGGCGCGGCGCAGAAGGAAGGGATCGGCAGTGGCGCCGGATTCAATGAATGGCTTTGGGGGTAAATCACGCTTCAGGAGTATAGCCTGACAGCGACCTCCCGGCCAGTCGCAAGGGCAAATTGTTCCAAATATTCAAAAATCTGGTAAATTGAAACGGTTATTGAGCAACCGACTTTATCCTCGCCTTTAA
>JAURHM010000064.1 GCA_030833315.1 Burkholderiales bacterium
CCGCGGCGATTTCAGCAACCCGGCCAAAAGCAGCAGCGGTGGCATCGCAGCCAGACTGAATGCGCGGCTTGATCGGATTACCGAGCGGATCAATGAGACTTACTCCAGCATGATTGATATCGCGCGGGGGCTACCTCAAAGCAGGGTGCAATCCGCTGTGGCAGCGCTGGAATCCATTGGCGAACGCTTGCGCATACGCCAGGAAGCTGATGCAAGCGACAACGCTAAAGATGTCGTGAGGGTGCGGATCCTAACGTTCATTTTTATGTTTGCATCGATGCTGTCGAGACCGTTTCTTCCCGTTTATCTGGGCGAAATCGCCGATCAGTCATCGACACTGTCCCCGGAACTGTCCTCAAGCATCCCGATCACCGCTTATCTCGCCAGTATGGCGCTTTGCATGCCTTACGCAGCCCGCTGGTCTGATACTTATGGGCGTCGTAACAGTTATATGTTGGGTGCATTACTTATGGCTGGCGGGCTTCTGGGAACGGCGCTGGCCGGAAATTTCTGGGTGCTGGTAGTTTCCAGGGTGATTGAGGGTGTAGGGTATGCGTTGATGTTCATGTCCTGCCAAGGCTATGTCGTCGACAACACAAATGCTGAAAACCGCAGCCGTGGCATTGCGACCTTTGTCAGCGCCATCATGGTCTCCGAAGTCTGCGCGCCGGCAGTTGGAGGTGTGCTCGCCGACTCCATGGGTTTCAGCGGAGTTCTCGCAGTCGCGGCCCTGCTCTCTGTATTCGCGCTGCCTTTGGCCTGGAAGATACTTGCTGTAAACGGTAACGCATCAAACCGCAAAGAAAACAGCAAGGATGCCTACGCGGGTGGCACCAGTCTGTTACGTAATAGCCGTTTCATGGCCATATCGATTTTTGCCGCGATCCCAGCCAAGATATTGCTCAGCGGATTTCTGATTTTCCTGACCCCGGTTGTCCTAGCAAATTTCGGCAGCTCCAATTCCGAAATCGGCCGTTTCGCAATTGTTTACGGGGTTATAGCTCTGTTGGCGATGCCTTTGTTTTCCATGATCGGCGACCGCTATCAGTGTCATTTTCCGCTGGTAATTGCCGGTGGCTTGATATCGGGCATTTGCTTGCTGCCGATCGCTCTTGAACCCTCATCGAGAATGGTACTGTTGGGTATCGTGGGGCTAGGCTTGGGGCAGGCAATGAGCATTTCCTCCCAACTTACCTTGATCTCCCGTTCCGTGGAAACGATAAATGGTCATGAGAATGCAAGTAGCGCACTTGGACTGTTCCGCCTGATCGAGAGAATCGGCGGTGCGCTCGGCCCGGTAATTGCAGGTATTATTGCTCTTCGCATGGGGCCCGTTAGCGCGATTTCCATTCTGGGTTTTGTAATGGTGTCGTCGACGATCTTCTGCCTGCTCATAACAATATGGCTACGGAAACGCGATGAAAGGATCGCCCGATGAAATTGAATCGCAGGGGCGTCTTGAGGGCGGGCGTCGCCGGTGCTTTCGGACTTCCCTTTGGATCTTTACTTGCGGCAAATGGCAAACCATTCCGCATCTACATGATTCTTTTTCGAGGTGAAACGCCGGTTGAGCTTGGTTTCAAGGACTATTTCCTTTCCAAGGGGATTGCCGCGGAATTCATCGTCCGCAATGTCGACCGCGATGTGAATCGCGTACCCGAGCTGATTCGTGAGGCGCGGGCGATGCAACCCGATCTGATCTATCTCTGGGGAACGCCGGTCACTGTGGCTGTGTGTGGTGCAATCGGAAAAATTGATCCGAAAAAGCACGTGACTGACATACCCATCGTATTCACAATGGTGTCCTCCCCCGAGGGCGCAGGGTTAATAGCCAAGCGCGGCGCCAGTGGACGTAACATTACCGGCGTTTCGCACGTCGTTCCTATCGAACGACAGATTGATGCCATACGTGCTTATCGCAGTTTCAAGACACTTGCCGTGGCATTCAATCCTGCCGAATCAAACTCCAAACAGAGCGTGGACGAGCTCAAGGAAATCAGCAATCGGGCAAAATTCACGCTTATCGAGTTTCCAGTACCCCTTGATGAGAAGAAGCGTCCGATCGAATCATCACTGCCTGCCCTGATCGGCGAAATTGCGCGTCGACAGCCGGATTTCCTGTACTTGGGCGCAGACAGCTTCCTTGGGCAGAACCGCAAGCTGGTCACTGAAACGGCGCTTCAACTGAGAGTTCCGGTTTATTCGGCTACAGAAGTCATGCTGCGCGATGGCAAAGCATTATTTGGTCTTGTCTCGCCTTATCGCAACGTTGGTCAGCTTGCGGCATACAAGGCTGCCTTAATCCTCCAGGGCGGCAAAAAACCCCATGAAATCGAGGTTGAAACGTTGCCATCGTTTTCATACATAGTAAACATGAATGTTGCTGCCCAGCTCAACTTGTATCCTTCACTGAAGGTCGTGAATTTTGCCGAAGTAATTTCATGAGTGGTGCGGAAATCAGTGATGGCATATCGTGTCGATTGCTGCTGGGGTCCGATGCGGAAGCCGCCTTTGCAGTTCATTGCGCTGCAACCAGCCATCTGTCCAACAACATTGTTCGCAGAGAGTCTCTGGAGTTTATCCGTGAGCAGATCAATGATGGCTTCGTTGTCGGGGGATTTTCGGGAGAAGGGGACCTTGTCGCCTACGCTGTTCTGACAGTTTCAAATTCCGCCACTCACAAGGTTGCAGATTTACTTGAAATTGATCCGGCTAGTCGAAAAAGATTTTGCTTATTTGACGGGGTTGCCGTCCACCCGAAATGGCAGTTTCGCGGGATACATCATGCGTTGATCGCCGAGCGAATGAGTTACGCACGCCGTCTTGGACGGGATGTCATTGGCGTCACAGTGTCTCCCAGAAATTTCAAAAGCCTTAAAAACCTCCTTGGCACAGGTTTCCTGGTCATGCAGGCGACACTTCTCTATGGCGGGTATGAACGTCTGATTCTTGTTCAAAATCTCGGGAGCAGACCGGAGGGTGGGCTCACCCGCGTCAAAGCGGTTGCCCTGGGGCGATTTGAAGAGAGCGTAGAAGCCCTCAGAAGCGGTCTCTGCGGCTTCGAAATTTCATGGAATGAACAGGGACAGGCTATCATGCATTACGGTAGCCGAAGCTAGAAATAAAAAACCCGCCGAGGCGGGTTTTTTATGTGACCACGTTAAACAAGTGCAGAAAGTATTACAGCTTCTTGTAGGTGGTGGTGATAACAGGCTGTTTGTTTACCAGTATGGGCTTTCCCGTAGCCTGGTCTATCTCCATGGTCTTCATAACCATGTAGCCGTGGCCTTTGGCTGCCATGTAGTCGCACATGTCATTGCTTTTGTATTGTTTGCCGTCAACAAAGCGCGCACCGAGTGATTCGCACTTGGTGCCATGACCGACCTTGTCCCAAGGCATTTCTTTAAACATTGCCAATTCTTGCTTGGTGTTGATGGCCTTCCTCATCTCGTCGATGAATTTTTCGCACTGTTTCTTGTCCGAAACATCCGCTTCGCGGGACTCATAAACAAAGGCAAAGTTGCCCTTCTTGTTTTTTTCGGCATCGGAATACCAGCCGCATACGCGCGATCCGGGTTGAGCATGGACCTGACCAGCCGCAAAAAATGCAACAGCAGCTACCGCAAAAATCGATTTACCGAATTTCAATTTATACCCTCCGGGATTGGTGAAAAATCAGAAAAGAAGCAGTTACCAGAATTCATAACAATTCGTTGATGAATTGCTTCGAAATTATACTTAACTTTCCCGATTTTTTGGGCAGACTCGTACCACAGCACCGTATCCGGTGAGTGGGCATCCACCCTATATTGTCTATAAAGTGGACTTAAGGCTGACATTGATCAATATCGTGGAGTTGCGTGGCAGGGCAAGCAGGTCGTTGCCAGCGTCAATGCCGGTTACGAAGCTGTCCGCCGCGGTATCCATCCGTTAAGGGGTGTGGCCCGGAATGTGTGTTGAGCGGATTGCACTGACTTTGACATCGCCGGACGACCAGAACTTTAGGAGGTGGCTTTGTTAGCCTTGAGATAGGCATCGAATTCCCCTTGTTTTGCAGACAAGGTCTTCAGCCATCGCTGGCCGCCAAAAGTGAAGCCAATCCAGTAGCCGATTTCAACAATTTCGGCTTCGGAGAATTCTCTCTTCAGTTGGGCCCACAGTATATCGTCGGCCTGATTGGGATCGTACATGATGGCGTCGGCATAACGCAGTGCAATTTTTTCTCGTAGCGTGAATTTTTCTGATTTTTCGTATTGCATCAATTCGAACATCCGGTCGTTCGCATCCCGCGCGGACCGCGCGGTACCTTGATTGCTTCAGTAGCCGCATTCGATGGTATGCGCGATGTAAGCCCTCAGCAGTTCCTTGAGGTCATGTTCGACGATGCCGGCGTTGTTGTCGAACAGCATTTCTCGCGTCAACGTGAATGAGCGCATCACATCAGGCTGGTGTGCGCGTATGGCCTGATTTTCGGGACCGGGCCTGCCAGCGGTGACAGCATCATCCAGCCATCGACGTATTTGCGGATCAGTTATGGTTTCTGGATCAACGTAACTCAGTCTTGCCATCATGGTTCTCCAACGGTTTGCCGGTTGAACGGCATTGGGAAAAGGGGCTTCAGTGTCGGGCTGCAACAGCTTTCGGCGCTAATGCAATGACGCGCAACAGTTCGGCCGCACCGCGCCGGGCTTCATCTCGCGTTGCGGATTCTGCGCTTGCCGCATCACGCCGGTTGACGGCTTCCCAGATCGCCTGGATGCCGGCGATGGCTTCCTGCGGTCTTGCGGGGGAGCGTTGCGGATGCTTGATGCCAACGGCTCGCCATTGCCGGAATCTCGTTTGAAGAGTGCCGAGCATGGTAGACAGGGGCGGGCTGGCGGCGCCTTCCACGAGAATATCGTAGAACCGGTTTTTACCTTCCAACGCCGCAGTGGAATCGCCGGACTGATAGGCCTTGATGGTGTCTTGGGCAGCTTTGCCGAGTAACTGCAATTGCTGCTCCCCGGCTTTTTCCGTAAATGTTCTTGCCGCGAGACCCTCAAGAACCGCGCGGATGGCATACAGATCCTGGATTTCATCACTGTTGAGTTCGCGCACGACGGTGCCGCGGTTGGGGATCACGCTGATCAAGCCTTCGAACTCAAGTTGGCGGAGGGCTTCGCGGATCAGAGTCCGGGATACGCCCAGACCGGCAGTCAGTTCGCGCTCGGTGATTCGCTGGCCGGGCAGAAATTGCCCCTCGATGAGTGCCTGACGTATGGCATGTTCTGCCTGCTGGCGTAGGGGGAGGGCGCCGAATTTGGGGATCTCCAGCAGTGGGGCTTTGGGCATAGCGGCTGACTTTTGCAGGATTGTCAGACAATATGACAATCTGGATCGTCGTGGCAAGTTTTACAGCATCACTATTGGAAAATTACATAACTTATTGTTTATAAATAAATAATGCAGCCAATCGCACCGCTATTCATATTTCCGGTTATGCCAAGTCTGCGCTATTGGCTCAAACGTAACCCGGAAACTTCCACCAGGTCAGCGCGAATACCAGCAGCAGCACGTAACTGATGCCCGTCAGCCAGACAATTACCGCAAACGCCAGATTGGCAAGGATGCGCTGACAAGCGATGCTCAGGCCGTCAGGCAGCGGCATCAGCGCGATGGGGAAGGGTTTCCCGTTTTTGGGTTCATGGCCATTGGTAGCGCCCATATTCTTGCTCTTGTCAGATTGGGCTAAGACGATTTTAGTTCTTGAGGACCGCTTTACTTTGATTTAGTTAAAGATTGAAGTCGAATCGCCGGGACTGATCGGTTTGATCCGGTGCAGTGCGCGGGAATTGGCGGCTCTGCGCTACGCGATTTGTTAAAATTGCTCCTTTCGTCTGCCGCCCATGGAAATCGTCACCTTCCCCAACAGCCCTTATCGTCTGCACCAGACGTTTGCGCCGGCCGGGGACCAGCCCGAAGCCATCAACAAGCTGACTGAAGGGTTGCGCGACGGTCTGTCGTTCCAGACGCTGCTCGGCGTCACCGGTTCCGGCAAGACTTACACCATGGCGCATGTCATCGGCCGCATGGGCCGTCCCGCGCTGATCATGGCCCCCAACAAGACGCTGGCGGCGCAGCTCTATGCCGAGATGCGCGAGTTCTATCCCGAGAATGCGGTGGAGTATTTCGTATCGTACTACGATTACTACCAGCCGGAAGCCTATGTGCCGTCGAAAGACCTGTTCATCGAGAAAGACTCGAACATCAACGAACATATTGAACAGATGCGCCTGTCGGCAACCAAGGCGCTGCTGGAGCGACCCGACGTGATCATTGTCGCCACAGTATCGGCGATTTACGGTATCGGCGATCCGTCGGATTACCACGGTATGATCCTGCACCTGCGCGAGAACGAAAAACTGCCGCAGCGCGACGCAATCAAGCGCTTGACCGAAATGCAGTACGACCGCAACGAATTCGAGTTCAAGCGCGGTGTGTTCCGCGTGCGCGGCGACGTACTCGACATCTTTCCGGCGGAAAACTCCGAGACCGCGGTGCGGGTCTCGCTGTTTGATGATGAGGTCGAAAGCATCCAGATCTTCGATCCGCTGACCGGCCATATCCTGCAGCGTGTATCACGGTTTACCGTCTACCCGTCCAGCCATTACGTAACGCCGCGCGCAACGACGCTGCGGGCGATTGAGGCGATCAAGGTCGAGCTGCGTGAACGCATCGAAACCTTCACCGGGGATCACAAGTTGGTGGAGGCGCAGCGTATCGAGCAGCGCACCCGTTTTGACCTGGAAATGCTCAATGAGATGGGATTCTGCAAGGGCATTGAAAACTATTCACGGCATCTCTCCGGCCGCCGGCCGGGGGAGCCGCCGCCGACGCTGATCGACTATCTGCCGCCCGATGCGCTGATGTTCATCGACGAAAGCCATGTGACGATTCCGCAGGTGGGCGGCATGTACAAGGGCGATCGTGCGCGCAAGGAAAACCTCGTCGGCTATGGTTTTCGGCTGCCGTCGGCGCTGGACAACCGGCCGCTGCGTTTTGATGAATTCGAGAAGTTCATGCGTCGCGTGGTGTTCGTGTCGGCAACGCCGGCGGAATACGAACGCATGCACCAGGGGCAGGTGGTTGAGCAGGTGGTGCGGCCGACCGGACTGGTTGATCCGGTGCTGGAAGTGCGGCCGGCAACCACCCAGGTCGATGACCTGCTGTCGGAAATCAATCTGCGCATCACCGCCGGCGAGCGGGTGCTGGTGACGACGCTGACCAAGCGCATGTCCGAAGACCTCACCGACTATCTGGCGGAACACGGCATCAAGGTGCGTTACCTGCACTCCGACATCGATACCGTAGAGCGGGTCGAGATCATCCGCGATCTGCGCCTCGGCGAGTTCGACGTGTTGGTAGGCATCAACCTGCTACGCGAAGGTCTCGACCTGCCGGAAGTGTCGTTGGTCGCGATACTGGATGCCGACAAGGAGGGTTTCCTGCGGTCGGAGCGCTCGCTGATCCAGACCATCGGCCGCGCGGCGCGCCATCTCAACGGCAAGGCCATTCTGTATGCCGACCGCATCACCGATTCGATGCGCAAGGCAATGGACGAAACCGACCGTCGCCGCACCAAGCAGGTTGCGCACAATCTGGCGCACGGCATCACCCCGGTCGGCGTGACCAAACGCATCAAGGACATCATCGACGGCGTTTACAACCAGGAAGGCGCACGCATGGAACTGAAGGCGGCGCAGAACCAGGCCCGCTACGATGCCATGGGCACCAAGGACATGACCCGCGAAATCAAACGTGTCGAGAAAGAGATGCTCGATGCGGCGCGCAATCTGGAGTTCGAGAAGGCGGCACAGTTGCGTGATGAGCTGCATGTGCTGAAGCAGCGTTTGTTCATCGAAGCGGCATAATAACAATGGCGACGCGTGTGCTTTTTGTCTGCATGGGCAATATCTGCCGCTCGCCGACTGCCGAAGGCGTGTTCAAGCATCTGGTCGGGAAGAATGGGCTGTCTGCTGACATCGAGTCTGAATCGGTTGGCACCCATGATTACCATATTGGTGAGCCGCCGGATGCACGTTCGCAGGCTGCCGCCGGTAGGCGCGGTTACGATCTCAGTGCTTTGAGAGCCCGCCAGGTCAATCAGGATGATTTTGCAGCGTTTGATTACGTGCTGGCGATGGACGAAGTGAATCTCGCAGCCCTGCGCAGGATATGCCCGGCACACTATCGCGAGCGCGTGAAACTGTTTCTGGAATTCGCGCCGGAGGCCGGCCGTCGTGATGTACCCGATCCCTACTATGGCGGGGCACAGGGCTTTGAGGAAGTGCTGGACCTGGTTGAGCTGGCCGCACAGGGCCTGCTCAAACACATCGCCGGGCTGCGCTGATCGCCGCCGCGGCGATGCGGTGGTCATTCGAGCTTGATGTTCGCGGTCTTGATCACTTTTACCCAGTTTTCGTATTCGTCGCGCATGAATTTTCCCAGCGCTTCCGGGGTGCCGGGCGAAGGTTCCGCGCCCTGACTTGATAGCCGCTTGGCCATTTCGGGTTCGGACAGGGCCTTCACGGATTCGGCATTGATTTTGGCAACGATGTCCTTGGGCAGGGCGGCCTGTCCCATCAGCGCGTACCAGGTAGCGTACTGAAAGCCTTTGACACCGGATTCGGCGACAGTCGGAATATCCGGAATCGCCGGCGATCGGTTTGCGCTACCGACGGCGATGCCGCGCATACGTCCGGCCTGCATCTGCGCCAGAACAGTCGGAATGCTGTTGAACATCACGGTGATCTGACCGGATATCAGATCAGTCATCGCGGGAGAAGTGCCTTTGTATGGCACATGCAGCAGGTTGGTGCCGGTCATCGATTTCAGCAATTCCATGCCCATGTGCTGGGGGCTGCCCGGGCCGACCGACCCGTAGTTGATCTGGCCCGGCTTGCTTTTGGCGAGCTTGATCAGATCCTGGACAGAACGCACCGGGAGCGAAGGGTGGACGACGAGGACCTGTGGATTGATTACGGTGAGCACGATGGGCGCGAGGTCGGTGAAAACGTTATAGGGTAGTTTCTGCAGCGCGGGCGCCAGCGCCAGCGAGCCTGATGTGCCGAAGAGCAGGGTGTAGCCGTCGGCAGGCGCCCGCAGCACGGTTTCGACGCCGATCACGCCGCCCGCACCGGGGCGGTTCTCGACGATGATCTGCTGTTTCCAGGCTTCAGTCAGCTTTTGTCCCAGTGCGCGGCCGACAAAATCGGTCGGTCCGCCCGGCGGGAAATGAATGATCATGCGTATGGAGCGTGAAGGATAGTTCTGCGCCGTCTGCGCGCCTGCGAGCGTCGCGCAGGCCATCAGTGCCCCGGCAATACCGCATTGAATGATTTTTTTCATGGTTCCTCCTCTTGTTTTGCGCAGTCCGTACTGTCGAATCTATCACGAGTCCGGTTTGACCCGGGCATGTGCAGCGGCTATCTTCGGCCAACCTTATTTTATTTAACCGAGTCCAAACAATGAACGACGCCATCCGTGCGCTGCTTCACCCGCAATCGATTGCCGTCATCGGCGCATCCAGCGACTTCAACAAGATCAACGGCCGCACCTTCAAGGCGCTGGTTGACAAGGGTTATGCCGGGCGCATCATTCCGGTCAATCCGAAATACCAGACGCTGCTGGATCGGCCCTGTTATCCGGACATCGCTTCCATCCCCGGTTCCGTGGATCTCGCGGTAGTGGCGGTACCGGCGCGTCATGTGCCCGACACCCTGCGCGAACTCGGGCGCAAGGGCGTCAAGGCGGCCGTGGTGTTCAGTTCCGGCTTCAGTGAAGTGGGCGGTGATGGTGTTCGTCTTGAAGCCGAGCTGAAACAGGCGATCCGCGACAGCGGTGTGCGCATCCTTGGCCCGAACTGCCTGGGACTGGTCAATGTGTTCGAGAACGTGATGGCGACTTTCAGCCAGTTTTCGCTGGGGCCGACGCCGCAAGGACCGGCGGCCTTTGTCACGCAGTCCGGTGCATTGGGTACGGCAACGGCTGGCGTGGCACGCAAGCGCGGTCTCAATTTCGGATTCTTCGTCAACACCGGCAATGAAAGCGATATCCAGTTTGTCGATGTCATGGGCGCGATCATTGCCGAACCGCAGATCAAGGTCGGCGCCGGTTATATCGAAGGTTTGAAAAACGGTACGGGCTTGTTGCAGGTTGCCGAGGATGCGATGCAACGCTGCAAACCGCTGATACTGACCAAGGTTGGACGCACCCGCGCCGGCGCGAAGGCGATTGCCTCGCATACCGGTTCGCTCGCGGGCGAGGATGCGGTGTTTGATGGCGTGATTCGCCAGCGCGGTATCATCCGCGCCCGCAGTGATGAGCAACTACTTGATTTTGTTGAGATATTTTCAAACTGCCCACTACCGGCCGGCAACGGTATCGGCATCATCACGCGCTCCGGCGGCGCCGGTGCGCTGATGGCAGACCGGGCCGAAGAAATCGGCCTCAACGTTGCCACACTCGGTGAGGCGACCACAACGGCGTTGCGCAAGGTGGTGCCGGCCTTCGGTTCCACCGGCAATCCGGTGGATATCACCGCGCAGGGACTGGTGAACCCTAACCTGATGCGCGAGAGCATCAATATCCTGCTGTCCGATCCCAGGGTGGATGTGGCCATTGCCTGGCTGTCGTTCTCGGAAAAGCAGGCCGACATGAACGTACAGAATTTCGTCGAAGCCAAAGCGCAGACGACAAAGCCGTTCATCGTGTGCTGGATGGGCATGCCCGATGCGGCGGCGGAAAAAATGCGTGTGGCCGGCATTCCGGTGCTGCGCAGTGCCGAAGCCGCGGTCGATGCGGTGGGCGCCATCGTGCGTTATGCCGAAGCCCGGCGCAACTGGATGGCTGATGCCCCTGCACGTGCGGCATTGCAACTGCCAAAACTGAAGCTGCCGGCGCAGTCCGGTGCGGTGTCGAGTCTCGAAGGTCAGGCGCTGCTGCAAAGCTGCGGCGTGCAGACGGCGGCCGCGAAGCTGGCGACGACGGCGGATGAGGCGGTCGCTGCGGCGCAGTCGCTGGGTTACCCGGTAGTGCTGAAAATCGAGTCGCCCGATATCCTGCATAAAACCGAAGCGAAAGGTGTTGCCCTGAATCTGAAGGATGCGGATGCGGTACGCACGGCTTTCTCTCAACTGGTCGCCAATGCCAAAGTCTACAAGGCCGGTGTCCACATCAGCGGCGTGCTGGTACAGGCGATGGCGCAGGGCGATGTGGAGCTGGTGATCGGCCTCAAACGCGACGCTTCTTTCGGTCCCGTGGTGATGGTGGGCCTGGGCGGCGTGCTGATCGAAGTGTTCAAGGACGTGGTGTTCCGCGTGGCGCCGGTGACCGAAGGCGAAGCGATGCGCATGCTCGATGAATTAAAAAGCAGGGCCGTGCTCGATGGCGTGCGTGGCAAGCCGCCGGTCAACAAACAGGCGCTGGCGCAGATGGTCAGCGCGGTGTCGCGGTTTGGCGCGGCGGCGGGGCCGCGGCTCGCCGAACTCGATTTGAACCCGGTGCTGGCCGGCCCGCAGGGCGTTACTGCGGTTGATTGGCTGATGGTGCTGGATTGATGTCATGAGCGCATCCGGCGGAGCTGTCCGCAGCCCGGCGCTGGCGCCGTTCCGTGTCCGTTCTTTCCGCTTCCAGTGGCCGGCCGATCTGGCCGCGTCTTGGGCGATGGAAATGGAAATGCTGATTCTCGGCTGGTATGTGCTGGTCGAGACCCGGTCGGTGCTGATGCTGACGGTTTTTGCGTCGCTGCAGTATGTCGGTACCCTGTTGTCGCCGATGTTCGGCGTGATGGGCGATCGCATCGGTCATCGCATTGTGCTTTGTGCGATGCGCGGACTGTATGCAACCCTGGCTTCGGTGCTGATGGTCGCTGCCTTCATGGACGCAGTGACGCCGACGCTGGTGCTGATGACCACGGCAGTGCTCGGCTTGGTCAAACCCTCGGATATCGGCATGCGCACGGCGCTGGTCGGCGAAACCGTGCCCCCGGCGCATCTGATGCCGGCGATGAGTATCCAGCGCACCACGCAGGATTCGGCGCGCATCGCCGGCGCGCTGACTGGCGCCGGCCTAGTCGCAATGCTGGGCATGTCCTGGGCCTATGTGTTCGTGGTCATCTTTTACGGCATCAGCCTGCTGCTGAGCACCCGCGTGATCGAGTCGCGCAGTGCCAGCCACGCGGCTGCCGTGCAGCAGGCCACGCCCTGGCGCGATCTGAAAGAGGGCATGAGTTATGTCTGGCGCGCGCCGCATCTTCGCGCAACGATGTTTTTTGCTTTCCTGCTCAACCTCACCGCATTTCCGCTGTTTACCGGGCTGATGCCTTATGTCGCCAAGGAGGTTTACGGCGCGAGCCAGACCACGCTGGGCACGATGGTGGCGGCAGGTGCCAGCGGTGCGCTGTTCGGATCCATCATCATGAGCCGCTTCGGCGGTTCTTTTGCGCCGGCGCGTGCAATGCTGGTCTTCGGCGCGGCCTGGCTGGGCATGCTGCTGCTGTTCGCGCAGACGCGCAGTCCGGCGGAAGGCATTCCGCTGTTGTTCATTGCCGGCATCATGCAGACCATGGGCCTGATCCCGATCAGCACGCTGCTGCTGCGCACTTCCGATGAACGCTATCGCGGGCGCATCATGGGCATCCGCATGCTGGCAATTTACGGCAATCTGCCGGGGCTGCTGCTGGCGGGACAGTTGATTGCGCATTTCGGCTATGGCCTGATGGCCACGGCTTACAGTCTTTTTGGGTTGTTAACGACGGCGTTGATTGCCTGGTACTGGTGGAGCCATTTGTGGCAAAGCGGTTCGGCGGCGAACCGGCGCTGACAATTCAGTCATTGTCAACGGGCCTGCGGCAATTCATTCCAGGACGTTGTGTAACGCGGTGATTTTTGCGCGGTCTGCATGCGCCAGGGTTGGTCGATTCCCGCGCTGGCAAACGTCGCCGTGTTCATGCCATAAATCCGGTTGATGCGATCCATGGTGCTCATCAGGCGTGTGGCTCGCGGCTGCTCGACAGTCGAGAAAAGATCATCCTGAACGGCGTGCACCGGTTGCAAGCCGGTCAGCATGACGCCGATTTTTTTGTAGCGGAATCCCGTGCGGTAAATGCTCTCCAGGCCCGACATCGCCGCGGCAATCAGCCGCCGGGTGTCATCGGTCGCGACGGTAAGCGGTACCAGTATCGCGGGGTTGTATTGCGGGTCGTTATTGCGGAAACGATTGGTATGCATGAACACGGTGACCTGTGAGCAGGACGAGTGTTGTGACCGCAGCCGTTCCGCCGCACGGATAATGTGGCTGGATGCGGCTTCGCGCAATTCCTGCAGTGCAGTCACCGGTCTGCCGAAACTCCGGCTGGCGAGGATCTGTGATTTAGGCTCTGCGACGTCATCCAGATTCATGCAGGATTCGCCGTTGAGTTCGGCAACGGTACGCTGCAGCAGAACGCTGAACCGTTTTCTCATCAGCGTGGCGTTCGCGCGCTTCATGTCAAGCACGGTATGGATGCTCATCGCCTTCAATTGCGGGGAGAGTCTGCGGCCGATGCCCCAGATTTCGCCGACATCGAGCGTGTCCATCAGTGCCTCCTGTTCCAGCAGCGATAATTGCTCCCAGTCAAAGACCCCTTGGTATTGCCGATGTGTCTTGGCGACGTGATTCGCCAGTTTGGCAAGCGTTTTGGATGTACCGATCCCGGTGCAGGTGGTGATGCCTAGGTATTGGCGTACTCGACGACGGATGCTTCGGCCATGATCGCGGACTTTTCCCGGCGTTCCGGTGAAATCGAGAAAACATTCATCGATCGAATAAATTTCCTGGCGCGGCGCGAACTCGCCGAGCAGTGCCATCATGCGCGCACTCATGTCGCCGTAGAGCGCGTAATTGGAGCTGAGCCAGGTCAGGCCGTGGCTTTTGATGAAGCTGCGGATTTCAAAAAACGGCACGCCCATCCGGATGCCCAGCGCCTTGGCTTCATTGCTCCGCGAGACCACGCAGCCGTCATTGTTCGACAGCACGACAACCGGCCGGCATTCCAGCGCCGGATTGAACACCCGTTCGCAGGAGACATAAAAATTGTTGCCGTCGACCAGTGCGATGGTCGTAGTCATGGCGTGTGCACGACGTGCGCGACCACGCCCCAGATCTGGAAGTCGTGTTCGTCGCTGACGGCGAGATCGGGGTAGGCCGGGTTTTCCGCTTTCAGCGTGAGTTTGCCGCGGCTGCGCTGCAGGCGTTTGACGGTCAGTTCGCCGTTCAGCGTGGCGACAACGACGCGACCCGATGCCGGGGACAGCGACCGGTCAACAATCAGCAGGTCGCCATGGTGGATGCCGGCGCCGGTCATCGAATCGCCTTTGACGCGCAGAAAAAAAGTCGCTTCCGGATGCAGCACCAGGTATTCGCTCAGATCCAGGCGCTGCTCGACGTGATCGGTTGCCGGAGAGGGGAAGCCGGCGGCGACCCGGCCTGCGCCCAGCGGTAATGCCTGTCTGGTCTGGTTCAGTGCGGGTGACAGCGGCACGCCGATGGGAATCCGGCGCGATGGGGAAGATCTGCGGGGCGGGGTGCTGGAGTAGGTCATAATACTGTAATTATATACAGTATCATGGAAGTTGGCTCAGGTGGCTACGGCTCCGGACCATGGCGACATGACGTCGGTCATTCCGTAATGCTCCCCTGAACGTGGATCGCGCAACACGGCACTGGGGCAGCCATAGTTGGCGGGATAGACCACGAGCTCATTGTTTTCCACCGGGAACCGTTCCGCCAGTGCTGATTCAACCGCCTGCGGATGACGGGGATCGACGCCGACGGTATCGCCACCGCTGGCATCAATGCGCGGCTGGTGGAAGGCCTGTTCCAGCGTCATGCCGTGATCGATAAGGAAAGAACTGATTTGATAAACCGCAGGCAGGATC